>JAPLKD010000139.1 GCA_026388245.1 Pseudomonadota bacterium | reverse complement strand
ATCGGTGCAGGCCTTGGCGCTATTGGAGGTCAGATTATCGGAAGCAATACGGCGGGTACATTGATAGGGACGGCCGTGGGAGCGCTTGCAGGCATGATTGCCGGGAATGCACTTGATCAGCATGTGAATAATGTGAGAACTGTACCAGCTCAGCAGCAAGTAGCTTATGCATCGACTGATATGGTCACCCAGGCCCCTTTGCAGTCCCCGCCCGGTCAATGGGTCGATGTCCCGGGCCAGTGGATTGGCAGGAAATGGGTTCCATCACATAAGGTATGGGTGCCGGTAAATCCGTGAGATATATAGTTGCCCTTCTCCTCTTTCTCCTTTTTGCGCCCCCCCTCTTCGCACAGGATTCATATGCTGACTTCGAGAAGGGACTTCAGCTTACCGATTCCCAGAAGATGAAGATGAAAGAGATAAAGAAGAAATATATAAACGATTGGCGTTCAACGAAGCAGGAAGCCGTCAGAAAAAGGCTGGAATTGAAAGAGCTTTTCAGGAACCAGCCGGGCAATACGGAAAGGATTGAAAAGCTCCAGAACGAGATTTCAGATATTGAGAGGTCGAGGGAAAACCTCTATAACCAGTACAGAGGGGAAGTGTCGAGGACATTGAACAACGAACAAAGGGAAAAATATAATAACTTTTGCACTTCAGAGAGGCGCAGGATGATGCGTCCACCGGGAATGAGAGGGTATGGGAGATAAAAAGACTTATATATTCCCATCCCTGCTATTTGCCATTTTTTTTGTCCTCATTACTATAACCGGATTTGTTCAGTTCAGGGTCATCCAGAAAAATATAGAAGCATTACTGAAGAGCGAAGCCGAGATAATCGTCAATCACATCAGAAGAGAAATTGACATAAATCTCGAATACCTGAGTCTTCTCGACGTATCACCTTCTATCATCACCCCGAATTTTCTTAATGTTCTGGTGTATGATGAAGAGATTATCGAGGACCTGTATACCTTTTTTAAGACCGCATCAATAGACGCAATCCAGAAAATACCCGTTGCAAATATTGTGGTATTGGACCACAAAGGTGTGGTGGTGCTGAAAAAAGGCGCTATGCAAATCCAACCTTCATATATAAAAAGGCTTATGTCCGGAAAAGAAGAAGTATTTGTGAAAATGCCTAACGGGACAAATAAATCTCTCTTGATGGGTATCAAGGTATCGGAACGTTTTGTGTTTTTCTGGCTGGATGAAAAAGAACTGGAAACCCTCAGAACAAGACATATCGTAAAAGAGATACTTGACAGGGAGGAAAAAAGACTCAATATTGCCGGTATAAATATCTATGATAAAAAAGGAATGCAATATGCGTCATCACTCGAAGAGAATGCTTCCACGTCGCGTTTTGTCCTTAATAAACCCCTTGAATCGAGGTTTCTCCCCGGATTCTCTGTGGAAGTTCTCCTTTCAAAAGACCTCGCAAGAGATATCTTACGGAGGACAACAGTCAATTTTGTCTTTATCTTGGTGTTTCTCGTTATATCAGGCGCCCTCAGCACTTACATCATATTTTACCTGGAAAGGCGCTATTCTGAGCGGATGAGGACCATGGAAAAGGAACTGGCCCTGAAGGAAAGACTCGTATCGCTGGGTAAACTTGCCTCGGGCATGGCACATGAGATTCGGAACCCGCTGAATGCCGTGAGTATGTCTGTGCAGCGGCTCAAGCGGGAATTTACCCCAGAGGGGGGGAAGAAGCAGGAATATGACAGGTTTATAGATATCATGAGAGACGAACTTTCCCGGATTAACAGGATTGTTGAGGAATTTCTCCTTTCAACGAAATCACAGGCGCCATTCCTGAATGAGAATCTTTATGCTATAGTTGATGAAGTACTGATTATTATCAGGGAGAAGGCGAGTACGAGCGGAGTCGAATTAATCAACGATATTGACCGGGAATGTTTTGTGGAGACTCAAAAAGAGAGACTGAAGCAGGCCTTTTATAATATAGTTTTAAACGGGATAGAATCCATTCATAACGGCGGGTATATAGAAATATCAACTAAAACAGCCGGAGACATGGTCGAAATTTCCATAAAGGACACGGGCCAAGGTATTAAGGAAAAGGACACGGGGAAAATATTTGAGTATTATTATACAACCAAGGACAAGGGCATGGGACTCGGGTTGCCCATTTCATACATGATTATCAGGGACCATGGCGGCGATATAAAAGTAACGAGCGGGACAGGGAAGGGGACAACCTTCTGCTTAACTGTACCGGTTAAGCAGAGCGTAGAGAATAAAAGTGAAAAGTGAAAAGTGAAAATCAGAAGTTGCGTAACGTTGTATCTTCGTAACCTCGTTGAATCAGCTATGAGACAATATTGTTTCTCTGGTTTATATTGTTTCTTTAGTTTCTTTTGTTCTATGACAAAACAAACAAGAGAAACCGGAGAAACTAAAGAAACATACGTTTTTATCAGCCATGAGCTAACAACTAATCTACCGGGGTATTAAAAATGGAACATGCCAACATTTTAATTGTCGAAGATGAGGATGTACAGAGGTCACTTCTTGAGGATCTTCTCAGGAAGGAAGGCTTCGGTGCAGCCGGAGCCGGAAATGGCGCCGATGCACTCCAGATATTTAAAGAACAACCCATTGACATTGTGCTGCTTGATTTTAAGCTTCCCGATACCGACGGGCTGACGCTCCTTAAGCAGTTCAAAGGGATGAACCCGGAAGCTGAAATAATAATGATTACAGCTTACGGGAGTATTGAAAATGCTGTAGATGCGCTCAAATCAGGCGCATCAGAATATCTGACAAAACCCATTGATCTTGAAGATCTTCTGTTCAAGATCAAAAAAATCGAAGAAAAGAGGCACCTTGTCCATGAAAATAAAGTGCTAAAGGAAGTACTTCAGGGCAGGCTTAAAACGGCAAATTTTATCTATACCAGCGACAAGATGAATGAAGTCGTAAGCCTAATCGTGCGGATTGCAAAAACCGACTCCACCTGCGTCATCGAGGGAGAGAGCGGTGTAGGTAAGGAACTCGTTGTAGACCTCATTCACGAACTAAGTGAGCGAAAGGACCAGCCACTCGTGAAGGTCAACTGTGCGGCTATCCCGGACAACCTCCTTGAAAGTGAACTCTTCGGATATGAAAAAGGTGCATTTACCGGCGCATTCCAGAGAAAGGTCGGTAAGTTTGAGCTGGCAAACAAGGGGACACTTTTCCTTGATGAAATAGGCGATATGCCACTCCTGTTGCAATCGAAGCTGCTCAGGGTGATTCAGGCGAGAGAGGTGGAAAGGCTGGGAGGACTGCATCCAATCAGAATAGATGTACGAATCATTACAGCCACAAACAGGAACCTCGAAGAAGAGGTAAAGAAAAGCACATTCCGGGATGACCTTTATTACAGGCTTAATGTGGTGACAATTCGCGTCCCCCCTTTACAGGAGAGGCGGGAGGACATACCGGTTTTCATGAATTTCTTCCTGAAGCGTTATAACGACAGGCACAGAAAGATAATAAAGGGGTTCACAAATGAGGCAAGAGACATCCTTATTAAGAATGATTATCCGGGAAATGTGCGTCAGCTTGAAAATATTATAGAGAGGGCTGTGGTGCTCACCAGGGGTGAATATATATCGAAAGAGGACCTGCCTTTCTTCTCTGCAGCGGATCAAGCCCCTGCCGGAGGGGGCATAAAAGATGTGGTTGAGTCCATGGAAAAGAAGATGATATTGGAGGCCCTCATCAAGGCAGACTGGGTACAGACAAAGGCAGCATCTGCGATCGACATCAGCGAGCGCATGTTGCGCTACAAGATAAAGAAATATGGAATAAAAACTAATTAGAAACTGTTCACGGTTCACGGTTCACGGCAGAAGATAGGAAACAGGGATCAGGGCAAAAAAGAAAGTTCATAGCTGATGGCTGATAAAAACGTATGTTTCTTTAGTTTCTCTTGTTTGTTTTGTTATAGAACAAAAGAAACTAAAGAAACAATATAAACCAGAGAAACAATATTGGCTGGTAGCTGATAGCTTTAAACTATTCATATTTATACATCGTTGTGATATAAATAACATATGCCACATGATCAATATGCCCTTTCGGTTACAGGAGAGAAGGGCGGTAATATTACCCTCTCCATCTCCGGCAGTGCGTCGCTGGATACTATAAGCCTGATGCTGCCTGAGATAAAAACGCTTCTTGAAGAGAAGCACCCTTCGAAACTTACCACTGATCTTGGAAGTGTTGAGTATCTGGATAGCGCAGGTGCGCTGTTGCTAATTCAGTTGGAAAATGAAGCGAAAAGAAAGTCCGTACCATTCGCATACCTGAACATGTCCGATAAGGTAAAGGGGATAATGACCCTCCTTGATCGGGACGCACTTAGTACAAGCCCTATCATACCGGAAAAAAGGACAACAGGATTTTTTGAGCGTATAGGTGAGGCAAGCATCGGTTTTTATGACGACATCATAGAGGTTATCGCCTTTGGTGGAGAGCTTACTTTAGAAATCATATATTCTCTGTTCCATCTACGCTCGGTGAGATGGACCGATGTGATTGTCTACATGAAAAAGGTGGGTGTGGACGGGCTTCCGATCGTTGGGCTCATCACCTTTCTGTTGGGTCTGATCCTTGCCTTCATGTCTTCGTTGCAGCTTAAACAATTTGGCGCAAACATATATGTTCCATCGCTTTTAAGCTTGGCCATGGTACGGGAGTTAGGCCCGATCATGGCAGCGATTCTTGTGGCAGGTCGTTCAGGTTCGGCCTTTGCGGCAGAGATTGGCACCATGAAGGTAAACGAAGAAGTGGATGCGTTAATCACAATGGGGTTTAATCCTATCAGGTTTCTTGCGATACCGAAAATTTTTGCTGCGATTATGGTTGTTCCTCTCCTCACGTTATTTGCCGACCTTTTTGCTATTATCGGCGGATTGGTGATAGGCGTCTTTTTTCTCGACTTAACGGTGTACACCTATGTCCAGCAGTCAATAAAGGCGATAACCATATTTAACATTGTGACGAGCATGATAAAATCGGTGGTCCTTGCAATACTCATCGCAGGGATTGGATGTCAGAGGGGGTTCATGGTAAGGGGTGGCGCGCAGGATGTGGGTAATGCGACGACCTCGGCTGTAGTGGCAGCCCTGTTCCTCATCATAGCTGTTGATTCGATTTTTGCAGTCCTGTTGAGTTATATTGAATAAATGCGAAAGGTGAAAGGTAAAAGGTGAAAGGTGAAAGGATGGATAATAATTTATGTTTCTTTAGTTTTTCTGGTTTCTCTTGTTTGTCTTGTTGTACAACAAAAGAAACTAAAGAAACGAAAGAAACCAGAGAAACAATATTAGCTGATAGCTAAAATGATAGAAATGAATAAACTTGAAGCAGGTGTTTTAAGCACTGACCCGATAATCGTTGTTGAGAACCTTACGGCCCGTTTTGGGGATGACACTATCCTTGAGAACGTGAATTTTGAAGTATACAGGGGCGAAATTTTTATCATTCTTGGCGGGAGCGGGTGCGGGAAGTCGACACTCCTGAAGCACATGATCGGCTTGCATGAGCTTGCCTCGGGCAGGGTAACTATTAACGGCATTGATATTACGAGTGCAGATGATAACGAGATGGGAAAACTGAGGAGAGGTATGGGGATGCTTTTTCAATCGAGCGCACTTTTTGGCTCAATGACATTATACGAAAATGTGGCGCTCCCTCTCATGGAATTTACCCGTCTCCCTTTAAAAATCATTGACCCTATAGTAAAAACGAAGCTCGGCATGGTGGGTCTCTCAGGGTATGAAAACCACCTTCCCTCTGAATTATCCGGCGGTATGAAGAAAAGGGCAGGCATTGCGAGGGCTATAGCGCTGGATCCTACGGTGCTCTTTTTTGATGAACCCTCGGCAGGCCTTGACCCTGTAACATCTGCTGAACTTGACATGCTTATAAGAAACCTCAACAAAGGCATTGGCACTACAATGGTCATAGTGACCCATGAGCTTGAGTCAATTTTTAATGTTGCCCATAGAATAATTATGCTCGATAAGAGCAAAAAGGGTATAATAGCAGAAGGAGACCCCCGGGAATTAAAAGAGCATTCGGAGAATCCACGGGTAACCAACTTTTTTAACAGAAAGGCAACACATTAACAGACGTAAAAAGGGAATATAAATGTCCAGAAAAAAGCCGTTGTTTACTGTAGGTCTCTTCGTAGTAATAGGCACCTTAATCGGAGTAAGTATAGTCATCTGGGTAGGCGCCTCCAAATATTTTCAAAAAGGCGATACATTTGTTACCTATTTCGAAGAGTCTGTACAAGGGCTACAAATAGATTCAAGCGTAAAGTATCAGGGTGTTGATGTAGGGTGGGTTACAAAGATCGGTCTGGCGCCGGACAACAAGCTCGTGGAAGTAACAATGAAGATTAATTTACAGGCTGATATGTCTAACACTATTGTGGCAAAACTTGAAATGGCAGGGATAACCGGCCTTGTCTTTGTGGGACTTGAACAGATGAAACCTTCTTACGCAAAACTTACACCAAAAATACATTTCCCCACAAACGATCCCGTCATACCGTCCATCCCGTCAGATATACAAAAATTTATTACAGGTGTGCACAGTGTTGTTGAGAAGGCGAACCAGCTTGATTTTAAGGGCATATCAGATCAGATAAAATCTACGACAAAAACGATCGAAACCTTTGTGAACGATTCTAAAATGAAGGGCATGGTAGCAAATTTAGCAAATGCAGCGGCCAACCTTGAGAATATGTCGAATAGAATAAACACAATGCTGGAAAAGGAAGGTGTGGTTGAGGATATGCTCAAGGATGCACGGGATGTTATTGCCGGCGCAAAAAAGGCTGTTGAGAATGTAAATAAGGAGATTAGCGCCTTAAATATTGCAGATACAGCGGATAAGGCAAACCGTCTCGTGGATCATGCGGCAAGGAGGACCCAGGTTGTAGCTGCTGAAATTCAAATAACGAGCGAGAATTTGAGACGAGCCTCGGAGACCCTTGAAAACCTGTTGAACAGACTCAACGCTGACCCGTCTGATATTATTTTCAGCGAACCGCCGACAGGGAAATAGCGGGGAGGAAAATGTTTCTATAGTTTCTATAGTTTCTATAGTTTCTTTGGTTTTGAAACATTAAAGATGAGAGAACAAGAGAAACCAGAGAAACTAAACAAACCAGAGAAACCGAACAAACCGGAGAAACAGAAAATGGGGGATAGGATGAAAAGGGGAAAAACCATTAATTTTGTAAAAATGAGCTTTATCATCGCGATCGTATTTATTGTCGCCGGTTGTTTCGGACGATCGAAGGCGCCTCATCTCGTTGAGCAGTACTCTCTGGAATACGCCCCGCCCACTGTTGAGTCCCTTGTCCGTATTGGTGAATCGATTAAAGTTGAGCGATTCCCTGTGGCCCAATCATTCAATTCCCAGGCAATGGTATACAGGGCGCAGCCATATAAACTTGCTGCTTACAACTATAACCGCTGGAGGGTAAACCCCGGCGATATGGTGACTGATTACCTGACCCGCGATTTGAGGGCAGCGAATGTTTTTCCGGCAGTTTTTTCGTATCGTGACATAGAGGGAACAAGGTTTATTGTTGAGGGTGGAGTCGAGGAGTTTTTAGAAACAATGGAAAAGGATAACTTGAAGGCAGTCCTTAAGACAAATGTGTCATTTATTGATGGAAGTCAGAAGGAACTCACCAAAAGGGTAGTATTTCAAAAGCGTTACCATTTTGAGGAATCTCTTAAAGAACATTCACCTGATGAGTTTGCCCGTGGCATGAGTGTGAATATGCAGCGATTTTCCGAACAGGTAATAAAGGATATTTATGGAGTTGCCGTACCCCGTTAGTTATGATTCTGGATACTGGCTTTTGAATAAAAAAGTATGTTTCTTTAGTTTTTCTGGTTTCTCTTGTTTGTCTTGTTATAGAACAAAAGAAACTAAAGAAACTATATAAACCAGAGAAACAATATTAGCTGATGACAAAGGTATAATGCTTGATCTTGGATGGTTTGAACCAGTGTTGAGTATCCGGTAACCAGCATCAGGTTTTTTATTGTGTCCTTTCCCGATACGTTAAAAAATGTTATAAAACATGACAGCACAGGATATGCATCATAGTTTTTCAGAGGTAGGAGACGGGGAACAACATGAATGAGAGAGATTCTTTGATTGACCTGTTGATACATGATCTTACAGGGCCTTTATCGATAGCATCTACAAGCATTAACAACCTTCTGAATAAAGAAGACAGATACGGTCCATTGAATGACCGTCAGCGGAAGGCCCTCAATATGATTTTACGGAATGCGAACAAGGCACAGTCCTTTCTCCATGAGATGATAGAGGTCTACCGCTCTGAAGAGGGGTTATTCAGGAAGGAACAGTGTTCGATTCCGCATATCCTCAGGGATTCGCTTTCTGAGGCCATGGAGATCATTGACCCGGGTATGGTGGAAAAATTATCTTCAGTAGACCTTTCTGATGATTTTTTTGAACTTCTTGAAGATAACGGGGTTTTTGTGCACATTGAAGGAAAATACAGTGCATCCTCCTTCACCCATGACCAGAAAAAGCTTCAGCAGATCATCAGGAATCTCATTACAAATGCGTTGAAATATCGCAGACAGCGTGTCAATATATCCATCAGCGGTGATGAAGATCTTGTTGTAATGGTTGAAGATGATGGGTCCGGTATACCACCGGAGAAACAGGATTATATTTTTAAGCGGTTCCTCTGTGCGAAAGACAAACCAAAAGGCGATGAAAGGGGGCTTGGTTTCGGTCTTTCCTGTGTGAAAACCCTTATTGATACGATGAAAGGCAAGATTACCCTGACAAGCGGGGAAGGAAAGGGGACGTGTTTTACAGTCCGGATTCCGCCCCTTCAAACTTAAAAATATAAAGGAGGAGAGCGTCATGAAGGAATCTGTTTTAGACGGAAAAAAGATTTTAGCAGTGGATGATGAACCCGATGTTTTGACAGTCTTAGAAGAAGAGATAATTGAGGCCTGTCCAAAGTGTGCCTTTGACAAGGCTACCACATATGAGAGTGCAGTAAAGAAGCTGGAATCCAGTAACTACGATGTGGTCATACTCGATATTATGGGGGTACGTGGTTTTGACCTCCTGGAACTTGCTGTGAAGAAGGGCATGAAGGTTGCCATGCTTACTGCCCATGCATTAAGCGCTGAAGCCCTGAAACGCTCACATGAAATGGGTGCGCGGGCATACCTTCCCAAGGAAAAACTTGGCGAAATCGTCCCGTTCATTGAAGACGTGCTCAATTACGAGTTCGAGTCCGGTTGGAAACTGCTTTTTGAAAAATTGCACGGGTTCTTCACCGAAAAATTCGAGTCAGATTGGGAAAAGAAAACAGGTTTGAACTGGAAGGAATGGGGAAAACCTTAGGCCCTGCTGTCCGGTGAATTGAATAACCTTCCTGCCTTGCAATAGCCATGGCAGTGGTGGAGTCAATACCCCCGCCGCAGAGAACGATAGCCTTTTTCATGAATGTTACTCCATAATAAGGAAAGGGTTAAACCGCGTGGTGTGATCGTATACGTCAATCCCTTCATGACGTTTGAGGAAGGTTACGATCCGGTAAGTCAGGGGTGTGAGTATTGCCTCATAGGCTGATTTTACGAGCCACTGTGTAATGATTGCATTCGCAAGGGCGTTGGGAGGAATTACCCCGATGAAGGCTATGAGCATAAAGACGAATGAATCAAGCCCCTGTCCCACCAGAGTGGAACCTATGGTGCGTGCCCATAAGAACCTGCCTTTGGTTGCCACTTTCATTTTTGCAAGGACAAAGGAATTGGCAAACTCGCCCGCAAGATATGCTGCAAATGAAGCCGCCAGCAAGCGGGGAGTATACCCCAATATGCGCTCGTAAGCTGGTTGTCCATCCCAGAATGATGCTGCTGGGAGTATCTGCCCAAGCCAGATTGCGATGACCGTCATGAGGTTGCAGAAAAACCCGAGCCAGATGACGGAGCGGGCTCTGCGGTAGCCGTACACTTCGGTCAGCACATCGCCAAATATATAACTTAGAGGGAATATTATAATGCCGGCAGGAACAATCAGCCCGAATATACTGATTAATTTTACGGCGGTAATATTCGATGTGATGAGGCATGTTGTAAACAGGGCAACGATGCATACAAACCAGGGGGTGTATTTTGCGTTATTGGTTGGCTGGTCACTCATGAGTATTTAACTTAGCGTAATATAGGCGGTAATTCAAATGGAAACTTCATTTTTCATAGTTGATAAAAAAGTATGTTTCTTTAGTTTTTCCGGTTTCTCTTGTTTGTCTTGTTATAAAACAAAAGAAACTAAAGAAACATAATAAACCAGAGAAACAATATTAGCTGATAGCTAATTCCCAGATATGTTGCTGGATTTTCAGTAATACACTTCAAAACTATTTCTTCATCAAAACCCATATCAATAAGCCGATGTGCTGATTCTGTGACAGTCATGGCGCCGCCCCGTATGAGTCCTGCCTGGATCGGCAGGACAGTTTTAAGTTGTCCCTCCTCCGTCGGGATTGAACCGTATAAGTTTTGAGTTTTAAGTGTTTGACTCTTGACCTCTGACATTTCTCGGGAGAGGCGTTGCGCCTCTTTCGTTGAGTCGGAGATGAGGATTATTTTGTCAGGATTTTTAATGGCAAATATTATTCTTATCATTTCAGAATGGAGGTGGAACGGATCGGCAATAAGTTCTATAAAGACATCCCGGTTGGACAAACCAAATCCTGCAATACCCGGTTCTCTGTGATGGATACTGCGCATGGCATTGAAAATGTGTGTTATGCCCCTTGCCCCTCTATGGAACCCCTCTTCTGCCTCATTAAACGTGGCATCGGAATGGCCCATGCTGACATTGATCCCCACGCCCCTTGCCTGTTTTATAAGTTTTAATGAACCCTCCAACTCAGGGGCAATGGTAATGATTTTCACCATGTCCGCGAAGCCTTCAGTGAGTTCTTTCAGCACGGATTCATCCGGCTTCAGGAATGATGAGGCATCGAGTGCTCCGCAGCGGGATGGGTTCAGAAAAGGGCCCTCGAGGTGCACCCCGAAAATAAGGGAAGGCAGTGTTGAGTTTTGAGTGTTGAGTTTTGAGTTGTCCGCTCTCTGTTGTTCCATCGCTTTTTTGACTGCCGCCATGTTTTCCCGCATTACATGAATCGGTGCGGAATAGATGGTAGGAATAATCACATTGACACCATGAGCACCATGGATTTCAGCCATTTTCAGAATAGCTTCTGAAGTGCTGTCCCCGGTATCATAGCCGCCGATGCCGTGGGTATGAATGTCGATAATTTCCATGTATAACCTTAATAATAACAGACATTTTGCCAAAAATACTATGATTATTTAGCCACAGATAAAATCGGATAAACACAGATGAATAAGATATGATGATTTAATCTGTGTCCTGTATTGTGATAAACCGTTAATACAGTCCACACCCATGCCGCTTGCGCGGCGGGCATAAAAAATAATCCATCCGCATTTATCCGCCTTTATCTGTGGTTCCATAAAGGGTTTTTCATGTCTTGTTTGACATGGCGCATGATATTTTGCTAAATTGCCTTTATGACTAACCGTGGAAATGAAAAATCCAGCACCAGAAAACCCATTACTACTGTCAGCCGGGCCAATAGAATCACCCCCTTCTATGTGATGGAACTCCTTGAAAAGGCAAAAGAACTTGAGAGGAAGGGCGAACATGTTGTACACATGGAAGTGGGAGAGCCTGATTTTGCAACCCCTCTCAACGTAAAAGAAGAGGCAATCCGGGCAATCCGGGAAAACCGGACATTCTACACCCACAGCCTTGGAATACCCGAACTGAGGGAGGCAATATCAGAACATTATCTAAAAACAGACAAGGTGAACGTACCCCCCGAGAGGATTATTATTACGAACGGGGCATCGGGCGCATTTTTGCTGCTGTCAGCAATCCTGCTTGACAGCGGGAGAACGCTGGCAATTTCAGACCCCGGCTACCCCTGTTATAAAAATTTTGCACTCATAGTCGGTTCTAAAATTATCCCCATACCTATCACTGAAGAAACCTTCTTTGAGGTTACGGTTGATCACCTTCAAGGTTTAAAAAAGCTACCCCATATCCTCCTTATCTCAACCCCTTCGAACCCTACAGGAAACATATACAGGGAAGAAACAATGGCCAATCTCTATCAATATATCGCCTCAGAAGGTAAAATCCTCATTGTTGATGAACTGTATAACGGACTTTATTACAAAGAAAGACCGAAAACAGCGCTCACCATCTCGGATGACATAATAGTAATCAACGGCTTCTCCAAGACCCACGCCATGACCGGGTGGCGGCTCGGGTGGATGGTTGTGCCGGAGGAACTGGTGAGGCCCATTCAGAAGGTTGCCCAGAACGTTTTTATATCAGCTCCGTCTATATCTCAGTATGCAGCCCTGCAGGCCTTCCATGTTGAGGATGACCTGGAAAAGATGAGAAAGACCTATCAGGAAAGACGGGACTTTATGCTTCCAAGACTCAAGGGTATGGGTTTTCACATTCCAATAGACCCTGAAGGAGCCTTCTATGCCTATGCTGGTATAGACAAATGGGGCATAGATAGCATGGAGTTTGTAGAGAGGGCATTAATGGAGTCAAAGGTTGCCTTGACGCCCGGCTATGACTTCGGTTTCTACAAAGCCGGTTCGCATGTCCGTTTTTCCTATGCAAACAGCCTGGATATGCTGAAACTCGGATGCGAGCGATTAGATGCCTGGCTCAAAACCCTGAGCGGTACCACGGCTTGCCCGTAGGAATCTATTATACGGGCTAATTTGTATTGACACTTTATATTAGCCATGATAGTTTTAATTATCATGTTTACCTCCGAGCTTAACCAGCGGATTATTCAGTTCAACCCCTGGCTTGTGCAGTCGGGCGGAACAAAAGCCCTCCCCGCAAAATACCTTCCCGCCCCATATATTCACAGGACTGCTGAAGCCGTATCCTTAGAAACCACCAGAGCACTTCTCGTTGTCGGGCCAAGACAGTCGGGGAAATCCACCCTCCTGTGGCACCTCCTTCAGGACATATTCCCGCACGTACTCTTTCTCAATATGGAAGATCCTCTTTTCCGGATAGGCTTCAAGTCTTCCTTCGACCTCATGTCTCTTATTGAAAAAGGGTATCCATTCATAAGGGCAATATTTATTGACGAGATTCAACACATGGAAGAAGCGGGACTTTTCATTAAGGGTCTCGTCGATGCGAAAACAGGGTTTTCAGTTTTTGCTATCGGCTCTTCTTCCTTCGATCTCAGGAGCAAGACACGGGAATCCCTCGCAGGAAGGGCGCAAAGGACTACACTCTATCCCTTCAGCCTTCAGGAGCTTTTGAATAACGAACCTCCCGGCAGTGCTGCAGCCGTCCTTGCCTCCATTGACCGGATAGTCACAGATCAACTTCTTTACGGGAGTTACCCTGCTGTGCATCTTGCGCCGAAGAGGGAAAGAAAGATCGAACTCCTTAATGACCTCGTCGAGGCTTTCATATTGAGGGATGCATCTGATCTTTACAGAATAAAGCGCGTCGATGCCTTCCGGAAACTCCTCAGCCTCCTTGCCATTCAGACGGGCAGTATGGTAAATCTCTCCGAAATAGCATCGTTGTGCAATACAAGCGTCGGGACAGTCAGCTCCCACATTGAAATCCTCGAAGAAAGCCATGTTATAAAAGTTCTTCGACCCTTCGCCGGAGGAAAGAGAAGAGAGATCACCGGCGCTATAAAAATATTCTTCATTGACAACGGCATACGGAATAAATTGCTCAACAGCTTTTCTGAAGACTTCTCGCTGAGGGCTGATGCAGGACAACTCTTTGAGAACTGGGCATTCACTGAGTTGCAAAAAAACATGCCTTTTTTGGGATCGATCCGCTTCTGGCGCAGTAAAGCGGGCGCTGAAGTGGATTTTGTCATTGAATACGGCGGTAAATCTTTCGGTATAGAAGTGAAATTTACCGGACTTACCCAGCCCAGGCTCTCCAAATCCTCCCGCAGCTTCATTGACGCCTATGCACCCGAAAGGTTCGCCCTTCTCAATCGCTCCCTTGAGGAGATAATATCGGTTGGGGCTACCAATGTCAGCTTTATTACTCCTGCCACATTCTGTTCCTGGCTTCAGGGAATCTTCGCTTCGTAGAATCAGGCTGGAAAGACCTTTTTCGCTTTGCATTCTTTCCTAATCTGCCGATTGGTTGGTCGAACATAAATATATTTGATCATGGCTCCGGCAACGAGGAAGAACATGGTAAGCGAGGTAAAATGGGTAAGAGGAAAACAGGATGTAAGTAGATAATAACACAAGTAAAAACAGGATTTGCTACGTATAGCTGAAAGCGAGTGTCTGTAACATTTTTGAAATATACAACATTTTAAACCGTATTCGATAATCTTTTAAGTGTTTTTTACTTGAATTCAAAATAGCATTGAAGGACAATGAATCTATGGGCGAGGGAGTCAATGGAACGTGAACGGAAAAAAATCAAAGCATAGAATTGAGGAGTATGTCGCGACAGTCAACTATGCCCTCACGGAGTTATATTGTTTGATATTTTGATATCTCAGAAGAATTCTGTAAAAATCGATCAGCCGATATTGTACAGAATTATTTATGTATACTTGATTGTTGGGCACGCAACAAAAACTGAATAAGGAGGTGGTTTTTTATGAAATGTCGGGTGATCGTCGGTATTTTGTTATTCTTCCTGTCATACGTTCAATGGGCTGGCGCTCAAAGCATTGTCGATCAGACTGTCCTTAAGGATCTTCCTCTTCGGAGCAACATGACGACCTGCAAAAGCTCAAAGGATGTGCCTGAGATCAAAGAACTTATCGGTGTATGGAGGGGAAAGTGGGATAATCCTAATCGTCAGAATACCGCCTTGGTAGTTCGGTGTGTTGACACGATCTCTGTGCCGGCAAAAGCCAAAATTTACTACGGTTATGGATACTATGATCAGAACAAAGCCGGATGGTCCAGCCTGAGTGCCGAGTATGTGCCCGGAAAGGAGCCAATACTGAAGTGGAATATGGGTACCAACAATGTTCAGTTTACGTTGAAAAAGGGGAAGATGGAAGGATCCTATCGTCACGGGGGTACGGGAAACACCAACTACACTACGATGGAAAAGACAAGTGAGTCATTGAATCCGAAAGTTGTCTTTTCTGAAGACGGGAAAAAGATGATATTGTTCCCTGGCCCTCGGGAAGTGGATCTCTCTGGCGTCATATTTGACCTTGCGGGTATTCCGAATGATTTCCGGTTTATGGTGGGGAAAGTGTACAGAGGGCAATTCCGGTACGCGGGCAAACAGGGTGCATTAGCCCACATCTTCCTTACCAAATGGACCAAGGAAGGCATTGAGATTGCTTTCATCAATGATAAAGCCAGGGCTAATGACTACAGCGTAATCTCATGTCCTCCTGTTCCCACATCTGACTTCACGTGCGTCGAACGGTGGAAAGGCGGAAAACTCCCTTCCATCTCTTATAGGTGGTTGACCAAAGATGGGAAACCGGCTATAGATAAAAGTGACGGCTATAGTGCCGAGTTTGAAGAAGTGGAATTGTTGCCAAGTACCATGCTGGCCAAGTAGATAGCGGCGTATAGCAACCTTTGCCCCCTTATGCAACGGCCGAAGAAACCAGATTACGGAAGAGGCTGAATGCCGGAAGGGATCAATAATCGGAGTGATTAGGGAATTATGAAAAGCTTGTACGACCTTGGAAGAAATCGAAGAAATCTTTTCACTACCCCAGATATGAACAGAAGGGAGTTTTTGAAGGCAGGGGTCGGCTTCGTGGCTATTGCAAGCGGTTTTGAAATGATTGCCGGATTCGCCACAGCTGAAACACATACAACGAGAAAGTCAGGGCCAATAGTTTATCCACCACTACCGTACAACAAAGTACAGCCTCCCAGAGAAGGCTGTTTTGTGGGACTTTATAAACTGTCTGAGCTTATGTCCAACCCAATAGCAGAGCGTAAAATCGGAGAAATAGCAAACAGGGCAAAAAATGTAGACGAATATGTAGAAATGCTCAAAAAAGAAAGAGACTTTTTCGAGAGCCTGAAGGAAAAATATCCAATCGTCAACAGCATCACATTCTACGAGGATGCCCTTGGTGCAAAACCATTTATTTTCGGCTTTGGCAGGGCGTTGTTGTACCGGGGGTTTCCAATAGCAGATGCTAAGGTGATCTCCAGAAAAGGTATTGTACCGTATGTGACCGGTGAAGTTGGGGCATATTCAAGGCTGTTCTCTGCAAGACTTGGCCTCGACGAGATTGCACGGGGTCAACACGACAGATACATCAAATACTTTGCTCAGGGCGCCGCAAAGTTTGGAAAAACACACGGGGGTTTCTTCTTTACAACAATGATAGAATCTAATGGAAATTGGTGGTACTGGGGGCAAAGCCCAAACCTCATCCCGGCATGGAGACATATCTGGCAGATATTCGAAGATGAAGGGGCAAACCAATATGCAACATGGGTATGGGAGGCATATAATCCTTATGCAATAACACGTTTTGCGGATGATCCTGAACGACACTATTTTGGCGATAAGTACGTTGACTGGATAGGTATCAATACCTTCTCAAACGATACAAATCCAGCTGCACCAGGTCAAAACGCAATGCTTGATGAGTTGATGCATGAAATCTACAGGCAAATGCTGAAAAATCACCCACAAAAACCGATTATGCTATCACAGTTCGGGAGGGCAACCGGATCTGATCAACCGCAATGGTTGATCAACGCCTTCAGAAGTATAAAAACCGACTTCCCTGCAATTAAGGCAGCCATTCATCATGACAAGAACCAGAAGATTGTCAACCGAGACTGGACCGACTCCACATTAAGCCCCGAAAGCTTGCAAGCACTAAAAGAAATCTTCAAAGATCCATACTGGATAATGGCAAAAAAAAGATAAGTATTTAAAGACATTTTAATAATGGACGACCCCCTGCTCCTCGGCGGCGTCCAGGGGGTTGTCAGCCTGGTATGGGAGCGCCTGCCCTGAGGTGAAAACTGCAAAACACCAAATTAGATATAAAGAACAAGGAGGAGTATGAAATGTTGAAAAAAATATTGATGGTCGTAGCCGTATTTTTAGTATCTGTTGCCATGACTGGTTATGGCGGTATTGACAAAGCCTTTGCCGGGCAAAAGAAAAAGACCGTGAGCAAAAAAGCTGCCCAAGGCATGGAGCAGAAGAAAGCATTCGATGCCCATGACCCCACGATCCGCTATCACTTCAAGGATGGGGACATGGACTGGAGCTTTGGCTTCCTCCTCGGGACCACCAGCAACCATGGCTTCGAGATCGGCGAGGCCTACTACACGGCGAGTCAGATCAAGGACGGTGATGCCGCCAGTTGGCAAGCAGAGTGGATTAAGACGGCTGACCGCTTGGCGGCCAGAGCGGAAAAGGCCTTGGTGGATGGCCATAAGATCAGCGCTATCAGACAACTACAGCGTGCTTCCTACTACTATCGTGCCAGTATCATCTCGATGTTGCCCGATGACGCCCGCGTCAAGGAAGTGGCCAAGCGCAGCCGCAGTCTTCTCCGGAAGGCCGGTGAGTTGATGGATCCGCCCCTGGAGTATATCGAGGTTCCCTTCGAGGGCACGGTCCTCCCTGGCTACTTCCGGAAAGCAGACAAGAGCGGGGCCCCGCGTCCCACCCTTTTCATGATCGGAGGCGGGGAAACGTTCGCCGAGGATCTCTGGTTCCACATTGCGCCCCAAACCTTTGAACGCGGCTACAACTTCATCGCAGTGGATCTGCCGGGCCAGGGCCTGCTTCCCTGGGAAGGAAAGTTTTTCCGCCCCGCCATGAACGACCCTATTTCGGCTGTCATAGACTATGCCCTCAAGCGGCCGGAGGTGGATCCCAAGAGCTTTGCCGCCTATGGCATCAGCGGTGGCGGCGGTTTCGCCCCCCAGACCGCCATGAACGATCCCCGGATCAAGGCCGTGGCCGTGACCTCCGCGGTAGTGGACGCGGAGCGCCTCTTCTCCACCATGCCCGTGGCCACCACAACACCCAAAGTGCTGGAGACATTCAACTCCTTCCATCGCAATGTGGTCAAGCTGGTGGCCTACCGCTGGGGTGTGAAGATGGACAATATTCCCGGGTTGGTTGCGGCCAACAAGGGTTTCACCTTCGATCCGGCCAAAGTGACCTGCCCCATGCTGCTCCTGGTGGGTGCCGGTGAATACGCCGACAAGGAAGTCCAGCGTCAGCAGAAGGAATGCATGGACAAGCTGCCTAACCCCAAGTCGAAGCTGGTGGTTACGGCCTTCGAAGAGGGCGCTTCCAGCCATTGCATCGGCGAGAACCGCAGCCTCATGGGGGAGATCCTGTTCGACTGGCTGGACAATGTATTAAAGTAGGCCAGGGAATACAGACAACAAAGACAGGAAGGAAGTATGCGAATTTCATGAATATAAACCTTTAGATAGCAGATAAGACAACTTGTGTCAAAGAATCATAGCAAAAGCTGCATCAATACTTTTGCGCCTGCTTATTCCTCATACCCCGTTATCATGCTCTTTATATGTGAGTGAACCTTTGGCCCCAGTGTTGACATATAGAGATGAATAAGAAGATAGAAGACAAACATGTAAGCTGCTGCAACGTGGATTGCATCGAGAATCCGTAACCCTCCGATAGCCCTGATCCAAGGGAAGAAATAGAGGATATCGCTGAAGAGAATACCTGTAATTGTAATGACAGGAACACATACAAACATGACGGAGAAATAGGCAATTTTCTGTAAGGCATTAAATTTGTTTTCAGGAGTGGGTGTAAATGGGTTGTCCCCTCCTTTAAAGATGGAAAACGAATAGTAGAGGGCCTGTTGCGGCATATTTCTAATATCGTTAAGGCGGAAGCGGTAATGTTTCTTAAATCCGCCGGTACATATATGAAAAAAGGTCCAGAAAACAAAAGATACTGCCAATGCAAAGCCAAAATACTTGTGAAGCAGGACTACAAAACCATAACTCTCAAAAATGTGGATATCAGGGATTCTTAACTGGATGCCGGTCACGATGAGCACAAAGACAATGAAGGCATTAATCCAATGCCATATCCTCAACGGGAGAGGATGGAGGTATATATTACTCATTTTTTTACCATAATCCTTACCATAATCCTTAACATTACATGAATGACGATGCCGGCCAATATTGCTGCTGAAACCAGAAGCCCGATGAGGTCAAGCAACTTAAACCCGAACTCATTGATGATATCTCCTTTCCCCCCCTGTGTTGTTTTGAAAAAT
>JAPLKD010000138.1 GCA_026388245.1 Pseudomonadota bacterium | reverse complement strand
ATGACTCACGGAACGACCGGGGACCCATTGTATGGCGAAGCAGGGCGTCCCCGAAAGGGGTGATGTGCAGGTATGAACATCTTCGGGTAGCCTCCGTCCTTGCACATCAAGCGAATTGAGCCAGTAGAACGGGTCAAAAATGTGAAGCTGATGAGTGGAAGGGAACATTTCCTTGGGGCTTAAAGTGCTGTTTTTGAAATCGATTGGGGTCGGACCAAACCCTGTTGAAAACACCAATTCGTATAACATAAAACTTAGCACTCAAAACTTAAAACTGTATTTCTACTATTCTCTTATTTTTTGGGGAAATATTTCACGTTACTGATATTTTGAAAATCTGAATCCTGAGTCCAGAGGGTGGCATTGAATGCCTTGGCTGTTGCGAGAATAATACTGTCAGCCATTGGAAGATTATGCTCCAGGCTTAGCCTTGAAGCGGCGATCGCCAGTGTGATCGTTAGATCCACAACTGTTCCTTTCTGCATAGCAATGACTGCTTGTAGTGCATTATTCTCACTTGATTCCCGAAGGACTACCTTGAAGACCTCATATATCGTTACCGTTGGAACAACGAGTGAAGCTGCATCATTTAAAGGGGCCAGGAAGTGCTTGGTGTTAGGCTCATCTGTGAAGTATGCAAGCCAACCGGAAGAATCAACGATATTCATATCCTATCTTCCTCACGTTTAAATTCCGTATTTATGCCTTTTAGAAATCCGCGGAGCTCTTTAATATCCCGTTCCGGTATAAGCTCGATACGTCCATCATATTCGACAACCTGCATTTTTTGACCGGGGCGAAGATTTAATGCCTCTCGTACTGTTTTTGGTATAACGACTTGATATTTTGGTGATTGCATACCATTACCTCCATCGATTGATTACGTATTACAATACCATTATCGATATGGTCTTGTCAATGTCGTCACTTCTGTGCCGGACTAAGCTAACTTACAGATGTTCCTCCGCACATTCTGATAACATAATTGGGGTCGGACCAAACCCTTTAAAAGCAGTGTTGAGTTGTCCCTCATCAATCGGGATTAAACCGTATGAGTGTTAAGTTTTGAGTTGAAAAAACCCAATTTTAAGGCTTAAAGTGCCGTTTTTTGGGGCAATTTGTAACAAAGGGGCATGATGTGGACAGGGTAATGAGTGGGCTGGTTATGTATAATCGGAGGCCCGACACTCTATCAATATTCATAATTTTTAATTGCTAACTTTGGAAATATATCTTATATAATAGCATCGTTTATGCTATTATGAGGCGCAAAATGGAATCAATACCACGATATTTTATACCTCCCGCTGATCACTTCTTCCTGCTTGGTCCGCGCGGTACAGGCAAGACCTGGTTGACCCAGAGGCTTTTTCCACAGGCGCTCCGGATAGATCTGCTGGAGCCGGAAACCTTACGTTCGCTATCTGCGCGGACTTAAAACATTCGGTGAGGACTTTCCTGAAAGCAGCCGCTGGCTGCTTTATCGTGGGAGGGAGCGACTTTTACGTGACGGTATCCTGTGCGTGCCTTGCGAGGAGTTCCTGCTTCAACTGAAACCGAACGAGTTCCCGGCATGACCATTCTCTTATTCCTTAGGGAAATACTTCACGTCACCGATGTTTTTAAAATCTGAATCCTGGGTCCAGAGGGTGGCATTGAATGCCTTGGCTGTTGCAAGAACAATACTGTCATACATATAAGAGTGTTTTGTCAGGATAATGGGCTGTATTTCTTGTTATTATTTTATGTCTGTTTATAATGGCAGTTGCTGCAATAAGGCAATCGATAGATGTAAGCGTAACCCCCTTTGCTCTGTGTTGCCGGTATAACTCGCCTGCTTTTTTGGCTATTTCACTTACCACGGGCTCTATGGTGCAGGCATTGATAAAATTATCCGTGTTGTTTTGTTCTTTTTCTCTCATGCCTGCGTATAATTCGTATACCGATAATACACTCATGTATGCCCTTTTTTCTTGCCATAGAGGGACCATCAATTCCATTGTTTCTTTAACACCTCTTAGATAATCTATTGCAATGTCGGTATCAATCAGAATGGTCTGCATACGCTCTCCCTTCATCAGATCGCAGCGAGTTAACAATGCTTGTACTGTCTTGATCCCGTTCTTCCCATGTACCAAAACTATTGAGTGCTTTTTTTATCTTCAATGTACGAATGTATTCCCTTATCGCCTCAGTAACAAAGGCGCTGAAGTTATCGGAAAACCCTTTTGCCTGCTCAAACAGGTCGTCAGAAATAATTATCGATGTTTTAGCCATACCATTACCTCCTATTATAAGGTAGGATAAATTAATACCATTGTCAAGTAGTATTTCAAAGAGTTTCCCGCCATACCGATATTCTTACACACATCCCGAGATGATACGGAATTTGGATGTTCAATGTTGGAATTTGGCTTGTTCTGTGGTATAAGTGGGCATGTTTACTATGAGAAGGTTGATTATATTGCTTTCCCTTATAGGGCCTGCGATTATCACCTCAAACATTGACAATGATGCCGGCGGTATCGCTATTTACTCTATTGCAGGGGCGCGGTATGGCTATAACCTGCTGTGGACTTTAATCCCCACCATATTTCTTCTTATTATATATCAGGAGATGTCGTCGAGGATGGGGGTTGTGACCGGCAAGGGTCTCGCCGATCTTATACGTGAGAATTATGGCATAAAAACTGCCTTCTGGGTTATGGTATGCCTTTTTTTTACGAACCTTGGCAATACCATGGCTGAGTTTTCAGGGTGGGCAGCGAGCATGGAGTTATTCAGTATAAGTAAATACGTTTCTGTGCCATTGGGGGCTTTTTTTGTATGGTATTTAGTACGAAGGTGGAATTACAGCATATTTGAAAAGATATTCCTTTTTGTTTGCTTGATATATCTAACGTACATTTTTTCGGCATTTCTGGCAAAGCCTGACTGGAATGAAGTGATGATCAAGACGGTGACCCCCTCTATTCAATGGAATATGGATTATCTGATTATCATTGTGAGCATTATCGGTACATCTATTACCCCGTGGCAGCAGTTTTATCTCCAGTCCGTTGTGGTTGAGAAGGGATTAAACGAGAAGGACCTCTGGGCAGCAAGGTTTGACGTCATTTTCGGGTCAATTATGATGGGAATCGTTGCATATTTTATTATCGTTGCGTGTGGGGCAACGCTCTTTCCGGCAGGCATCAAGATAGATTCGGCAGAAGAGGCTGCTCTCTCACTGAAACCGTTGGCCGGGGAATATGCCTATATCCTCTTTGCCGTCGGTCTGGCGAATGCATCATTGTTTTCAGCATGCATCCTCCCGCTAGTAACGACTTACTACATATGCGAGGCAATGGGGTGGGAGGCAGGTGTGGGCAAAAGCTTTAAGGAGGCCCCTCAATTCAGTTTTATTTTTACATCCATCCTCGTAATAGCTGTTGCAATCGTTCTGATACCAAATTTGCCCCTTATAAAGGTTATGTGGTTTTCACAGATAATAAACTGTCTGCTTCTGCCGGTCATATTGATATTTATGCTGCAACTCATTAATAATAAGGAGCTTATGGGGGCGTACAAGAATTCCCTGTGGATAAACATCGTATCCTATTTCAGCACACTCATGTTGATTGTCCTGAGTGTCGTACTCCTTTACAACACAATTATTAATGTTTTTCGGTAGTCGCCTGTCTGCGTGCGGTCACCTGTCTGCCGTGCTGGTACAGGCAGGCGCACAGGCAGGCAGGCCTGCCCTGTGTTCATTATTATGTTCGTTGACTTTTTCACATTTATACTATAACTTAACTATGTAAATCCTTGTGATTATGGGATATTGACTAATAATGAGGGGGCAGACATGTCAAACGTAAATAAAGTAATACTTATAGGCAGGCTTGGAGCAGACCCGGAACTCCGCTACACAACGGATGGTACATCTGTCGCCAGCTTTAACATGGCAACAACGGAAACATGGAAAGACAAGGGTGGCAACAAACAGGAAAAAACAGAATGGCACAGGATAGTTGCCTGGAGAAGACTGGGCGAAATTGCAGGGGAATATCTCAAAAAAGGCAGTCTTGTCTATATAGAGGGGAGAATCCGGTCCCGTGAGTATGATGCAAAGGATGGAACCAAAAGAAAGGTATTCGAAATTGAAGCAACAGAGATGAAAATGTTGTCATCCAGAACAGCATCCGACAGAGACGAAAGAACAACCTCCGGGTTTAAGAAAGAACACACTGATCCTGATTTTGTGCCGGAAGTTGAAGAAGATGACTTACGCATGTGATTTTAGCGGAGAGCATGGAGCGGAAAGCTAAGAATAAAGGGTTAAAAGTTCTATGCCCTCTGCTCTTAGCCCTTTGCTTTATTTTCAGTTACGGGGTGAGTTGTGGATTATAGTGATTACGAAGGTGTTATGGGGCTTGAGGTTCATGCCCATCTATTGACAAATAGTAAATTATTTTGCGGATGTTCAACAAAGTTCGGCGCCGAGCCGAACAGTCATACCTGTCCTACGTGTATGGGGTTGCCCGGGGCATTGCCGGTTCTGAACAGGAAGGTTGTGGATTTTGCCATTAAACTCGGACTTGCACTTCATTGTGATATCAATAGAAGAAGTATATTTGCACGAAAGAACTATTTCTATCCCGACCTTCCGAAGGGATATCAGATATCACAGTACGAAGAGCCTATTTGTGAGAACGGGTATCTCGATGTTTTCATGGGTGATACTAAAAAGAGGATCAGGGTAAAGAGGGTGCACATGGAGGAAGATGCGGGAAAGCTTGTCCATGAAAGCACCATTGAAACAAGCTCTTACAGCATGGTGGACTATAACCGGTCGAGTGTTCCCCTTCTTGAGATCGTCAGTGAGCCCGATATTCGAACACCTGAAGAGGCAATCCTCTATCTGAAAATACTCAGGGATGTCCTCATTTACCTTGAAATCTGTGACGGAAACATGGAGGAAGGCAGCTTCCGGTGCGATGCGAATGTCTCGGTGCGCAGGAAAGGCGAGGCCATCCTTGGCACGAGGGCAGAGCTGAAGAACCTCAACTCCTTCAGGTCTATTGAAAGATCTCTCGATTATGAGATCACGAGGCAGATTGAGCTTATCAAAAAAGGCGGTGAAGTGGTCCAGGAAACCCGACTTTTTAATGTAGATGAAGGGATTACCTATTCCATGAGGGGCAAGGAAGAGGCGCATGATTACCGGTATTTTCCGGAGCCTGACCTTCTCCCGCTTGTGGTTGACGATGGGTGGATTGCAGATGTGAGGAAAACATTGCCGGAGCTTCCCATAGAAAAGATGGAAAGATTCATGAACGAATACGGCCTGCCGAAATACGATGTAGAGATACTCTCATCGGATAAAGGGCTTGCAGGGTATTTTGAAGAAACAGTGAAGATATTCCCCGAGCCGAAGACGGTGAGCAACTGGATCATGACGGAACTATTAAGGGAGTTAAAGGATGGCAATGTATCGCCAAAGGATTCGCCTCTCTCCCCGGCCCATCTTGCAGAGTTGTTGGCCCTCATCAAGGACGGAACAATAAGCATTAAAATAGGAAAAGAAATCTTTCCCGAGCTTTGCAAAAGCGGTGCATCTCCGAAAAGGCTTGTTGCTGACAAAGGACTTGTCCAGATATCCGATGAGACTGCAATAACTTCCATTGTTGAAGCAGTCATTGCCCGTTCTCCAAAAGAGGTAGCTGAATTTAAAGCCGGTAAGGAAAAACTCCTGGGGTTCTTTGTGGGACAGGTGATGAAGGAGATGAAAGGAAAGGCAAACCCCAAACTCCTTAATGAATTACTCTTAAAGAGGCTAAAAGATTGACATAGTTTCTTTGGTTTGTTTAGTTTCTATTGTTTCTTTAGTTAAAAACCAGAGAAACCAGAGAAACCAGAGAAACATATTTTTTTGAAACGGAGATTTTGATGACTGACCACATTTACTGGAAGGATGGCTCCCTTTATTTGCTTGACCAGAGGGCGCTGCCGTTCAAGAAGACGTATTTACAGTGTAAAGGCCTAAAAGATATCGTCTATGCTATTAAAAGTATGGTTGTCAGGGGGGCGCCGCTTATCGGTATTGTGGCGGCCTATGGTGTTGCGCTGGGAATCCAGGAGATTTTAGCGTCAAAAGGCCGGATTAAGGATGACGACATTGATAAGATATGTGAAAAATTAGCGAAAACACGGCCCACGGCAGTAAACCTCTTCTGGGCCCTGGAACGAATGAAAAACGCCTTCAGGCAATACAGTAACAAAGCTGACATGCCCGACCTTATGACAGACGAGGCAATCGCAATCCACGTTGAGGATATCGAAAATAACAGGATGCTGTCTCTGTATGGTTCTGAATTGATTGATGATGGTGATACGATACTGACACATTGCAATGCGGGCGCACTCGCAACAGGCGGGTATGGGACAGCCCTCGGCGTAATCAGGGCAGCACATGCGGGCGGCAAAAAGATAAAGGTCATCGCCACGGAAACAAGGCCATATCTGCAGGGCGCAAGACTTACCGCATGGGAACTATATGAAGAGGGGGTTGATGTTGAGATTGTCCCTGATAACCATGTGGGATTCCTCTGTTATAATAAAGGCATCGATAAAGTGATCGTAGGGGCTGACAGGATTGCCCTGAACGGAGATACGGCAAATAAAATCGGCACCTATATGATCGCACTCTGTGCCTCTCGTTACAAAATCCCTTTTTTTGTAGCAGCGCCTGTTTCGACATTTGACAGGAATATCAATAACGGGGCATATATCCCTATAGAAGAAAGGGACAGTAGGGAAGTAAAATATATTCATGGCAAACCCCTGACACTCGAGGCCATAAAGGCACGATATTACTCCTTCGATATTACTCCGGAACGGTATGTTTCCAATTTCATTACCGAAAAAGGAATAATCGAAAAGCCCTTTAAAAAATATATTAAAATGCTCTTCTCTTAAGTAAAATGAAAACAATTACTCTCCTCACAGATTTTGGATTAAAAGACCCTTACGTCGGAATTATGAAGGGGGTTATCCTTTCCATTAATCCCGATGTCAGAATTGTTGACATTACCCACGACGTGGAGCCCCAGGATATACGTGAAGGTGCCTTCCTCTTAAAGGAATACTATCAGTACTTTCCAAGGGACTCTATCCATGTGGCAATAGTTGACCCTACCGTGGGAAGCAACAGGCGGGCGTTAATTCTTTATAAAGACGGCCATGTATTTGTGGGACCCGACAATGGTATTTTTTCTTTGCTTATCGAGAGTGATACCGAGAGCTATGTGATAACGAACAGGGATTTCATGTTG
>JAPLKD010000218.1 GCA_026388245.1 Pseudomonadota bacterium | reverse complement strand
AGGGTAAAGCGTGTGCGAAATACTTTCGGGACTACACAGGGAAGTCGCAATGCCGAAAGTTTTTTAACCAAAGAAAATTATAGAACCTTGCTATTTGTTGACATGGTATTCGGTCAGGATCGTCGGTTGTCATGATTTGGGTGGTAGTGGTAAATGAAACAAGATTCAAGAGATATACTAGATTAAAATTATTCTTGTTTTTGGTTTTCTTCGTAATGTTATTCTCTTTGGACGCTTCGCATGGCCAGCTCGGAAACTTGGATCTCAATTATTCTTCTAAGAGTCCACATATTGGGGAGCTTATAGCCTTTAACGCTTCGCCTCATCTTGAAAAGATAGATAGTATCGGGATATCAATTCAAAAGACAAAAGACAGCAGTTATATTATTACTGGTGAAAAAGACCCCGGTGACGTTTGGCTGATAAAAACAGATTCTTTCGGGAATAAAAAATGGGACAGGACCTTCGGGGGATCTGGCCGTGACTTTGGGGTATCGGTCAAAGAGACGGAGGATGGTGGATATATTGTTAATGCTGGAACTCCCTCCTACAGTTATTCCGGTTATGGTGTCTGGCTAATAAAGACAGATTCAGATGGGAAGGAAGAGTGGAACAAAACCTTCCAGGGATTGGAACCCTATGGAGATGATTTTATGAATTGGGTTTTGCGCAATACAGTTCAGCAAACTCAAGATGGTGGGTACATCATCACAGGATACAACAAATCTCTCGAAGATAGTAGCAAGGATATCTTGCTGATAAAGATCGACCCTCTGGGCAGAGAAGAGTGGAACAGGTCTTTTGGGGGATCAGGCAATGAGTGGGGTCTTGCAGTCCAATCTACAAACGACGGAGGTTATATCCTCCTGGGTGCTGAAGCTAAAAAGGACAGTTTGTGGTCATCGGATACGAGGCTAGTGCTAATAAGAACTGATTCCGATGGCGTTCAGAGATGGAAAAGAGAACTCCATAATTATATGTTTCTGGGTACATCTGTCCATGAGACACAAGATGGCGGCTTTGCTGTTGTAGGCATAGGTTTAGGCCCCTCTATGCCTTATGGTGATGGCACAAACGACTCTAAGATCTGGCTGATAAAGACGGATGCTGACGGGGGCATCATGCGGGCCAAGATCTTCCATCGACCTGGAAACTGGGCTTTCTTTGCAGAAGAGATGCGGGACGGGGGAAATATAATCTCAGGTATTAATACTACCTGTTCTGATACTAATTGCACTACGGGATCCTGGCTTTTGAGGGTTGATTCGAAGGGGAATGAGATGTGGGATGAGGCATTCCATGGGGTCATTGCGTCAGCCACGGAGACCGACGATGATGGCTATGTGGTTGTAGGCACAAACAGCGAAAAATTAAATGAAATCAAAGATCTCAGGATAATGAAGACCAATTCAGTCGGGAAAGAAATCTGGGAGAAGATCATCAACGGATCTAATGTGAGATATGAGTGGGACTTTGGTGATGGGGCAAAGGGAGTCGGAGAAAAAGCGATGCACTCATACTCTGCAACAGGAAAATATCACGTCACTTTAACCCTCCTTAGGGATAATAGCAAAATGAGTGAGATTAAAAAGTCCATACTTGTAAGAAAACCAGGAGCTGGTCCGGACCTAGAAGTAATCAAGGCTGAGGCACATGGAGCATTTTTCCCCTGGCGTGGAATGATGGATATAGTTCGTGTCGAGGTCAATTTTACAGTAAAGAATGTGGGCAACGAGCCTGTCACAGAAAAGTTCTACACCCAAGTACTTTTGGCCAACACAAGCGAGACTGTTGAAAGAACACATTTAGACCCAGGCGAGAGCTTCTCAGATAGCGTGGTTTTGATCTTCGGCACTTTGGGGTGTTTTCGCCGTTCCAAATTTGACCCCCCACGCCGATCCGATTTTGACCCTCTATTTAAGCTAACCTACCCCCTTGTAAATAAAGTTCACGTCTCTCTACCTTCTCCGAAAACTCTGTCCGTTCATATTCAGGATCATTGCGTGGTGGGCAGACCCGACGGGAGCTATTTGTGCAACCGGTGCGGGTATGACAGCACAAAGGGAAGGAAGAAGTAATTATTTACTCTTGTAATGCTTCTGGATCCCCGCCTTTACCTTGTGATCAGGTGCCATGATATCATCGCGAGGGAGCCACCGTCATGGGTCATGGCATTCAGGAGCGCAATTTTTTGGTCATGCACTGGTCCTTCAATGCGAAAAGAACGGTTCCTGCACTGGTCAGCACACTCCGGAAACAGACTGGCGGAGATGCTGAATTGATCGTCGAAATCGTCAACATTATGGGTGCAGAACTCCCCGTCGGGAGCTTACGCAAGATCTTTTCAATCCTGAAAGTCCCAGGTGAATATCAATCCCGTATATCTGGAAAAGAAAGGGAACATGTAAGGAGGGATTCCAAAAAATATATCTGAATGTTATCCAGTATCATACTATGACTCTCACGGAAGAGCAGAAGGCAGAGGTCAGGGAAACCCTTGGCAGGTATTGTGCGGCATACCAGAGAAAGGATCTGAAAGCGCTGCTGGCGTTATTCTCCCCGGATATCAGCGGATACGGTGCCGGGCCGGTGAGATTTTCAAGGACCGGAATGAATACGCACCGCTGATAAAGCGTGACCCGATCCAGGCGACATCGATTTTCATTGAATTTACGGATTTGAACATTGTTGGTGATGGACGGATCGCGTGGGTAACGAGCGGCTGCAATTGTACGTTCGTGGCTGAGGGAAAAGACAAGCAGATGATGAGGGTAAGGATGACAATTGGGCTGAGAAATACCGGGAATCGCTGGCTGATCGAGCAGCTTCACATCTCTACGCCCAATACCGGACAGGCTCCGGGGCAATCGTTTTCCGGCGAATGACTGCCCGGTACCAGACTGATGTCGGGGGAAGCAGATTCTTCCGGCGTATCTTTTTAAATGAAGATACGATGCAAAATAAAAAATGTGAGACCAGTGAATTCAACGGTTTTCACTATTGCGATCACGTGATGGTGTAATTCCATTGGAAAGGAAATGTTCAATAGATATCGAATACTCCAGAGAGATAGTGTGGAACCTTCATGTTTGGCATAGGTGAAGGAAAGATTGAGATCCGTATCACGAAGCCGGTGTCGCAGGAGAACCGGCTTTTAGAGAACTATGCAATCGTCCGGCTCCCGTAAATTCCCCTTTTTTTAATCGTGGCATTGCCCGGTTTTTTGGTGAACCTGCCTGCAGCTGCATCACGTTTATGATGGTGAACGCCTTCCGCAAGGTATTATCATCCCAGCGGCGG
>JAPLKD010000183.1 GCA_026388245.1 Pseudomonadota bacterium | reverse complement strand
AAACTCAAAACTGTATTTCTGAGGCAGGCTACCGCCGTCGGGGATGTCATACTGAACCATTCTTTCATTGTGTATATCATCTAAATGTCTTTAATAACTGTCAGTAATGCTTGTTCTTCTGTTCAGATGCATTGCTCTGATATATTTGTGCAATATTTGTGCCTCTTGCCGGGTCGGTTGTGTGAATATGAAAATGTGGGGAGAAATAAAGGCGGTGTTGTCGGACAATTGGCAAGACAGCGGCAAGGGATCGGGGCAACCCATCGATTGATTGGGACATCCTTAGGGTTCATCAATGCGAAACGTTCAAAATTGGAACAAACGGATGCTAAAAACGAGTTCCGCACAACCAACCTTTGGATACGCCGCAGGAGTCATGACCGTTCTGGATCAAGTTTTCCATAGTGATGTATGGGAATAGCGCAGCGTTTGATCTCAAAACCGGCCTGTGCTAATGAAGACTCCAGAAATTTATGGACAGGATTCTTGAAACGAAACCTGTTATCATTAATGAGTAGCCGTACCTTAAGGCTTGGTATCCAGCCGGTGCCTGCTTCTTCCGGGTATTCACCCGCGTTGGCGGTCCAGCCTTCAAGTGATGTATTATTTGTATAGGCTCTGGTCATTAATGTATATGCTATGGGTTGCTGTGTTTTTTGCCCTATAATATCTTTCAGTTTATCATAATCACGGGATGATATGACTTCATCTGCATCATGGACCAGTATCCATTGACCTTTTGTTTTTGACATGGAATAATTCATAGCCTCAGAAAAGTCGCCGCTGCATGTTAAATCAAAAACCTGTGCTCCAAAGGCCAGAGCGATCTCTTTTGTTCTGTCAGTAGAGCCTGTGTCGACAAGGATAATTTCATCGGCGATCTGTTGCAGGTTTTTGAGGCAACGCGGCAGATGATTCTCCTCATCTTTGGCAATCATACAGACAGAGAGCGTCCCTACTTTTTTCGGGATATCAACCCTAGGGGTGCCGACTCTGTTTCGCATGTAAATTGCTGCGGCCAGAATACCATCGTCTACCCCAAAAGAAACTATCGTCTTTTCTATTTCATCCATGGCCATTTTATCTTTGCCCTGGGTGATGAGTATATCGATAAAGAGAAAAACCATCCTTTTGTTTAAGGGGTTAAATCTCAGTGCCATACGGAACAAACCTTCTGCATGTTCTGCTACCCCTTCCGCCTTTGCCGCGGAGTGATAGAGAAGCATACAGTCAGGTATGGTTGGGGACAGAGTAAATCCTTTTTCGAGGAGTTGCAAAGCCATTTTCTTATCTTCGCTGGCCCATTGTATAAGACCGAGATTGGTATATAATACCCCGTAACCGGGATCGGACTCGATTGCCTTACGGAAAAAGCTTTCCGCCGCTTTACTGTCGCCCATGCTATCTGCCAATTTACCCTTCAGATTGAGGATCAGAGAGGATAGGGAGAGGTCTATCGCCATTCCATCTTCAGCGTGCTGTGCAGCTTCATCAGGGAGTCCCATACCTATTTTGCAGTGCCCTGCAAGGGCATGCCATTTTGCTTCTTTTTTCCCTGCATCTGGAATGGAGTTTAAGGCTTCCATAGCCTCACTGAACCGTTCGGTGTCAATGAGTATCTCAGCGAGACGAAAATAGATGGCTTTATTGTCCGGCGAGTATTTAATGCTCTCGATAAGTGTGGTAACAGCAAGATCAATCTGCTGTTGCTCGTAATGTAATTCTGCTCTCTCAAAACAGTTGAAGACAGCCACTTTCTTGCCGAGTGGACTGGATGCGCTGATGTTGATGAGTCGCCATTTTTCATCGAGTATTTTCTTATTGTTGCTCATGAGAGAGCCGTAGGAGACCTTGTTTCCTATGAAGCTGCGACTTCTAAAATGGTGAATAAAAACATCTCCGGCAATATAATTTTTATGCCCCTCCAGAGCAACCCTTAAACAAAAATCATTATCTTCACAATTACCCGTTCCGAAGGCCTCATCAAACATTCCGATCTGTTCTACCAATGTTCGTTTGAAAAGCATACAAAAACCGATGATTACTTCCAGAGGAATACGACGATGACGGTATTTTACCCGAAACTGAGTTGCATATTTATCGAGATAATCAACGGATTGGTATTCATCTGAGACGATTTGCTGAAGGCCGCCGATATCGTTTGTCATGGGGCCAACTATACCAACATCCGGCGCACTATTTAGACATTCGAGCATCCCGGAAAGCCACTCTTGCGTAACCATGACATCGTTGTTCAGGAGAAGAATAAACTCCCCTTCAGACGCTTCAATCCCATGGTTACAACCTTTTGCAAAACCTAAGTTCTCCTTATTCTCGATTAATTGGTAGTTATCATTTTCTTGCACTAACTTTTTCAGCCACTCGACGGTCCCGTCCGTCGAGCCGTTGTCGACAAAAATGATTTCGTGGGCTTCCGGGGTATGCTTCCGGATACTCTTCACGCACTTTTTTGTGTATTCCAACTCGTTGAAGGCTAAAATGATAATGGATGAAAGTTGCGGAACAAAATTGTCTTGTTTGAAATGGGGTAATAAAGGCTCTTCTCCGGGGGCGGTGCCATGCTCGGGAGCCCTGTTCAGTAATTCTGCTGAGGACGCTTTTTGGGCGATTAGAATGTATTGATAGGTAAATAAACGCATGAGTTCGTCTTTGGTCAGGTTTGAAATCTCCAGATTTCCCTCTCGGTAATTATTTCCTGATTCTTTAACCTTCTCCATATCAAGGGATGGGTTGATGACATGTTCTACGTTTCTAATCGTTAATCCAGCGCCACTGAACATTTTTTTAGTTTCTTCAAGGGTAAAGAAGCGCAAATGTGTGGCATCAAGAATTCCAGCATCCTGATACCGCCAATTCCCCTGTACCAAGTCCTGCAGAACAGTTATGTTCTGAATATTGGGGATTGAAGCAACGACATAGCCGCCAGGTTTAACATACTGCGTCATTTCCGCCAGAATATCCCAAGGATTATACAAGTGTTCTATAACATCCAATGCCAGCAACAAGTCAAATTCTCCTGGTTGCAGACCATGTTCAGAAGCCAAGTCCGTTTTTTCTATGTCCGCAACAATGACCCTATCCAAATACCCTTTTGCAATGTCAGCGGCTTCCGGCGAAATATCAATCCCTACATAAAACTGCACCGGCAGCCTTTCTTTCAGATTCTTTCCGGTAGCGCCTCCTGCACACCCAATTTCGAGTACTTTCCCGGTGGGCAGGTTATTTTTAATGATGGCTTCAACAACCTCGGGCCGTGCAAAACCATAATAAGAATTCTGCTTGGTCTGCTTCAGGGGATTGTTGCGGTTGACAGCTCGGGAAGCACTTTTCGCTTTTCTTTCAGGTCGTTTAATTCTATCTTGATTTTCCGGTTTGTGTAATATGCAGAATGTGTCTCCCCACTGATCGCTTCCGTCCGTAAAACCGGATTTTCCCCATGATGTTTTTGCATCGAGCACTTCCAGATGTGCCCATTTGGCCAGGGCGTGGAAACCATCGGGATAATATCGCCAACAATCCACAGGGTATTTATGCTCCGGCCCGCGCGAAGGTGCGACAATACAAATCAGCCCATTTTTTTTGAGCACTCTGTTCATCTCTTCAATGATCATCCAGGGATATTCTATATGTTCAAAGGCCTGTCCGGAGATGATCACATCAAATGACTCGTCTTGCAGCTCCGGCCAGGAATAAGGGTCGGAAGGTACATAATCAACATTGGGACCGGGATTGACATCGAGTCCGGTATAGAGATATTTCGCAGCATCAGAAAAGATTTCTTTATAGGTGCCATTCACCCCGTAACTTCCCACATCCAGCAGCGGTATATTTTCTTGGGGAAAATTCTTTTCTACAAGTTCTTTGAAGCGAGTAATTATAGTATATGAGCTTTGATGCATTAGCGATTACCTATATTCCTTCTTTTGAACTATTTGCAATATCCTCAGAAAGCAGCTCAGATCGAGTAGCCAAGTATTTGTCAAGATCAGCTTTTCTCTCGACCTTAACCCACTGACCGGTTTTTACATCAAGCATCTTTATAACCTTTGCCGGATTACCTACTGCGACGCAGTAATCGGGAATATCCTTGTTAACGACCGAATTTGCCCCTAGAACGCAATGCTTGCCTACCTTCACATTGCCCATAATAACTGTGTTGATGCCAATCCATGTTTCATCCCCGATCGTTACCTGGTCATCGTGAGTAGTTATTCCCTGGTGCATTATCGGAATTCCAAGCTTCTGATACTCATGATGGGTATCGGCAATAAATACATTGGGTGCGATCAAGACGAACTTGCCGATGCTGATTCTGTTGGCCGCTGATATAGTGCATCTTCTGCCGATGTTTGTTCCTTCATCGATCACAATCATTGGGCCTGGGGCAGGATTATTAAATGCGATGTTCAACCAGCAGTCCTTCTGAATGACAACGTTTTCACCAAACCTCATCCGCTCAATACCGCGAATGTCACAAGTCGGATCTATGACAATCTTACTCAAAGAAATCGAGCTATTCGAACTGGCTTCGTGTTGCACATTTCGATTTTCAACTTTGAATTTATTTATCATCGTTAAATATTTCTGTATATCGTTATCGTCGAGCATATTTCACTTTCCATTTATCGTGGCATTAATCACTGTTTATCCTGAACGAATCTGCCGTAATGATGTACGAGTATAGCGCATTTTTCAACAGGTATCCCGGCCCTGCTCAGCGATACCTTGAGAAGCTCCTGCGCGGGATTTTCAAACCTTACGAGGTCATTATTCTTAAACAACCGCACCTTATTGCTTCCATACCAACTGATTCCCTTTTCTTCTGGCTCAGAGCAGAAGTTCCAGACGCCGGAATACTTCACGGATCTTGCGAAAGACGGATGCCGAGCAGCAGGTAGTCGCAAGGGGGTTTCAGGACATGCTGCCAAGGGATGGATGGCATGGGGGCTGCGGATGCCGATGGCTTGATGGCTAATCAGGGCGCGAATGCAATCTGGAACGAGGCGGTCCGCCCCCCCCAGTCGCCGCCGCCTATGACGTCCGCTCCTAATTCCTTCAGCCAGATTGCCAGCCAAGAACCCTTAAAGCCGGTGTGGCCAGTGATTAAGACCTTTTTATTTTGATAGATCTCGTTGAACATTTTTCTCAGTGGATGCACCCGAAAACCCGTTGATTAAAAAGTTTTTGAAGCCGTATTCGGGTTGTTTCATAGAGGTCTTTTTGTCTAATTGTGTTTGTAGAATTCATAGCCATGCCCTCGAATGCCTCTATCGGGGGTCAAAACTTAAAACTTAAAACTCAAAACTGTATTTCTGAGGCAGGCTACCGCCATCGGGATGTCATACTAAACCATTCTTTCATTGTGTATATCATCTAAATGTCTTTAATAACTGTCAGTAATGCTTGTTCTTCTGTTCAGATGCATTGTTCAGATACGTTGTTGAGATACATTGCTATGAATTATTTAAGCAATATTTGTGCCTTTTACCATATCGGCTGTGTGAATGTGAAAATGCGCTGAAAGTATAAGGGTTTAAGAATTCGAGGGACTATAGGCTCAAGGGGAGAAGCAAAGACAGTGTTGTCAGATAATTGACAGGACAGCGGCAAGGGATAGGGGCACAGATGAGTTCAGGGTTTGTCGGGTTAATAGAGTTTGTTGGGTTTATTGGGTTTGTCGGGTTTATTGGGTTTGTTGAGTATCTTTCTTCATAAAGTCCGTTAGAACTGCTTCGGAAGGCCAGCCTGTTTTAAAATTCCATTAGCCGTGTGGCGCGATTTGATTTTACTATCTACAGGAAAACGACGGTTTGTCATGGGGCTATACCATATCTCATGGTCACCGCCGCCCTGCCTTTCAAAGTGACAGTTGTTTTGCAGAAGGATCTTTTTAATAGCAGGGGTATAATCAGCCATTTTGGGTTTGAAGTTTGATCACTTCTTGCCATCTGCCGAGCAGATAAACAGGGATGTCGATCATTGCTTCGTCCGTGATAATGTTATTGGCCTGAAGCAGTTCGGGAATTAGTATCCTGATCTTCTGAATCAGCAATTCCATTGTCACCGCCTCTGTAATAAGGCCGGGAACATCATCACTCGAAGCCACCCATACTTTCGCCTCTTCATCCCAAAAAGCTTCCACTTTTATGTCTTTCTTAAACATGACAACACCTCTTAATTGTGTCTTCTATCAAGGCTGAGTTGTTCTTTTATCAGCCCAAATCCTGTTTATCTTTTTTGCCCTCTCAACATATTCCGCAATTTGCTGCGTACAGATTCCATACATCAAATCACGGGGTGTGGCCGCGTAAAAGATTCTATACCACTGGGCCGTCATATGCAAGCATTCGTTTATGATGAGGCCCCGCCGTCGGGGATGTCATTTTTCTTTGATGTTATATTACCTTATTATTTTGCCGTTCCTTGAACGTGGAATTAATAGTATCCCAGGAATGACGGGATCCGTCACTGTGTAAATACATGTTATTATTGAGTTAT
>JAPLKD010000113.1 GCA_026388245.1 Pseudomonadota bacterium | reverse complement strand
AAAACCACTGATAAGCGCTCTTACATTCTCAATTCAAGAATTACCGGATATTATAAAAAGGGGCAGATTGCTCGTTATTTCGTGCCTTTCGCGCAAGGACTCCATGTTGATGGAGACGTTGTTCTTATTCTTATGCCTGAAGAAAATGAACCTGTAGCTGAGTTTACGATGAAGACCAACCTTAAGCATGGGCACGCGGGCATAGAGGACGCTGAAAGAGTTTTTGCAAGAGATATAGCCGAGGCAATTGTGGTTGTAGTGCCGATAACACCTGTCGTTGTTTACTAAATAAAGGAAAGGTGTCACCTGTGAGATACTTTAAAATTATAGTCGCTGGGGTAGTATGCTTGGTTTCTCTTTATGGGTGCTGGTTTGTTATTATACCAGTAGGCCCTATTGTAAGGCTTATATAAGGGCCGAGGTATTGTGGAATCAATTGGGGTCGGACCAAGATAACTCATTGAAATAAGACGTTTTATGTATGGAAAATGGCCAATTCCAGGGCTTAAAGCGCTGTTTTTACCCATAAAAACCTAAGCAACAATAAGGTAATGGGTAATGGGTTATAGATGATGAGTGAGCTGATAAGCTACAAACTAAGACCTGATGATCCATCGAATCAATTGCTACACCAACAGTTGGTGTAGCAATTGAGATCTCCGGAAAGTCAATAAAGACAATGTTTAACGGGCTTTCCCTTTTGAAACTTTTTGATGAGATTCGGACAGCGATTGCGGAATGGGGGGGAATCGTGAAGACGGTTCTTTGCATCGTGAAACGAACTACCCCGCGGCAAGCCACGGGGTATTAAAGGCAAGACAACAGCGTGTAATGGATCACCCCGCAGTAAGTTGCGGGACAACCATCTCGAAGCAAGCTTCGGGGTATAGACCCGCGGGGCAATTAATGATTGGTTTTGCAGTATTTCAGAAAATCTGTTATACTGAAGCAAATCAACAATCTTTAGGAGGGCTTAAATGCGCCAAAGTATACCGGTATCAAGACGTGGTCAAATTACGCTTCCCATGCCAGTGCGAAAGCGTTTGGGTATTGAATCGGGCGGCATGGTGATTGTTGAGGAGAAAGAGGGTGAACTAATCCTGCGGACCGGCGTGGTGATGGAAATAGACACCTATTCAGACGAGGATATGAGAATATGGGATAAAGAAGATACTCTTGCCGGTCCTAAGCGCACCGCCATACTTAAGTCCTTCAAACCCTGAAGATGAGATTGTTTCTCGACGCAAACGTACTCTTTACGGCGGCGCACAACCCTTCGGGAAAGGCTGCCTTCATAATTGAACTTGCGCATAGTGGCCATTGTGAGGTCGTAACAAGCACTTTAGCGGTCGAGGAGGCCCGTCACAATATTACATCGAAGTTCCCGGAAGCGTTGCAATCCCTTGAAAACATACTTGTTTCTGTGACATTGATTAAATCGGGCTCAGGCAGGAACTGCCCTATACATATAGCAGAGAAGGATCGGCCCATCATGGAGTCTGCCATAAAAATAAAAGCTACCCACCTGCTCACAGGTGACTTGCACCACTTTGGCCCTTTCATGAATAAGCGGGAAGAGACTGCCGGCATCGTTATTCAAACAGTGTCAGAGTTTCTTGAAGGCAATTTGTAACTTAAATTACCTACTCCTTACTCCCTACTGTTATTTGTACCATCTTATCCAGCAGCAGGTACTTCCGTGCTACCCTGTTTACATCCTCTTTTGTTACCTTTTCAATGTGTTTAGGCCATGTTTTGAAGTAGTCAGGTTTTAAACCATACATTACATCAAGGCACATACTTGTGGATATAGCGCTATTGGACTGCATCCGTATGTAATGTGTGCCCGCGAGATGATTTTTTGCGTTTTCAACCTCAGTGTCAGTAAACCCATCTTTAACAATCTTCTCTATTTCAGCCCGTGAAATCTTTTCAACTTCTTTTACGAGCTTTCTATCTGTTCCAATATATATACCCATTCCACCTGTTTCAAAGACCATCTGATTAAAAAATGTAAGGGCGTATGCATAAGGTCGTTCTTCTCTCAGAACCTTGTGTATCCTCCCGCCCATACCGGAGAGGATAGCATCCATAACTTCTGTTGCATATCTGTCTTCATCCAGAAGCCCTGGTCCCGTGAAACCGAAAATGAGGTGTGTCTGCATCATATCTTTTTCAATCATGATACCTTTTCCAGGAGAAGGGGCAGGCATTATCTTCTTCAGCGGGTTCGTTTTTCCTTTCCATTCAGAAAAGAGGTTCTCAAATAATGTCTTGAGTTCTTTTTCATCCACATCCCCGGAAATAGCGAGAACCGCATTTGAGGGGCTTACATATTTTTTGTAGAATTCTTCAATATCGCCAGGTTTTGTATTTTCTATGTCACTTTCACGGCCAACCGGATCTCTGCTGTATGGATGGCCTTCAAAGAGATTTTCATTGAAACGCATAAAGGCATTACGGATAGGGTCATCATCCCGCTGCCTTATTTCTGAGAGGACTTCGCCTTTAACGGTTTTCAGTTCTTCTTCCTTGAAAACAGTTGAAGTAAGCACTTCTTTGAGGAGGCCCAGCACCTCTTTAATGTCCTTGCTCAGGAACTTACCGGACAGTCCAAAAATATTTTTTCCGTTGAAGGCGCCCATATCTCCCGCAAGCATGTCAATTTCTCTGGCAATCATGCCCGCATTCTTATCCTTTGTGCCCCTGAGCAGCATTTTGGAGAGGATGTTGAAGGCGCCATTTTTCCCTGGGGGCTCTTCTTTGAGACCTCCCACAAAGCCTATTCTAAAGGCAAAGCTTGGTGATGCCTGGTTTTTGTTTACAAGCATGGTGAGGCCATTTTCCAGACGGAAAGTATGGGGGTTGGAAACTGTCTTAGGCAAAAGTGCAACAAGTGTTTTGTCTTTGCCCAGCAGATATTTTTGAAGTACCCTTTTAATATCGTCTTTTGTAACCCTGTCGACGTTCTTTAAATATCTTTCCACAAAAAGCGGGTCACCGGTGAGGGTCTGGAAATTTCCTAACTGCCTCGCCGTTCCCTGAACCGTCTCCAAAGAATACACATAAGAGGCATTGATCATGTTTTTTGCCTTTGTCATCTCCCATTCATTTGTCCCTTCCTTCAGTAAGCGTGCCAGTTCATCGTTTATTGCTTTTGCTGCCGGCTGATAATCCTTTCCCTTAAGGGTAGAAAAAATGACAAAAAGACCTTCCTCTTTAGGGGTAAACAGGTATGTCGAACTATTTGTAACGATACCTTTTTTATATTTCAACTGTTCCTGGAGACGGGAGCTTTCTCCTTCGCCCAGAATTGTGCCAAGCACTTCCAGTGCGGGCGTATCTTCATGAACCATCGATGGTATTCGGTATGCAATGGCGAGATAACTTTCCCTGACATTCTTCTCTATGATCTTTTCTTTCACTTCACCCTGCTTCTGAGAACTTCCTTTGTCCTCTTTTGCCGAAGAGGGGCTATCCAAACCTTCCTTTTTAGAAGTGAGGTGCAATGCTATTTTTTTCTCGGAAAAATGCCTTTTTATTAATGTATCAGCAGTCTTTGCATCGAAATCGCCGACAACGACAACTGCCATATTATCCGGTGTATAGTACTTTCTGAAGTAGTTCAGTATCTCATCCCGTTGTATATTTTTTACGGTATCTTCGTAACCGATAATAGGCCTGCTGTAAGGATGTGTATCATAGCTTGTTGAGAACAATTCTTTAAAAAGCTTTCTCTGGGGATCGTCCTCCCCCATCTTAATCTCTTCGAGCACCACCTTCTTTTCCTTATTAACTTCTTCTTCAGGAAAGGCAGGGTTCTTCACTGCGTCCACAAGTAGCTCAAAGCCTTCCTCAAAGGCATTCGCGGGTATCACAATATGGTATACGGTATTGTCATAGGAGGTATAGGCATTTATAACGCCACCCAGCGATTCTATGCGTGAGGCCATCTCATTGGTTTTGACCTTTTCGGTTCCTTTAAAAATGAGATGTTCAATAAAATGGGTAATTCCAGCAATCTTTGGTTCTTCGTATTTGCTCCCTGCCTTAACCCATACCTGAAGGGCAACAACACCCGTACCTTTCCGTTGCTGAAAGATATACTGAAGACCATTATCAAGGGATAATATTTCCATGCCGTTTACCATCCTGTATAGAAACAAAATTTGGAAAATTAAAAGGGCAAAAACAAGAGTAAGGGAAAGGGGGAAAGGCCCCCCTTTAGAGGGCCTTTTTTCCTTCATAAAATGCTTTTACGTTGAGATCATGGAGTTTCGGTGCAAGGAGGGTTTTGATTGCCTCGATCCACTGCTGATCCTTCACTTCCGGGAAGAACTTAGAAAATGCGCCAACGAGCACCACATTTGCAGCCTGAACGTTTCCGAGTCTTTTCGCGATACCCTGTCCGTCTACCATCGATACGTTTTCTTTGAAATATTTTTTGAATGTCTTCTCAATATCCTTTGGGTACGCCATCTGCCCGAGGTTTACAGCAGGCGGAAAAATCTCCTGCTTGTTGATAATGATCTTGCCTTCCGGTTTTACCCAGTTGATGTATCGGATTGCTTCAAGAAGTTCGAAGGAAAGCAGATAATCCACATCACCGTATTTAATAAGGGGAGAATGAACCTTTTTCCCGAACCTGAAATGTGTGGTAACGTCTCCGCCCCTCTGCGCCATTCCGTGTACCTCTGATTTTTTCACATCGTACCCGGCCTTGATAAACACCTCACCAAGGATGTTGCTCGCAAGGATTGCGCCCTGTCCGCCAACTCCGGAAAGAAATATATTTGTGACTTTTCCGTTATCTTTCATCGTCTACCTCCTCACTTCTTGCCTGGTACAATGGCTTCGAATTTACATACCTGAACACAAACCTCACATCCAACACACTGATCCGGATTTATATAGACAGTTCCTTTCCTCTTGTGGCCGTCCGTTGTCTTGCCTGCACCTTCTCTCCAGCTAATGGCGGGGCAGTTGATCTCAAGACATGCCTTGCATCCCCTGCACTTATCAGTGTCAATCACGTACAACGGATTTTTGAACTTTTCCATAGGTTTTGCCCTGCGGAGCATCACACACGGGCTATCCTTGCAGAGAAGAAGGGATGGCTCATTCTTGCTCATCTCTTCCTTGATGATCTCCATACATTCCTTTATGTTGTAGGGGTCGAGATATCTTATGCTCTTTACGCCAAATACCTTGCCAATCTCCATGTAATTAACCATGTTTGTTGGCTCCTGGCGTACGGTAAAGCCTGTTCCCGGATGTTCCTGATGTCCTGTCATAGCTGTAATCCTGTTGTCGAGGACGATTGTTGTGGAATTGCCTTTATTGTATACCGCATTCATCAGCGGGGTAATGCCGGAATGGAGGAAGGTGGAATCGCCAAGCACTGCAACGACCTTTCCGAGCCCTTCTTTTCCCAAGGCCTTCATGGCGCCGTGTGCCATGCCACCACCGGCGCCCATGCAGACGCAGGTGTGAAGTGCCTGAAGGGGTGGTGCAACAGCAAGTGTGTAACAACCGATATCTCCGAACACAAAGGCGCCGAGTTTCTTCAATGCATAAAAGAGCGGTCTGTGGGAACATCCGGCGCACAGGTTCGGCGGTCTCCTCGGGAGATCTTCCGGTTTTACTTTTACCTTGGGTGCTTTGTATTTCTTTCCCTTGAGGGATTTTTCCACAATCTCAGGGGTGAGTTCGTACATGTTGGGGATAAGGTCTTTCCCATGCCATATCTTGTAACCCATTGCCTTTATCTCTGTTTCAATGAATGGATCCAGTTCTTCTACGATGATGACCTTTTTTACCTTTTTAAAGAACTCAGCGATCATTTTCTTTGGAAGCGGCCAAACCATGCCGAGCTTCAGATAGGACCATTCAGGAAAAACGTCTTTTGTGTACATGTAGGATACGCCGCTTGTTATAACGCCCACGCTCGGGTCGTTTATCTCCATCACATTATACTTGAATGTGTCGGCATACTCTTCAAGCTTTCTCATCCTCTCTTCAATGATTTTCCGCCTCACGCGGACATGCCCCGGTATCATAACGTATTTCGGCGCTTCTTTCGGGTCGAGCCCGAGCGGGATCTTTGACTCCACTCTCTTTCCCGGCTCTACCAGGGAATCGGAGTGTGCAACCCTTGTCTCTGTCCTTAAGATAACAGGTGTATCAAATTTTTCGCTGATATCAAAGGAAATTTTAGCAAAGTCATAACATTCCTGGGCATCACCGGGTTCCAATAAAGGAATCTTGGCGAAACGGGCCCAGTTCCGGCTGTCCTGTTCATTCTGTGAGCTGTGAGCAAAGGGGTCATCGGCGATGACAACCATGAGACCACCCTTGATCCCGGTATATGCGAGGGTCATCAATGCGTCTGCAGCAACGTTCATTCCAACGTGTTTCATAGAGGCCATGGACCTTGCGCCTGCTATGGCAGCCCCGCCCGCAACCTGAAGAGCAACCATTTCATTGGGAGCCCATTCTGCATAAACCTCGGGATAATTATCTGCGACATCCTTCAAGATTTCACTGCTTGGTGTTCCGGGATATGCGGCGGCTACTTTCACACCGGCTTCCCAGGCACCTCTTACAATTGCGCTGTTTCCTTGCATTATCTCTTTCATGTTTCCCCCATGGGCATTAGGTTTAAGTTTTTAAACTACAAAAGCCTGCCTTTCACCTCCTTCTTTTGAATTTCCGTATACCATTCTTTTATTGCTTGTTAATAAATTCACTTATTATTTTCTACAGAAAAAAGAACCATTGTCAAGAAATTTAGTGAATTTTAGCATATCAGTTGTAAGTCTTCAGCGATTAGCTAAGATGCTGTAATGTTTTAAAAAAACTATCATGCCTGTAATCAAAAGCTAACGGCTGGTTACCGTAGATAAAAACTTCACAATCTCATATGTACCATCCAAGCCCTCTTGAAGGCTTTCAATGGAAATCCTCTCGTTTTTGCCATGCATTCTCAGGATATCCTCTACTGCAATTGTTGCAGGAAAAAATCCGTAGGCGGTAATACCAAGATTCCTGAAATAACGGAGGTCCGTTGCCCCTGTTGTAACGAAGGGGAGTACCGGTATTGTGCCTTTCGTCTTTTTGACTGCCCCTTTAATGCCTTTAAAAAAGGGTGTATTATATCCTGAAGGTGCAGGCTCGCTTATTCCGCTTCCGATCCTTATGATCTGTATGTCCTTTCCTCCCAGGGAGTTTATTTTTTTAAAAAAATGTTCATGTTTTTCTGTTGGCAGAAGCCTTGCATCGAAGTATGCAAAAGATTCACCCGGTATCACGTTAACCTTTTCGCCGCCTTTGAGAATAGTAAGCGTTACGGTATTCCGCAGTAATGCGTTATATACGGGGTTGTTTTCAATAAAATCCTTAAACCTTTTATCATTCAGCGACTCTTTCAATCCCTTAAATGTGAACCCGTTTACCTTTTTCCCTTTCAGAAGACCGTTCAGGTAAGTGTTTACAATATTGGTAGACTTAAACGGCCACTCATAGGACAGTATTGCCTGCGATGCCCGTACAATCTTTTCATTTGCATTGTCTTTATGAGGCATGGACCCATGCCCGCCAATTCCGGTTGCCTTTATCATAAACTGGCTCAACTTTTTTTCAGCTACAGAAACTTGTGCATGAAAGTGACCATTTTCTTCAATAATGCAGCCCCCTTCGCTTAATACAAATGAAGCGCTTTTCAGTTCCTCAACCTCATTCAGCATGTATTCCACACCGTTCTGTCCCCCGACCTCTTCATCACAGGTGGCAAGAAAAATCATATCCCTTTCAGGAACTACCCCTTCATTGTGGAGTTGGATGAAGGCGAGGAGCTGGCAAATCGTTTGCGCCTTCATATCGACTGCACCCCTCCCGTAGATATACCCATCCCTGAGTTCGCCGCCGAAAGGGTCTACATCCCAGTCATCTGCATTAGCAGGTACAACATCCACATGGCCGAGCAAAACCACGGGCTTACCCTTTTTCTTTCCTTTTATTCTGGCAAGGATGTTTGCCCTCTCTGCAACAGGCTGAAAAACCTCTGATTGTATGCCTTCCTTGTTTAAAATGCCTTCAAGAAAAAGGATGGCCTTTTCTTCGTGTCCAGGGGGGTTTGTCGTATCGAATCGTATGAATTCTCTGAGAAGTTCAACTGCATGGTCAATCTCCATCACATGTATCCTTTCTTAATGTGTTTTACCTGAAATTTCTAAATCCTAAGCACGAAGCACTAAACAAACTGAAAATTCTAAATTCTAAATAATTTCTAATAAACCAATGTTCAAAACGGGAACCATATATATGGAAAGCAATGAAGAATGAAGAATTAAGAATTAAGAATGATAATACACAACTAAAACGGAAATGCGAAACAGACAACGAAATAGCCTTTATGATTGGGCCTCTTGCAAAACTCATATAATCGTACGTTTTGTCATTCCTGCGAAAGCAGGAATCCAGTAAAATCAATTAGTTCTGGACTCCCACTTTCGTGGGAGTGACAACTTTTGGTACTTTTGCAAGAGGCTCAATTCTTAATTCTTAATTCTTAATTCATAATTAATAATTCTATTTGGACTTCTTTTCTTTTTTTGTCGGAGTCTTTGCAGTTGCCTTTTTTGTGTCTTTTTTTGTTGTGCCGCACTTCGCCATAATCCCACCTCCTTAATGTATTTGATAAATCCATCATAATTGAAAATGGAATATTTTGTCAATAACTAAACTGCAACTACCTCTTTAATTTCAGGCATATCCTCCTTTAATTGTTTTTCAACGCCCATCTTAAGGGTCATCATACTCATGGGGCAACTTCCGCAAGCACCTTTAAGCTTCACCTTTACTACCCCATCAACAATGTCAATAAGCTCAATATCGCCGCCATCCCTCTGCAAAAACGGCCTTATTTTTCCGATTGATGCTTCTACTTTTTCTCTCATTTTTACCTCCGGTATTTTTACGCCCCTTGCGGGATTCTTCTAAATATAATCACAATTACAGGTTTTGTAAATTACTAAGCTGGCGGCGAATGTCGTTTCCAGAAGCTTACAATACCCATGGGTCGGAAAAAAAGTTGTACCAACTCCCATCCCTCGACCCCCATTTTGTTAAACAATTTTGAGAGATTTTCAAGTTGTTCCATGCCCACATCGTGAATCTCACACTCTCCGGCGGGTCTGCATGCATACACGATATTCTTTTCAGCATCTACCACAATGCTTTCCTTTTTAAGATCATCCATTGAAAAAATCTTTATGGTGTATTCATATGCCATAATATTTACCTCGTGTTTTTTCAGTCTTTCTTGTATATTAATTCATCATTCTGGATTTTTAAACCCGTAGTCCTAATTATCGAGTTTTTTTCTTAATGCGTCGTTCGCCTTGATTATTTCCTGGGGGTCCTTACCTGCTATTTCCCAGCCATAACCGCCCTTTACATCCTTTTTCAACTTAATCTTCACTTCGCCTTTCAGGTTTTTCCTTATCTCATCCATTTCTTTCTTGTAGTTTGCATCAGAGGTCTGCTCTTCTGCCGGTTTTTGTTTTGTTGTCGTTACTTCGGTGGCCTTATTGCAGGAGAAAAGAAAAACCAGGCACAGAAATATTGTAAAAAACCTCATGTTGTCATAATATAATTAATCATTTACGCATTTCAACAGAATTCTGGAGGTTTGTATGGAGATTGAATTAGAGAGATACGGGACAGGAGAAAAGGTCCTGTTCATTCACGGCGCCGGGGGGAGTACAAAGACATGGTTTTATCAGATGGAATATCTGAAAACATCCGTTGAGGTTATGCTTATTGACCTTCCCGGGCACGGCAGAGCAGGAGATAGCGATGGGTGTACCGCGATAGATGAGCACAAAGATAGTGTTTACAGGGCGTTAAAATCATCAGGTATTGACAGATGCTATATGGTGGGTCATTCCATGGGTGGCGCTATAGCCATGTCCTGTGCGTTATCCTTCCCTGATATGGTAAAAGGTATCGTACTTATGGGTACAGGGGCAAGGCTGAGGGTTTTTCCTGAGATACTTGAAGGGATCATGAAAGACAAGGAAAAAACGCTCCGCAGTATTATAGAGTTTGCCATTTCAAAAAACGCTCCTGACTTATTAAAAAAGGGTTGCTTTGATGAAATGATGAAGTGCAGGCCTGAAGTGGTTTATAATGATTTTTATGCCTGCGATCATTTTAACGCCATGAACACCCTGAACACAATAAATACTCCGGCCCTTATCATCTGCGGAACAAACGATGCCCTCACTCCGCCGAAATATTCCCGATACCTCCATGAAAATATAAGAGGGTCAGAACTTGTTCTCATTAAAGACGCAGGCCACATGGTAATGCTGGAAAAACCGGAAGAAGTGAATAAGGCAATTTTAAAGTTTATAACCAAAAGAAACAGGGTGGGAAGTTCACGGTTCACAGTTCACAGTTCACGGTAAAGGCGGTAGGAAGTAGGTGTTATTTAGTTTCTTCTGTTTATTTGGTTTCTTTAGTTGTAGGACTTTTAACAGAATAAACCAGAGAAACCGGAGAAACTATAAAAACCAGAGAAACCGGAAAAGCGGGGAATTATGAAATATATTGTCAGTCCGGAAAAAGTGGGCGCACTCCAGGGAAGGATGGAACAATTGGGGATAAAGGAATCGGATATCCTTGAGCGATTTGTCCGTTCTCAGGGGCATGGCGGTCAGAAGGTGAATAAGACGTCTACATGTGTGTATTTAAAACATCTCCCCACAGGTGTTGAAGTGAAGTGCCAGCAAGAGCGATCACAATCGCTGAACCGCTTTTTGGCACGCCGTATATTAGTGGAAAAGATTGAGAACATGGTTCTCGGTAATGAGAGCGAGAAACAGCAGCAGATTGAGAAGATAAGGAGGCAAAAAAGGAAACGCTCAAAAAGGGCAAAGGAGAAGGTCCTTCAACTGAAGCACATACAATCTTCCAGGAAACAGGCACGCACTTACAAACCGGATTCTGAAGAATATTGACGCCTGTCTGACATGGAAGGGGAGAAGCGCTGTATTTTCTGTTGCAAAATTACGTATATAGTGTAAAATTGTAAAATGATTTAATATTTAAAATCTCTACAGAGAGGTGAAACCATGGACAAGATAGTAAGGATAGATATGGGGGCCGAAGGCGGTCCAAAAATCTCTGAAGGCCCGCTCGGCGAATATGCAGGTTTGGGTGGACGGGCATTTACATCCGCTCTCATCTCAAAAGAAGTTTTACCTGTCTGTCATCCATTAGGCGCAGAGAATAAGCTCGTCATTGCCCCGGGCATGTTAAGCGGCACGGTGGGCGCCATGACAGGGAGGATATCCATTGGATGCAAAAGCCCTCTGACGGGTGGCATCAAGGAAGCCAACGCAGGAGGACAACCATCACAGGTGCTTGCAAGACTCGGGTATGCAGCGGTTGTACTCGAGGGGAAACCAAAAGGCGATGATCTCTACAAGATTTTTATCAATAAGGATGGAATCAATATCTCTGTCGATAATAGTCTCAGAATGCTCGGTAATTATGCTGTGGTAGAAAAGATGAAAAACGAGTATGGCGATAAGATTGCCTGCATCTCTATAGGCCAGGCCGGGGAGATGAAGCTGAATGCAGCCTCGATTGCATGTACTGACATGGAGTTGAGGCCAACCCGCCATGCAGGGCGAGGCGGTGTGGGCGCTGTCATGGGCTCGAAAGGTGTCAAGGTTATTGTGCTCGACGATACAGGTTTGCACATGCGTCCACCGAAAGACCCTGAAAAATTTCGGGAAGCGAACAAGATTTTTGTTGAAGGCCTACGGAAACACGGGGTCACAGGCGAAGCCCTGCCTGCGTATGGCACAAATGTCCTTACCAATATCCTGAACGAGGCAGGTGCGTACCCTACCTATAACTTCAAAGAGGGAACGTTTGCGGGGGCTTCAAGGATAAGTGGAGAGACAGAGGCGGCATTAGAGACAGAGCGCGGCGGATTGGCTACTCATGGGTGTCATAGCGGGTGTGTCATACGTTGTTCCGGAATTTACAATGATAAAGATGGGCATTATGTAACCAAACAACCAGAGTATGAAACAGTCTGGGCCCATGGCGCACACTGCGGAATTGATGATCTTGATAAAATAGCCCTGATGGACTTTATTGACGACGATACAGGACTTGACACGATAGAAGTGGGGGTAGCCATCGGGGTGGCTATGGACGGTGGTCTGTTGAAGTTCGGCGATGCCGACGGGGCTATCAATCTTTTAAAGGAAGTCGGCAAGGGCTCCCCTCTTGGACGTATTATCGGGAGCGGCGCAGCAATTACAGGCAGGGTTTTTGGCGTTGAAAGGGTACCTGTTGTAAAAGGTCAGGCAATGCCGGCCTATGACCCCAGGGCAGTGAAAGGGCTTGGTGTAACGTATGCTACAAGCACAATGGGTGCAGACCATACCGCGGGTTATGCAACGGCAACGAA
>JAPLKD010000210.1 GCA_026388245.1 Pseudomonadota bacterium | reverse complement strand
GTTTGCTAAACTTCCATTCATCCAAACATCTAATCATCTGTGAAAAGGGGAAGGGGAAAGGCAGGAGGGAAGAACCGTATCGGCGAGACGGCGTATCGGCGATGAAGGCAGAAGGTTAGAAGGTTAGAGGGTTAGAGGGTTAGCTAAACTTCCAATCATCCAAACATCTAATCATCTGTGAAAAGGGGAAGGGGAAAGGCAGGAGGGAAGAACCGTATCGGCGAGAGGGCGAAACGGCGATGAAGACAGAGGGTTAGAGGGTTAGGGGGTTTGCTAAACTTCCAATCATCCAAACATCTAATCATCTGTGAAAGGTGAAGGTGAAAGGCAGAAGGGAAGAACCGAACCGGCGTATCGGCGAGACGGCGCCTGTCCACCAAAACGCTTGCTGTGAAGGTGGGAACCGGAGTAACGGTGTATGGGAGAATTTGTATCGAATTACAAAGAGTTGAAGGTTTATCGGAATGTTATGGATACTGCAATGGAGCTATTTGAGATAACATGAAAACGTTATTTGAAGGGAAGAAATTATATGCCGTAATAATTGCGTTTCTCTTGATTATTACCTTTTTCATCACCTCGCACATCATACGCAACCACTATCAGTATGTATTCAAGAATGTAATCATTGAAAATGCATCAACGGCGAATCTCCTCTCCTCGCTCATGTATGAGCATCAGAAGGCAGCTACCAGTATCCTGGAGTCCTATGCACGCCGTCCCCTCTTTATCGATGCGGCAAAGAAGAAGGACTTTAATCACGTCATCTTTCACATGAAATCCTTATGTGAGCACCGTACTGAAATTGACGCCCCCTTTATAGCCGACAAATCTGGAACCGTCTGGGCAAACTACCCGGTGAGCAAAGAATCCTATGGCAAGAACCTTGCCTACAGGGACTGGTATAAAGGGGTAAGCAGGGACTGGAGACCCTATATTTCTACAGTATTCCGTTTAATAGTCCTGGAAAAAAATCTTGCTGTTGCCATAGCCGTACCGGTATTTGATAAAAAAGGTAAAGTCATCGGGATACTTGGCACCACCCAGCGCACCCCCTTCTTGGCCAATCTTATCAGAGCAAATATAATAGACCCAAAAAAGAGCATTGCCCTCCTCGACCAGGAAGGGAATATCATATTCAGTAATACTGTTCCCTATGAGGAGAACATAACGAAATACCCCGATGCACGCGTACGGGAAAAGGCAGTTGCAGGGGTCTTTATTGATATGGAATGTGCAGATACACACAAAAAGGGCAGCATCTCCTATGTATCCATTGCACCTGTAAAGGGGGTTGGCTGGTTAGTCATTGTCGGGCAGGATAAAAATGCAATCCTGAAGTCATTATACGGGTACTTCATCCTCTCCGCAGTTACAGGTTTCGTCATATTCCTCTTCCTTGCAGTTTCTTTGCTCTATTTCAGGAGGGAGTACAAGTACAGGAAAACAAAGGAGCTCCTCCAGGCAGAGGAGAAATACCGGAATATCTTCAATGATGCGATTCTCGGAATCTATCAAACCACACCCGAGGGACGCATTCTCAGTGCTAATCCTGCCCTTGTAAAAATGTATGGATATGATACACCTGAAGAAGTAATCAATAATGTAACTGCAACTCAGATGTACGTCAATCCTGAAGATAGAGAAATCTTTAAAGGAATCTTATCCAAGGAAGGAGTGGTGGAAAAGTTCGAGGCCCGGTTTCGCAAGAAAGGTGGAGAGATAATATGGGTTTCAATTAATGCCCACACTGTAAAGGATGGACAAGGTAATATAACACATTACGAGGGTACAATTGAGGACACCACCGAGCGCAAACAAGCGGAGGAGGCCATGAAGGAGAATGACCTCAAGTATCGGACGCTGTTTGAGAACCAACTGAATGGTCATGCGTACTGCAAAATCGTAGTGGACGAAAACAACCGGCCCGTGGACTATATCTTTCTTGAGATCAACAGCGCCTTCGAAGAACATACCGGGTTGAAGCAAAAAGACGTCCTGGGCAGGAGGATTACGGAGATCATACCCGGAGTCGAAAAGTCAGCTTTCGATTTCATCGGGGTACACGGAAGAGTTGCGCTAACAGGCAAGGCAGCGAGATTCGAGCAATACCAGGAACAATTGCAGCGATGGTACTCGGTTTTTGTATACAGCCCAAAGGAGGGTTACTTCGTTTCCATTTTCTCAGACATCACCGAACGCAAGAGGGCGGAGGAGAAAATCAAGGCATCCCTTCAGGAGAAAGAACTCCTCCTCAGTGAAGTCCATCACCGGGTGAAGAACAACATGCAGGTGATATCCGGCCTTCTCGATCTCCAGGCATCATCAAGTAAGAATCCGGAGCTGACTGAAATGTTGAATGAAGGACAGAGACGAATCCGGGCCATGGCCATGATCCATGAAGAACTCTACGGGTCAAAGGATTTCACAAGAATCGATCTGGCCGGTTATGTGAGAACCCTGTCACAGGAGCTGTTTCAAGCGTATAAAATCAATCCAGGTAAAATAGATCTGGTCATCCAAACCGACGGCGCCGTTTGTGTGGACATCAGCAAGGCGATACCCTGCGGGTTGATTCTGAATGAATTGATTTCCAATGTATTTAAACATGCCTTTCCCGGAGATACACCGGGCAAATTAGAGATCATCATCCGTGAAACGAAAAACACGGAAATAGATTCCCAGGCGCAAGCCCCTGTAATAGAGATTGTCGTCCGTGATAATGGATTAGGCATACCTGACGATGTTGATATCCACAAACCACAAACTGTGGGGTTGCACCTGGTGAATGGGCTGGTGAAACATCAGCTTGACGGTCAGATAGAGGTCACACGGGATGCCGGAACAGCATTCCGGATTACATTTCCGATTTGAAAGGCAGGAGGGCAATATGAACAGTCAAAACATCATGGTAGTGGAAGACGAATGGGTCGTTTCCGATCAGATTTGCAGGGACCTGAAAGATTTAGGGTACACGGTTTGCGGGGCGGCATCCACGGGAGATGAGGCCATCAAAAAGGCAGAAGCGGAAAGGCCTGATCTGATCCTGATGGATATTGTTTTGAAGGGTAAGATGGACGGCATTGAAGCTGCCGACCGGATCACTTCACAGTTCGATATCCCGGTTATTTATCTGACTGCTTACACGAATCATGAATATATCGAACGGGCAAAACAGACAATGCCTTTCGGTTATCTGGTCAAACCCTTTACAAAGAATGAACTGCATACAAATATCGAGATGGCTCTCCACAAGCACGGGGTAGATAAAAACATAAAGAGCTACCTCAACCGTCTGACAAAGTGCTTCAAGGGGACGATCGATGCCGTCATGGGGGCAATTGAATTGCGCGGACCTTATACCCCCGGTCATCACCAGCGGGTCTCGGAATCCGCACACGCAATCGCCAGGGAAATGGGATTAACCGACTTCTCGGTGGATGGACTCTTGCTGGCAGCATATGTCTATGACATAAGCCTTGTGAATATGCCCACTGAAATCCTTCAGGGTTCCGGACAGTTGACAGGACTCAATCTGGCCATGCATCAAACGTACCCGCAGATGAGTTACGACATTTTAAAAGAAGTTGATTTCCCCTGGCCCATCGCCGATATTGTCCTGGAGCATCGTGAGTGTTACGATGGTTCCGGATTCCCCAGGGGGATCAAGGGAGAGAATATTCTCCTTAGAGCCAGGATCCTGGCCGTTGCCGATGCCATTGAAGATTTGACCAGTCATCGGTCCTTTCGGAATGCCTTTTCTTTAAATGAGGCCCTGGAAGAAATATCTGCCAGTAGCGGCTCCAAATACGACCCCAAGGTTGTGGCTGCGTGTCTGAAATTGTTTCGGGAGAAGGAAGAACCGAAACGGCGAGACGGCGTATCGGCGATGAAAACAGAAGGTTAGAAGGTTAGAAGGTTAGAGGGTTAGAGGGTTAGAGGGTTAGCTAAACTTCCAATCATCCAAACATCTAATCATCTGTGAAAGGTGAATAGTGATGAAGTCAGAAGACAGAAGACAGAAGACAGATAGGGACAAGGGAAAGGGAAAAGCAGGAGGGAAGAACCGAAACGGCGAGACGGCGTATCGGCGTATCGGCGAACCGGAGAATGGGGCGAAACGGAGTAACGGTGTATGGGAGAATTTGTATTGAATTATAAAGAGTTGAAGGTTTATCGGAATGCTATGGATACTGCAATGGAAATATTTCAGTTTACTAAAACATTTCCGAAGGAAGAAAAATATTCCATGACCGACCAGATACGCCGGTCTTCCCGTTCAGTTTGTGCAAACATTGCTGAAGCATGGCGAAAGAGGAGGTACAAGGCTGCGTTTATTGCAAAATTGAGTGATGCAGAAAGCGAAGCCTGTGAAACTCAGGTATGGATTGAGTTTGCCTATAAATGCGGATTCATAGATAAGCGTCTAAAAGATAAGTTGGATGATATATATGAACACATTATTAGTCAACTTGTTATAATGATAGAGGAGTCCGATAAATGGATAAGGCAGGCGGAATTCCTCCAACTTATCATCCTGCACACACTTTTTTCCGACCGAAGAAGTAAAAACATCATTTTTCAGGGGGGAACAGCTATCAGATGGTTCTACGGAGGGTTAAGATTTTCAGAAGACCTCGACTTCGTTGTCTCTCTTCCGCATAAAGAGTTACTGCGTTTTGTCAGCTCAGTGATGGAACCTCTGAGGAGAATGGCAGTCGCCAATTTTGGTACAGGGACGCTAACGTTTAAGGAGAAAAAACCCCGTGATTCTTCTTATCGGACTTTTGTTGATTTTTCCACTGCTGCGACGAGGAATAAAACATCTGTTAAAATCGAGTTTGAGAGACTCCTTCCAGAGATCGAGCCTGCAAAGGAGAGAAAAATCATGCAGGCTTCTCCCACAGTATCCTATCTTTTTCGGGAAGGCGCTTTAAAAATGCCTGGAGCAGCCGTTATGATTAATATTGAAACTCCCGAAGAGATTCTTTCGGACAAATTGCGGGCACTTCTGGAACGTCCATATACGAAAGGCAGGGATTTTTTTGATGTATGGTATCTCACAAAAACCCTCCTGGTCGAGCCGAATCCTGAGGTATTGAAGCGGAAACTCGACATGTATGAAGCGCCTTTCAGCGTGAGTACACCTGTCTCTTTTTATACCCACATGGAGGAACTTGAGGAAGGGACAAAAAAGGTGCTTATCAGTGAACTCCATCAGGACCTTGCCAGGTTTCTGGATAGCGATACCCTCAAAGCCCTTGCAGGAGAAGGTTATAGAGAACTTATTATGGCTGTGCAGGACGCTTTCAGGAAAATCCATGAGGCAGGCGGAATTGATTTTGATATGTATCCCATGAAACAGAGAAAAATTTCATGAGACAACAACCATCAAGCACCGTGGACGTACTGCGTGAACTTCCATCGCCTCTCTTCACAACAACTGACCTCGTAAAAATTGTTTCTAATGATAATATGTTCCTTTACCGTGCGTTGAAGAAAGGATATATCAGAAAGATTGCAAGTAAAGTATACTGGAATATCCTTTTCAATCCCGAACCCCTTAAAGTAGAACGGGTGGCATGTTTTGTGAGGCAACCTTCTTATATTTCCTGTGAGTGGGCGTTAAACTATCACGGTATACTGCTCCAGGTGCCGCAGGTTTGCACTGCTATTACCCTTCATTCCGGAACAGGAAATCGCAACCGTATCAGATATGGTGGATACGTTATCGAATATTCCAGGATTGCTGAAAAACTGTACCTCCCAGAGGAGGTTCTGAATTTAAACGGGGCGCTGATGGCAACACCGGAAAAAGCCCTTCTTGATGCAACATATTTGAGACATCATGTCCCCTTTGCAGATGAGTTAGAGATGGACAATGTCAACAGGGAAAAGTTAAAAATCCTGGCAACGTTGTACCCTAAGGTTGTGCAAAAAACCATTTTCCCTTGTAAAAGATAGTACAGGGTATATAATTGATATAAGGAGCAGGGATTCGATTGCGGATTGCGGATGTCATTCCCTTTTCACAGATGATTAGATGTTTGGATGATTGGAAGTTTAGCTAACCCTCTAACCCTCTGTATTCATCGCCGGGTCCCACCTTCACAGCAATCGTCTTGGTGGACAGGCGCCGATACGCCGTCTCGCCGTTTCGGTTCTTCCCTCCTGCCTTTCCCCTTTGCCTTGTCCCTATCTGTCTTCTGTCTTCTGTCTTCTGACTTCATCTCTATTCACTATTCACTATTCACTGCCTTCTGACCCCTTGACCCCCGACCCCTGAGCTATCTCATGTATCTTCATAAAATTTGTCTTACCCGATATTGAAGGCGGAAGGCTTGCCACTATGACAATCCTGTCTCCGGGCTTCGCTTGCCCCGACCGGACAAGGGCAGATTCTACTTCATTGACGAGTTCGTCGGTATTTTCCATATGTCTGACCAGGTAGGGGATAACGCCCCAATAGATAGGCATCTGCCTCACAACTCTCTCGTCGGGTGATAGTGCAACGATGGGTGTTGTCGGTCTGAATTTGGAAATCAAGCGCGCAGTGAATCCTGACTTTGTAAAGGCCACAATCCATCTGGCCCCTGTCTCTTCTGCGGCTCGGGATGCTGCATGGGCAATCGCCCTGGGCAGTTCACTCCCTTCCGGCTTCAAAATATCCTTTTGCCTTTTGTGCGCAGCAGATTGCGTTGGCATAGCAGTTTCTGTATAGGAGATGATCCTGTCCATCACTCTTACGGCTTCTATGGGGTATTTTCCTGCTGAAGTTTCTCCGGAGAGCATCAGTGCGTCCGTTCCGTCAATCACCGCATTGGCCACATCAGTGGATTCCGCCCGTGTCGGTCTTGAATGCTGGGTCATCGACTCGAGCATCTGCGTCGCAGTAATAACGATTCGTCCGTTCATGTTCGCCTTTTCTATGAGCATCTTCTGAAACATGGGGACTTCTTCAAGGGGCATCTCTACCCCCAGATCGCCTCTCGCAACCATGATTCCATCCACCTCTTCCAGTATGCCGTCAATATTGTGTATCGCCTCTTCCTTTTCAATCTTTGCAACGAGGGGGATCTGCGCACCCCTTTTTGAGAGCCACTTCTTTACGGTCTTTACGTCCGTCGCGGTTCTAACAAAAGAGAGGGCAACGTAATCAACATCCATTGTGATGCCAAACTCCAGGTCTTTCTTATCCTTTTCGGTGAAAAATGGAGCGCTGATCTTCATATGGGGCAGATTAACACCCTTATGTTCTTTTAATATTCCGCCTTCGATTACTGTGGCGCCCAGGGAATTCTTATCTTTTTTTGTAACTTCGAGCTTCATGAGACCATCATCAAGCAGGATAAAATCCCCAACCTTTGCATCATCTATCAGCCAGGGATAATCGATGAATATCCTTTTGCCGTCCCCTTCCTCATCACCTTTCAGTATGGTAAGTCCGGCGCCTTTTTCAAGTTTAACCTTCTCTCCTTTAAGCCGCCCTACCCTTATCTTTATGCCCTGAAGGTCCTGGAGGATGGAGACCTCTTTTTTCAGCTTTTTGGATACCTTTCTGATCCTTTTAACCACTTCACCATGGCTCGCATGATCACCATGTGAAAAATTCAACCTCGCCACATCCATACCGCTGGTAATGAGCGCTTCAAGCTGCCTTTCGCTGCTCGTCACCGGCCCTATGGTACACACTATTTTTGCCCTTCTCATAACACCCTCTCCTCTTTAAGACCCCATTCTTCTTCATCTCTGCCTAATCTGTGCACCAGCGCCCTCATCACCGACTCTGAGGCATAACAGTGGTTCAGCATCCTTTCATTTTTTACATATTTATTGAGTAACTCAACTGCCTCATTTCTTGTTATAGTCATGTTCTATTTCCCCGTGTTTTCATCCCTTGTCCTTATAATCATTAAGCTATATAATCCCAATAATATTTATCAGTTATGTATCCGTTTGTCAAATATCAACGTCAAACTTCGGTTCCTCACCTTATTGCTGTATACAGAGAACCCTCTGGCGCCTCTGGTGGCGCCTCCGGGGTCACCCATTAGAGGGTTCCATGGCAAGAGACCATGAAAAATCTGATGTTACTTTTCTCCTTTTGTTGAACGACATGTATCGCCAGCTGAGTCAATGGGCTTTCCCATCAAGGCCGCCGCACCTCTCGGCGTCTGGCAGATGCGATTGATATGCAGATTTTTTTTCAAACACAAGCAACTGTTGTGCAGACATAAACTGTTGTGCATAAGGAAGATACCGCAACACTTTTTTAGTTAAGTTTAATGAG
>JAPLKD010000119.1 GCA_026388245.1 Pseudomonadota bacterium | reverse complement strand
TGTATCAGGTTCTCATGAATCTTATTGATGTATTACGGCCTGAGCGTATCTGTTTTTTTATGGATGAAAAGAAGTCAGTTGAACTGAATTCCTTTATTAATGTAAGGTCGTTTTATCTTAATGAGCTTCAAAAACGAAAGTTTGCAGAATACCCCCCATACGTGAGACTCTTCCTTATTGAGGTAGAGATAAAGGACCGGGAGATGGGCCAACGGCTTGTAAAGAAAATACAGGTTTTCCTGGAGGAAGAAGGTTTCGGGCAAGGCATAACTGGCCCCCTCATTCAAAAGAGAGGATATCGCTACCAATATAAAATGATTTTGAAAATTTCTGAAAACGAATCTATTTCGCAGGGGCTTTTGGCTCTCTACAATTTTTCCGGTGTCCGCATTGAACCTGACCCGCCTATCATATAGATACCCACGGGGCAAGCCCCGGTAATAGCGATAAAAAAAGGAGGCATGTACTATGCCCCCTTAATCATTCATATACTATTAACTACTTCTAACTACTTCTTTACTGGTGCTGGTGCAGGAGCTGGCGCTGGTGCAGGAACTGGTGCAGGAGTTGGTGCTGGTTTGACTTCGGCCTTTGGGGCCGCTTTCTTTACCGACTTACTCTTACTGACTACTTTGGCAACCTTCTTACCATCTTTATCGATGTAAGAAATGACAACGATTTCGCCGGCCTTTACTTCTTTAGCGCCCTTGTACACTGTCCACTTCACGTCTTTGATGTCGTAGATTTCATCGCCCTTCTTGCCTTTTACGACGATGATTCCTTCTTCTTCGCTGATTTTTACAACCTCACCCTTCGCCTTCATTGCTTTGACCTTGGCGGCCTTTGCAGGAGCTGCCTTCTCTGCTGCCGGTTTGTCAGGAGCTACTGCTGCCGGTTTGTCAGGAGCTGCTGCCTTCGGTGCCTGTGCAAATACGGTTGTCACGAATGCAACGCTGATTAACACTGTGAGAGCAATCATTAAAACTTTCTTCATTTTGGTTCCTCCTATTTTTTTTGTTAACTTCATATACACTTTTATTATGCATATGCTGTGCCACAAATCAAATTGTTTATAATCATTATGTATTATGATTTTGATGGTGATGGTTTGGATTGATTATTCGTAAAATAACGGAATGGCGATCTTATTTGTTCGTATAATCAAGAATGTCTCCCTTTTCTTTCATCTTCTTAACCTTGAACCATAGTTTGTCATATGACATGTTGAGGAGTTTCGCTGCAATGGATATCTTCCCTTCTGCTTTTATGACCGCCTTTTTTATGAATTCTCTTTCAATTTCTTCAAAGTTCAGTCCTTCGTCGGGTATTTCAAAATGTTTTGAGAGGTTTTTCCCGCTTTCCTGTTTTACCTCTTCAGGCATATAATCTATGCCGATGGTATCTTCTTCACACATGATGTAGGCCCTTTCAGTCACCGATTCGAGCTGTCTTACATTGCCCGGCCAGGAATATTTCATCAGGAGTTGTAATGCTTCATTGGAAATACCCTTTTTCCCCTCATGATTCTCGTTCAATTTTTTTAAGAAATGTTCCACGAGAAGCGGGATATCCGCCATTCTTTCTCTTAAAGGTGGTATCGAAAAGGCGATCACGTTTAATCTGTAATAAAGGTCTTCGCGGAATCTCCCCTTTGCTATTTCTTCCTCAAGTCTTTTGTTCGTTGCTGTAATAATTCTAACATCGAGCTTGATATTTTCCTTACCCCCGATTCTGCGAACTTCCCTCTCCTGGAGGGCCCTCAAGAGTTTTGCCTGGGTGTTGAGCGTTAAATCGCCTATTTCGTCAAGGAACAGACTGCTCTTGTTTGCCTGCTCAAAGAGTCCCGCACGACGGGTCAGCGCACCGGTAAATGCGCCCTTCTCGTATCCGAAAAGCTCGCTCTCAAGGAGCGTCTCCGGTATGGCAGCACAATTAATTGCAAAAAAGGGTTTGTTTTTCCTCGGACTGTTATAGTGGATACTCTTTGCAAAAAGTTCTTTTCCAGTGCCGCTTTCACCGTAAATGAGGACCGTTGAATTGGTCGGGGCAACCTTTTTCACAATCTTGAAGAGCTCCTCCATTCTCCCGTGGACGCCTACTATGTTATCAAGGCTGAACCTGTCGTGAAGCTGGTCCTTCAGCATAATATTGTCTTTCAGGAGTTTAACCTGGTTCATGGCATTGCTGATTACGATAAGCAGTTGGTCTTTTTCAAAGGGTTTTTCAAGATAATAAAAGGCGCCAAGCTTTGTGGCCTCTATAGCGGATGGGATTGAGCCATAGGCAGTAATAATAATGACATGACATGTCTTGTCAACCCTTTTTACCTCTTTAACCACTTCGGTGCCATCGATATCCGGAAGCCTTAAATCCGTTACCACCAGATCAAAGGAACCGCCTTTAATCTGCTCAATCGCCTTTTTGCCACAGTCCACGTCCTCCACAAAAAAACCTTCCTTTGTGAGGATGGTTTTAATAATGCCTCTCTGGTTATTATCATCTTCCACTAAGAGGATATTGCCTTTATCAAGCTTCACGATACGGCACCTTTATTGTAATTGTTGTTCCCTCGCCCACCTTACTTGCTATTGATATTGTCCCGCCATGTTCTTCTACGAACCGTTTTGTAACGCTCAGACCAAGTCCGATGCCGAGCTTTTTTGTAGAATAGTATGGCTCAAAGATCTTATCAAGCTCTTCAGGCCCGATGCCCCCGCCATCATCAAGGACAGAGATGCAGGAATAGGAATCTTCCCTGCCGCATTCAATGTGTACTACACCTTTATCTTCAATAGCCTGAATGGCATTCAACAGGAGGTTGATAAGGCATAGCCTCATATATTCCCGGTCGCAATATATGGGCTGGCCGTTTTCTTTGCAGGTTACCCGAATGTCTATGCCCTTTCTTACCTTATCCTTTAAAATAAAGAGCACCTCGCTTATGAGGGCTTCCGGTTCAACGAACTCCTTGTGCAAGGTTATGGGCTTGCCAAGGAAGAGAAAATTGTGAATCAGCTCATTCACTCTGTAAATTTCCTTTGTCACGTCATCGAGAAGCTTAATGAGCTCTTCCTTGTTTTTGATGTTCTCCTCTAAGATACTTTCTTTGATATGCCCGACTGACAATGACAAAAAGTTAAGGGGGTTTCTGATCTCGTGGGCTATCCCTGAAGATAGTTGACCTATCATGGAGAGCTGTTCGGTTTTTTTCAATTTTTCTTCCAACTCCTGTCGCTCGCCCAGTTTATCAACCATCTCATTGAAGCTCCGGATAAGCACCCCTATCTCGTCCTTACGGTGACCCTTGTCCCTTATCTTGACCAACTCGCCCTCAGCGATCCTTTTACTCGCCCGCGCTATTCTTTTAATAGGTTCTGTATATTTGTCTGCGATGAGAAGGCTCACGATGATGCCTATACTGAAGGCAAAGAGGGTGCTCAATATCCTTTTTAAGTGATTCTTTTGTGCGAGGAGCTTATAATCGTCCAGCACCATATTGATATGGATATACCCAATATTCTGCCCTTTTATCGATACGGGCATTATTATATTGTAGAGGCGCTGTGTTTCCTTTTTGCTTTCCTCTCCGAGGCGGGCAGTAATCATCAAATCCTTTTTTCTCCAACTCCTTTTTTCACCTATCTTTTCCTTTGTCCCTATCTTTTTTGGGTCAGAACTTGCAATGACCTCTGAACTGTCACTTAAAATAGATATCTCTTTAATGCCCTTTTTATTCAACATATCCACATAGCTTTTCAGCCTTTCCGTGCTGCTGCCTTTGTAGGTCAATTCTTCCACACTGATCTGAATGGCCTTTGTAATATCGTCTATATTTTCCGTTACCTTATCGATAATAACATCTTCTGTTCTTGAATAGATGATTGATAAAGAGCTTATGGAGATAGCGAGAAGGAAAAGCAGGATGAGCAGGAGTTGTGTCCTCAGGGACAGGCTTCGGAAAATGTCTTTTATGGAGGAATTGATTTTCAGTTTAATCATTTTTCCACTAACGCCACTGCATAAACCGCTATACCTTCTTTGCGTCCTGCAAAGCCGAGGCCTTCAGTGGTTTTTCCTTTTAAACCTACCTGCGCCGGGTCTATCTGAAGAATGTTCGATATGGTTTCGATCATGATTTTTCTATAAGGGAGAATCTTTGGTGCTTCCGCAACAACAACGGCGTCTATGTTTCCTATTTTAAACCCCTTGTCTTTTAAAAGTTTGCCAACGAAAGATAAAATGTTTCCGCTCTTTATGTCTTTAATGCCCTGGTCTGAGTCAGGGAAGTGAAGACCGATATCGCCTTCAGAAATGGCACCAAGGAGGGCATCGCAGATTGCGTGTATCAGAACATCACCATCGGAATGGCCCAGCAGGCCTTTATTAAAGGGGATTTCAACCCCTCCGAGGAAAAGTTTCCTTCCTTCAACCAGGCGATGCACATCGTATCCGATCCCGATTTTCATAAATTTATTACGATTGTTTTAAAAACGATTTTGATTCGGCTCTGATCCTTTACTCTTTTGAACTGTGAACTGTGCCTGCCCCGGATGGTTTTTGTACGGGGAACTGTGAACTGTGAACTTATTATCATACGTTACCTTTCAGCTGGGAGAGCATACCTTTCGCTATAATGAGGTCTTCAGGTGTTGTTATTTTGATGTTATAGGGGGAGCCTTCGATGACTTTTACCTTTTTGCCCATATGTTCGAGGAAGGTTGCATCGTCATAACCGTAGAGCTTCTTATTCATGCCTTCTCTGTATGCCTTTACTATGAGGTCATATTTGAATGTCTGGGGTGTTTGAACATTCCACAGGGAATCCCTTTCCAGGGTCTTCATAACAAACCCTTCCTTGGAAACTGTCTTTATCGTGTCCTTTACGGGAAGGGCAGATATCACTGCATCAAACATTTCCATCAAAAAAATACCTTTTTCTATGAAGGAAGGCGATACAAATGGCCGTGCACCGTCATGAATAATGACGATATCGCAGGGGTTTTCAATAGCTTCAAGCCCGTTTCTCACTGAGTCCTGTCTCAAGCGCCCGCCTATGACGAGTTTCAATACCTTGTTAAATTTATATGTCTCCAGGATTTCTTCCTGCATAATCGGGAGGTCCTTCTGGTTCACCACGAGATAAACCCCGTCAACGGGTCTGCATTCTTCAAAAATCTGCAAGGTGCGAACAATGATAGGTTTGTTGTCTAAGAGAAGAAACTGTTTATTTGTAGCTGTGCCCATCCGTTTGCCGGAGCCGCCTGCCAGTATGATTGCGAGCGTTCTCATAATTATCTCACCTGTTCTTCCAGTTTGTATTCGTCAGGGAAATAGAACTCCCCTTCGGCCTGTTCTTTGAGTTTTGCGAATATCATTCTGCCTGATGTGGTCTGTAAAACGCTCGTCACAACCACGTCGACAGCCTTGCCGAGTAGCTTCCTGGCATCATCAACAACAACCATCGTTCCATCGTCAAGATAACCTATACCCTGTCCTTGCTCCTTACCTTCTTTCATAATACGGGTATTCATGTGTTCCCCGGGAAGTATGGCTGGTTTCAATGATGTTGCCAACTGGTTCACATTCAATACTTCCACGCCCTGAAGTTCTGCTACCTTGTTGAGGTTATAGTCGTTGGTCAGTATCTTGCCGTTTAATTTTTTTGCAAGTGCAATGAGCTTTGTATCCACATCTTTCAGTTTTGGGAAATCGTAATCTACTATTTTTACTTTAACAAAGGTCTGTTTTTGCAGTCTGTGAATCACATCAAGACCCCTTCTTCCCCTTGTTCTTTTCATCGGTTCCTGGCTGTCCGCAATATGCTGGACCTCATAAAGAACAAACTGAGGGATAATGAATGTCCCTTCCACGAACCCTGTCTCGCATGCATCAGCAATCCTGCCGTCGATGATAGCGCTTGTATCTACTATTTTAGCATTCTCAGCATCTTCCATATTTTCAAATAAAGGAAGCCTTGAAAGGTCAAGCGTCTGGGTTTTCTTTGCCCCGATCCTGAAGCCGAGATACCCCATGATGAAATAAATGAGCACATAAATGGGGAGTGTGATAGGTATGTCTTTTATAATTGCCAGGAGGAGCCTTGAAATAAAAAGGTTTGCAATGAGCAGGCTCAGAACGAGGCCTGTCAAGCTTCCAATGATTGTCTTGAGGGGGACGTCCTTGAGCTTTTCTTCTGCCTTAATGATAAGGTAACCGATGGCAAGGCCGCAGATGGTGCCAATCAGACCCAATAAGTTACTTCCGAAAATCTCTTTTACGATGAAATGACTTGATACGGTGGTTACCGCTACCAATACAAGTTGAATGAGTATTTCCACAAATCCTAATCCTTATAATTTTTAGAGAAAATACCTTCTATCTCTCCCTCAATCTCATCTTCCTGTTTATCCAAGGCAATGGACAACTCTTTTTTAATTAAGTTTCTTGCAATTTCAAACATTTTTTTCTCACCAAAGGAGAGTTCTTTCCATACTTTCAGGCTGTAGAGTTCTCTGAGCACCATTGCAACCTCGAAGATTGAACCGCTCTTGATTCGTTCCATATATTCCTTGTACCGCCTGTTCCATGGCGCATTATCGTGCACCACATTCCTGTCCTTTAATATCTCATAGACCCTGCTTACCTCGCTTGAGTCGATTACACACCGGAGCCCTGCGGTGTTCATTCCATCTACCGGAACCATGATTGTCATGTCAGTATCAAGGATTCTCATTATGTAAAAAGCCTGTTTCATACCTGAAAATTCTTTTTCTTCAATCGATTCTATCTTTCCGACACCATGGCCTGGATAAACGGCCACTTTTCCAACTTCGAACATGATCCCTCCATTCATATTGCAGATTTTTCCCTTTTATCCCGATATTCTACCATATTTCTGATAAAATTCAAATAAGTATTTGTTTTCAGTAAGCATTTAACAATATGAGAAAAATACATTGATGAACAGGGAAAATTTCATTATAATCAATCGAATCATCTGTTAGCCTTTAGCAATGAGCTATAGGTTATTAGCCTTAATACAGTAAAGCACAAGAATCATTGAAACAATTAATTTGGGAAAACTCCATATTGAAAAGGCAATCGAATATATAAAATGAAATTTAAAAGGCTTGAGCTTTTTGGTTTTAAATCCTTTCTGAACAGAACAGTCTTCCAGTTCAATGACGGCATTACCTCAATCGTGGGGCCTAATGGCTGCGGCAAGAGCAATATTGTTGATGCCATTGTCTGGGCCTTAGGTGAAAGGGGCACAAAATCCCTGAGGGTTAAGGACATGGGGGATGTCATCTTCCACGGGAGCAATGGGAGGCGACCCGTAAACATCGCCGAAGTGAGCGTAGAACTTGCAGACCTGGACAAAGAATACATTATCAAAAGAAGAATTTACAGGGATGGTCTCAATGAGTATTCATTAAACGGTAACCAGGTAAGGCTTAAGGATATACAGGATTTTTTACTCGGCACAGGTATCGGATTAAATTCTTACGCTATCGTGGAACAGGGCAGAATAGAACACTTTATACAGATGAAGCCCCACGAGAGAAGGGTTGTTATAGAAGAGACCAGCGGCATTACACGTTTCGAAGAAAAAAAGAGGGAAGCCATTACAAGGCTGGAAGAGGTAAAGGGAAACCTGGAGAGGGTTGAAGATATCTACAGCGAAGTGGTGAATGCCCTCGAAAAGGCCGGGACCGAATGGAACAGGTGGAAGACATATAAACTGCTCATTGACAAAAACTCTGAAATTGAATCCTGGATACTTATTGATGGTTACGTGAAATTGACAAAAAGAATGGCAAAAATGCAGGAACGACAGGTAGACCTCGATAAGGAAATCGCTGCAAGGGAAAATGAGAAACATGTTTTAAAAAGTGAACTTGAGACCAAAGAAAAGGAATTTTCACTCACCGACAGCATTTTAAGGCAACTCGAGGTTGACATAAAAGGCAAAGAAAAGGATATGGAGAGCAAACTCCTTGAGGTCGACTATCTCAATAGAGACAGGAAAAGGCTGGAGGATGAGGTGAATGGACTCATCAACAGCAGGAAGGAGATAGAGGCCAATATCGAGAAAAGCAAAGTGGAAATAGAGGCAATTAAAGGGGAGGCAGAGGCAATTACTGTCTCATTAAAAGAGGGCGAAGGCAGGGCGGACCATCTGACAAAAACCATTGACGAATTTAAAAACACCAGAGAGGCACACGAAAAAAGCGTTGAAGAGGAGAGGGTCAAACTGTTTGTTACTATGAGCACAATCACCGACATAAAAAATTCTATTTCTGATATCGAAAGAATAGCCAGGGAAAAGGAGAAAAGAGAGGCCAAGAGGATTGAAGAAAAAGAGAAACTCGCACAAAGACTGGGCGTTTTAGAGGCAAAGCACAAGGAATTCGAAGGCAGGTTTGAAAGTGATACACGTACAAGAGAAGCCATTACACTTAAAGAGCAGGAAGCATCACAGCAGAAGGAAAACCTCGCAGGCTCAATCGCAAAGGCAAAGAGCGTCATAGAGACACTGAAAGGGGAAAAGAAGGGGAAGGAAGAGTTCTTGAAACAGATGAGCAGCTTACAGGAGACCAAAAAAGAAGGCCCGCCTGACGCAAAAAGGCTGATTGACATGATACGTGTTGATGAAGGGAAAGAAAAGGCCCTGGAGAGGTTTTTTTACAGAGAAATGGATTATTATGTGTTGTCCGAAGGGGATACAAAATCGATTTCTGAAAAGATAAAGCAGTATAACGAAAATTATATATTCTTCCCTGAAAAAGGCATGGCAAGGCTCAGCGATAATGAGGTTAATATCGATGTGAAGTGGATTGCCGGTGTAGAAGATGCCCTTGAGAGAATAGAGAAGGGAGAGGAAGGGATATTCCTCAATGAAGACCTTTATATAGATTCCAGGGGATTTATATTACAGGAAAGGGCAGCAAAAAAGATAGATATTAAACAATTCAAGGAGCTTAAACGCGCTGAGAAAGAATTAAAGGCAATAGAGGTAGAGTTCAATGAACATGTATCTTCCCTTAAGACAATCGAGATGGAATTCAACCGATCCAGCGACGTGTATAAAAAAATACAATTTGAACTGGAGAGAAAAGAGGAGTCCATAAAGGGCATCGAAAAAGAGATGGCCGTTCTGGATGCCGGGATAAGGACGGCAGGGGAGAGACTCCACGAACTGGACACAAGGATCGATTTTTCTGAGGATGCTCCTCCCCGGGCAGCGGATGATCTCCTCCTGGAAAAAGAAAGGCATGAGAGGGCAAAAGATACAGTGGAAGGCAGGATAAAATCCCTTAAAGAAACCCTCGACAGGATAAAAAAGGAGCATGAAAACATATCCTCGCAATGGCATGAGGTATCGATCAATAATGAGCGGAAAGGAAACCGGATCAGGACGCTTCATGAAGACATAGAGAGGAAAGGGTTGTTCATAGCAAACCTCATTGAGGACGGTAATACACGGGGGCAAAGGATTGAAGCCCTGAAGCATGACATGATTGAACGTATAAAAAAGATAGATATAGTAGAAAAAGACTATGATGGGCTGAAAACAACATCTGAGAAGCATATAAAGAGATACGAAGAACTGAAGGCTGTATCGGGCACCCTTCATATGGAGAAACATGTTCTTGAGGAAAGGATTGAAGGTATTTCCAGGGAGATTGAAAGGATACGAAACAGGAAGGAAAATATTGAAAAGGAATTGGCTATTTTAAACGAAAAGCTGGATGCTGTTTCTGACAGGCTTCAGACAACGCACGGCATTAATCAGCCAGAGCATGTCAAGGTTCCCCTGAATATGGACCTGGAAAAAGAGAAAGAAACCCTGGATAAAGAAATTTCTGACCTCGGAGAGGTAAACTTCCGGGCTGAAAAAGAATATGAGGAATTGAAGGATAGGGCATCATTTCTCGAGAAGCAGAAGGAAGACCTTAAAAATGCAATGGATTCACTGAAAAAAACCATAATAAAAATAGATAACCTGTCCAAAGAGATATTTTCTGATACCTTCGATATGGTCAACGATGCATTTAAACGCTTTACCGGCATGTTGTTCAAAGGGGGTAAGGGTTATCTCGCCCTCAGCCAGGACAATATCGGGGTGGAAATGTATGTACAACCACCCGGTAAAAAGGTTGCCCGGATGGAGCTTTTGTCCGGCGGTGAAAAAGCCCTCGTTTCTCTCGGATTTTTGCTTGCCCTCATGGATACAAAACCATCTCCTTTTTCACTCATGGATGAGATTGACGCACCCCTTGATGACGCCAACCTCATGTCATTAATGGAAATTATCCGGACGATCAGTAACAAAACTCAGATAATCTTCATAACCCACAACAGGATCACCATGGAATCCTCACATACCATCTATGGCGTTACCATGGAAGATGAAGGCATCTCAAAGGTCGTATCTGTCCGACTCTAAACCACTGTTTTCTGTATCCTGTATACAGTATGTACATTCTTTCACATATTTATTTTATTCAATATATTCAGGTAGTTGCTTTTGGTGTTGAAAATAATATGTGATGCAGATCAATTTTTTATTGACATTTTTCTGTATAAGGCTATCATAATAGGATATAAGAAGGAAAAACGGGGGTTGTTATTTGTATAAATGTATAAAGATTTTACAAATGTATCTCTATCTTTTTTATGTGACTGTGAAATATTTTAATCAAAATACCTTAAAAGGGGGTGAGTTTTTAGATCACTATTTTTTGCTTTAAATAACAAAACAAGGAGGGTTTATTATGCAACAGGTACCGCCTGAATTAGTAGAAAGTTTAATGTCTTCATGGTATGTGTGGGGATCGGTTTTTGCCTTTGCCTTTGCATTTACCATCATTGGAACATATCTTGTAACGAGGGGGTGGAAAGAATGAATCCTACAGCATTGAAGTTTTTACCCATACCCACACCTAACGCAGAAATGATCATTGCCGGAAGTTTAGCTGTGGCCTTACTGCTCATCGTTTCCGTGCTCCTCGGCCTTGCAGGAAGAAAAAAGATGGCCAAAGGCAGCTTCGATGAGTACCTTGTCGGAAAACGCGATTTGGGCCCCATCATTACAGGCGCCGCACTTTCTGCTACCTACATTTCCGGCTGGGCCTTCTGCGGCAGCACGGGTATCGTCTACGCCGTGGGCTTTTCCGGCATGTGGTTTGCCGGTATCTGGAGCCTCATCGGCATCATCCCCTGCATCTGGCTTGGCGCTTTGAAAACAAGGGACTTTTCCAAGAAACTGGGCGCAGCGACACTCCCCGAAACGATCGGCAGGAGATTTGAATCAAAGGGTCTCCAGACCGTGGTGGCCGTATCAATGCTCATTTTTCTATTCCTCTATTCCGTGGGTCAGTTAAAAGCAGGCGCCACCGTCTGGTTTGCCATGACAGGGCTTTCGCCGTTCTGGTGTCTCCTGCTCTCGGTCTTTATTGCCTGGCTCTATATGGTCCTCGGCGGCTACGTGGGGAACCAGTATGCCATGGCATTACAGGGACTCGTTTTCTGTATTGTTGGCACCGTCCTTGGTCTCTGGGCCATTATCCATGCAGGTGGTTTCTATAATTTGACTGCAGGCCTTGCAGCCCAGAACCCGGGCCTCATGGCGCTAATCAATCCGAAGCTCCCGAAAGTTGGCGCTACACAGCTTTTTTCAAGCTGGATCGGCATCCTTGCCACGCCGGTAATATTCTTTACTATGGCCGTGGGATTCCCCCATAACGTGAGCCGGTTCCTCGGTATGAAAAAGGTCACGAAAAGGGACTACTGGTGGCTCGTCTTTGTCGTATGGCTCTTCACCGGTATCCCCATAATGTTGGATTGCTCGAGCAACGGTCTTGTGGCACGTATGCTCTATGGGCCGACCCTTCTCCAGGCTGCAACGATCCACGGCCAGCCCAATGTCTTTAAGGCTGACCTTGCAGCGCCCTTACTCGCCCATGCCCTGGGTGGTCCGTGGCTCATGGCAGCATATACAGCCGGGCTCTTCTCCGCAGCCCTCTCGACCCTTGCAGGCATGGTCTTTATCATGAGCGCCAATGTGACCAAGGATATCATCAAACTCTGGTGGCCAAAGGTAACGGATAAGTCCATGCTCTACCTCGGGTATTTCCTTATCGCCCTCTTCCTCTTCCTCCCCTTCTACTTCGTCCTCGTCAACCCGCCTCCACTGCTCTCCATCTTCATGGGGATGGCGGCTATGGGTCTCGGTGCGGTCTTCTTCTTCGTCACCGCTATTTCCTACTTCTGGAAAGGGGCAACGAAGTGGGGCGCTATCTGCTGCACGGTTTGGGGCACTGTCTTCACCCTCTATGGGAGCTGGTCAGTTCTTTTCAAGAAACCGGCTCTCTATGGTATGGGCAGTTACGAGTGGTTCCTCGTCTTAAGCAGTGGGGCGGTTTATTTTCTCGTGAGCTTCATGACAAAACCGCCGTCAAAGGAACTTATTGATAAGCTGTGGTCAAAAGCAATAGACTAAGCATAGCAGAACAATAACGATCATTGAGAGGGGCCTTCTGGCCCCTCTTTTTTAACCAAGATTTTCCATTAGGATAAGCATCTGTGTCGGGCTATTCCCCGCAAACAGCGGGGTATTATTCGTCATGCCGGACGAGGGATGCTGGATGGCTGTGAACCGTGAACTGTGAACCGTGAACAGGTTTTAAACTATTCACTATCGACTATTCACCGCCTTTACTTATCCTTCTTTTCAGGACACGCAACCCGGTAGAGGGCGTCGTGAATCGTGCCATCACCGATCTGCTTCCAGTTCTTGTATGAGCCTGACTTGGCATAGTCGAGGGTGACCCCGTCCTTGGTCAGCTCAAAGACCTCGAGGATGCAGAGTTCTTTTGACTCGCTAAAACAGTTGACACCATAGAGGACGGTCCTTGAGCTGAGCTTATCAAAGTCTTTGAGGGGAAGCCGCGCCTGTTGACGCTCTTCTATATAGCGCTTCTTCCCTTCTTCGCTATACACGAGACGGCTTTTTATGCTGAACATATCGGGGAAAGCCTTGCCTGATTCGTCAAAGCGGTAGAAGTGATCGCCGTCCTGATCGGTCCCGTACTTCTTCCAATCGGTGGTTTTCACATCATATATCGCCCTGTCCGTCGGCACCGGCTGTTGTGCCGCCTGCTCCTTGAGCCACATGATTAACCCTATGCAGATGACCATGGCAATTGCTGTGAAGAGTATGGCCTTGAGATGATGCCTTTGCTTTATTTCTCCTCCCATAAGTGGACCCCTTTTTTGTATGTGATAAGACAGGCATGCCCGTCTGGTACTCTGCTTTACTGCGAAGAAAAAAGCCGGAACTGAATGCTACTCTTCAGCTCTGGCTTTTTCAGTATTAAGCGCTACGATCGATAATTGTTAAGGCTAATGGAGTACATCAGGGACTTCTGAGGTATCCCTTACCATACTAGGAGAAAGCTCAAAAAGGCTGTCAGAAACACCGCCCTTCTTGATGTTCTTATACTCGACGCTCCAGCTTGAACCAACGATCTTGACGGGAAAATTATACTCTGTTGAAAACCATTGCTGTATCGTCTCCGACTTGTTGCCCTTTTTTGCGGTTACTTCATACTTCTTTGCCGTGTAACCGTTCACCGTCTCTGTACCGACCAGCTTCCTTGCGGTCTCGCCGAATACCTTCTCCTCGATAGTCGGCTTCATGTCCGGCGTCAGCTTTGCTTCCAGGTACGTTTTCTCTGCGTTGTTGACCTGCCAGAAGAGACCTTTGTCTCCCCTGACGATTATATAGAGGGGCGTACTTCCTTTTTCCACACGGCACTTGCTGTCCTTAACATATATCTTGCCGTTTCTCGTTACCTTTCCTTCCTTGGTTACCATATCAGCTACAAGCTCAACCGCAAAGGATTGTGAGAGCATGACGAACAAGAAAACGAAAACGCTGCATACCAATAACATATATTTTTTCATCGTTCCTCCAGTAGTGAATAATTTCACTATTTGTACATCAAACCGGCCAAATAATCAATACAATAAAATAGTCCATTTTCTCCAGTAAAAATAACATGTTAGTTGACAGGATAAACATACTGAATACAGGAATATGAAAACATTATATGTATACAGAGTCGGGTGTCAAAAACGTGAATATACGGTAGAGGCTGTTGAAATACTGATACGATTAAGTGTATAATGGTAATTCAACGGTATGAAACTGCTCATGCTCTTCCTCTTTGCCATGGTTTTTTCAGTTGTCCTTTCCAATAGTGCGAAAGGTGCATCCATCTCTAATCCCCTCCGGAAATCAAGACAGATTGTTATTGTTCAGGCAAAGACATGGGATTCTTTTGAGGCGGTTCTGTCGCTCCATGAAAAGAAAGGCGGGGAATGGCAGACCGTGAAACAGGGTATCCCGGTCGTGCTGGGTAAAAAGGGACTTGGATGGGGCAGAAGTTTTGATATCGATTACAAAGCGCTTGATAAAATGGCGCCGGTGAAAAAGGAAGGCGACGGTAAATCACCGGCAGGCATATTTGCAATCCAACAGGCCTTCGGTTTCTTTGAAAAAGCCCCTTACATCAAAGCCCCTTACATCAAATTGACAAATCGTATCGAGTGTGTGGACGACGTGGAATCGCAACACTATAACCGGATCATTGACAGCGCAGCAGTGCCGTTTCGTGATTGGAAAACATCCGAAAAGATGTCCGCCATCGATGTTTATAAAACCGGCTTAGTCATTGAGCATAATGCCAAACCTGTTGTGAAGGGTTGCGGGTCCTGCATATTCCTTCATATCCGGGAAGCCCCTGACAAGGGTACTTCAGGCTGTACGGCAATGGCAGAGGACAACCTCTTGTTTTTGCTGCAATGGCTTGACCCCGCAAAGAATCCCCTCCTGCTTCAGTTTACTGTGGACATATACAGCCGCATCAGGGAAGGTTTGAGCCTTCCTTAGTCCCTTTAAGCCCTATTCCCTACTCCATAATCCAATATTCTCAAGGGGTTGATCCGGCCCCAATTGCTAAGGGGTGCAAATTATATTGCAAAAAACATTTTCAAAAAAAGACTTGACTTCCTTATCCCCGAGGTTATATAGATATTTTATGACATAAAGAAAATTTACAATCGAATATCTGAATGGGTTCAGAGATATTTCATGTCTCTGGAGGTAAATTTAAAGGATGGTCGGGCCGCCACCTGAAGCAAAGTCTTCAGGTGGCGGCCTTTTTATTGGTAGTTCTCAAATAAATTAACAGGAGGTTTTTATGTGTAGAGGAAAAGGAGTTTTGACCATTGTTATGGCTGTTGTCTGTTTTTTTGTTACCTTGACGGTTCTTTACGGGTTTGATGAAAAGCAGGTTCAGGCCCTGAAGAAAACAAACAACTGCAAAAAGTGTGACCTTTCAGGGGCAAAATTGAATAATCTTAATCTGGAATACGCTGATTTCTCTTCCGCAAATCTCTCCGGAGCAGACCTATCTAATTCAATGTTGGCTAATGCAAACTTCGCTAATGCAAACCTCTCTGGTGCCAATCTATCAGGTGCCAATTTCTCCTTTGCCAATCTATCAGGTGCCGATGTGTCGAAGGCAAACCTTACAAATATTTTCCTTGATCAGGCAAACTGGACCAATGGCAAGATGTGCAAAGTAGGCTCAATCGGGAAGTGTAAACAGTGAATCATTTTATAAGTAGTTTGACAAAAGAGCCTGCCCGTTTGTTAGGCCTGATCTGTTACGGCTTCATCTCTGAAAGGATATAGGAGGTAAAACTAATCTGTTAACCTCACAAATATCAATATTTTAACAACTAAACGGGAGGAAGGTAATGAAAAAGTGTTTGTTTGTACCAGTGCTCGTGCTCCTATATGTGATTGCAATGTTTTCATACGCATTTGCAATTGACATTACAGCAGACATGATCACAAAGGAAGGGAAGATAACAAGAAATGGCAAGATCTATGTAAAGGACAACAAATGCCGTTCGGAAAAAGGCAGTACGCCTATTTACGTAATTATAAGGGGGGATAAGGGTCTGTTGTGGCAGATCAATGGTGCCGAAAATACGTACCTTGAGGCAAAGCTGACACCAGCCATGAAACCGTGGACAGAGGAAAAGGTGTTTAGTGAAGTAGGCAGGAAAGAGATTGGTACAGAGGCTATAGACGGACATCCGACTAAAAAGTATGAGATTACTGTAAAACGGGAGGGCAAGAGTGAGACATATCATCAGTGGTTTGCAACAGACATACGTTTTCCTGTGAAGATAGTGAATCTAAATGGAAAATGGAGTGTTGAGTATAAGAATATAAAGAAAGGTGCACCGGATAACGTCTTTAACTTACCGGCTGGTGCAACTCTTGACACAATGGCAGTTCCTGACGTATTGGGCGGCGGCCATTAACAGTTATGGGGACGGGCTAAAAAATCTTGACTTCAAAAATGTAACATTAGAGGAGGTTTGTTATCAGTACCATAGAAGTTTTTCAAGATACTACATTCCATAGAGAATAAAACACGGGTCCAGGGAGAGCATCCTCTCTCTGGAGGTTAAGAAATAATGAAGGCTGGTCGGGCCGCCAACCTGGTGATGAAAATTCGCCGGGTTGGCGGTCTTTTTTTATTATAAAAAAGGAGATGTGATTCCGTGAGCACTTTTACAATAATAGTAGCAATATTTGTCGTAGGAGCCGACACGTTGTTGGCTAACTTTGTGTCTCACTTATATTGGTACAGAGGGCTGAGGTATAACCCCTTAAGTAAGTGCTAACTATAATACTTCGAATAAAATGAAGGAGGAAAGAAGATGATAAAAGTGTTAGGTATGATAGCTATGTCGATTGGCGTTGTTGCCGCTATGGCTGTGATCAAAATGCTGGACTTGCCATGGTTGATCACCGCTGCACTTCTGTTTGCCTTAATAATTTTTTTCGTTATTAATTTGGTTAAGTTGTCCGATGAGGGCAAAAAGAAGTCGACAGGGTCTAAATCTCCAAGTCAAAAGTAGACTGGGGTTCAGAAAACTTGCATTGCAAATGGAAGGGCAATGTTCACCCTGTATTGCTTTCTCTGTTTTATCAAGTTCATCTTAATCGCATATGAGTGGCGGGTTATCCCTATTGGGACACAGCGGTATTGAGTGTATTAAAAACATGTGAGGAGGTGAGAAAATATGGTGCCAGATTGGGTAGTGTATCTGTTTATGTTTATACTCGTGATAATATCGGTAGTTATAACGTATACAACCGGCAAGCGATGGGAAAAAGAGGGGGTAAACAAAAAGAATGATAAGCCACATTGAATTTGAATTGACAAATATTGGAGTATACCCCTTTACAGAAAAAGTTGTATGAACGTGACACAGTTATTATGAAGATTGACTAAATTGTGAGGAGATATCGTGGAGAACGAAGAAAACAAGGACGAGAATCAAACCGAGGCACCGTCCAAAGTCAAAAATACCATTAACCTTATTGTGAAGATAGTTTTTGGCTTAGGATTCATTTTTTTCATCTACAAGGCTGCAGCACACAAGTTCGGGTGGTAGGGTCTGCAATTGAATAGGCTTTAGCGTGTCTCTCCAGGCATAATTATCTTTTCGCTGTTTTCTGTTATGCTTTGCAGACTTATTATGATAGTAATCCAGAAATTAATGGTAGGAGGAAAAATCGGGTTGCCGATTGCGGGTTGCCGATTGTGAAAAGCTGTTCAAAGTTCAATGTTTTCTGATTGCCATTTACTATTCACAACCAAAAAACGATTACAACGATAAAACGCCGATGCCTGCGATAGAATTATCGCTGCAATCTTTTCTCCTCCATCGCTGTAATCATGTTTCTCGCTCACACCTGAGGGGGTTTTTTCTTCTCCGGCGGAGGTTCCGGGGCAATCGGTATCCGCAGTTCCACTAAAGCACAGAAAACCCGCAGCTCATCAAGAAGCGTCACAAGGTCGGGCTTTGTGTATGTTGCGATACCCATTTCAATTCGTGACTCTATAGATCGTAAGCTGGCAATCTGCTTCGTCATGGGTAGGGGCTTTATTTTGCCCGGCTCTGGTTTGACTTTTTTGTATGCTGTGAGCAGATTATTCAGGGTGGCATTAGTGACCGGCTTATTCAAGATGTCGGTAAATATCTGCATAAGGTCGGGACATTCGAGGTTTGCTGCGAAGAGGTATCCCTGGGAAACAGGCAGATTCCCTGACCGGATTGCGGCCTGAATTTCAGGAGAAAGTTTTAAAAGTGAAATCGTGCGGAACAAGGTGGGATAAGACTTTCCGGAGATTTTCATTATGGTGTTCACTGTGAACACCACTGCTTCAGATAGCGTGTCGGGTTTCCGGTTATACTTTATGAGGTCACTCATAACCCCGTCTACATCATACCCATTGTCGGGGTGTTTCGCCTGTATAAAAGAGAGTATTCCTTTGGCTTGGTCTATGGGGTTTAAGTCTTCTCTCTGAAGGTTCTCTGTCAATTGGTAAGCCAGAATCTCGTCCTTCTGGGTAACTGTATTGACGACCCTGACCGGTATTGTTGGGAGTCCAAGCTTCTGGGCAGCAAGAAAGCGTCTCTCCCCGCAGAGGAGCAGGTATTTACCGTCTTTCGGTATTACGATAATGGGTTCTATGACACCCCTGTCTTTAATGGATTCCATAAGGGCCTTAAAGGACTCGCTTTCCGTATCGATCCCTGAGCGAATCTGTTCCTCTACGATAATGCTCTCCAGAGGCAGGTACATAAATTCCGGACTACCACTCTTTTCCTGTGCAGTCATCTTTCTCCCCCTTGTTAAATGTTTTTCATTGTCTTTATGTCTTTCCCTTCAGCCTATCCACCTTCAGCCTTCCTACCTCAGTAGTTACATCCTTTATTATAAAGAATAGCAACTATTTAATAAAAAATCTTCTTTTAAAACATGTGTTAGAGATAAATTCTCATACATAAACATGTTAGAATCTATTATAATACTTCAATGGACAACCCCCTGCTGCTTCTCGAAAAATGCGCATTGTGCCCAAGGGAATGTGGTGTAAACAGGCTCATAGGCGAAAAAGGTTTCTGCGGCATAGGCAATGAGATTATTATTGCACACTACGGCGCCCACTTCGGTGAGGAAACACCCATCTCCGGCACAAGAGGCTCAGGGACTATATTTTTTGCCTCCTGTAATCTGCGATGTATTTACTGCCAGAATTACCAGATAAGCCATGGGGGGTCAGGTGAAAGCGTTACCGTTCAAGGACTTGTGGAAATATTCTTCCAGCTCAAGCAGCAGGGCTGTCATAACATAAACCTTGTGAGTCCTGTGCCGTATATCCCCTTTATCGCGCTTGCAATTGAGCAGGCAATAAAAGAAGGAATAGAAATCCCCTTTATTTACAACACGAATGCCTATGAGCATGTCCATGCATTGCGGGCGCTTGACGGACTCATCGATATATACCTGCCTGATTTCAAGTACTGGAGCGCTTATATTGCGGAAAAGTTTTCTCATGTCCCGCGTGACAAAAGCTACCCTGAGCACGCAAAATGGGCAATATCAGAGATGAAAAGACAGGTAGGCGATCTGGTGATAGAAGATGGGGTTGCAAAAAAGGGTATCCTCATAAGGCACCTTGTCCTCCCCGGGAATCTGGCTGGTTCACGACATATTATCAGGTGGATTAAGGGGCATCTCGGTATTGGAACATTCATAAGCCTCATGTCGCAGTATTGTCCGTTGTATAAAGCTGCTTCGTATCCAATATTAAACAGGAAGATCTGGTATGACGAATACAATGATCTGGTAACATTTCTTTCAGAGAATGATTTTGAAAACGTTTTTATTCAGGAGCTGGAAAGCGCACCGCTCTTCGTGCCGGATTTTGAATACGCCGAACCGTTTAAACGCTAAGGTAATGTCAAAAAAGACATGAAAAACTTTTTTATTTAGCCGCAGACGGACGCAGACAAAAGCTGGACAGTATTTTCATATCGGTTGCCGACCTGGCACTCGATACACTCCATGCCCTTCGGGCAGAGTGAAAATGTAATATATTCGCCCGTAATGGCCGAATATATGATAGGCGGCAATGTCGCCGGCTATCAAAAAGACTATTCATCGGTATTCGTCCGCTCTTGTCCGCATTTGTCGAGCGATAGCGGGCGGCAAAAATGATTAAAGAGGTTTTGACAAAACGAACGCTAAAAAAAGGAGGAAGATATGGAACTGAAGACAGTAAAAATTGACATCCCGGAAGGATTGAACATCATCATCGGTCAATCCCATTTTGTGAAGACCGTGGAGGACATGTATGAGATCCTTATGGGCTCATCGCCTTCCCTGAAATTCGGGATTGCATTTTCAGAGGCAAGCGGTCCCTGCCTCGTGCGGTATGAAGGAAATGATGAAGCCCTCATGAAGCTTGCATCCGAGACATCCTTCTCCCTCTCATGCGGCCATACATTCGTTATTTTTATGAAGGACGGGTTCCCGATAAACGTCCTGAACGCCATCAAGACCTGTCAGGAAGTATGCCATGTCATCTGCGCAACAGCAAACCCCTTGCAGGTTATCGTTGCCGAGACGGAACAGGGCAGGGGCATCATGGGTATTATTGACGGCTCCAGACCGAAGGGTATCGAAGGCGCCGAGGATAAAACCCAGAGGAAAGAACTCCTCCGCAAATTCCGGTATAAACTATAGTCAGCGGTTCAAAGTTCGGTACTAACGTTTTTAAGTATACACTTTGAATCTTGAACTTTGAATTCACCTGAATAGTCACGGTTTTCCTTGATTTATTCACCTTCAGACTGTAAATTAAAGGCTGTCATGGACAATAGAAAACTACCCATATTTATTAATGTCCCTTATAGACTTGTAGAGGCCAACATCGAGCGGATTGCAAACCTCGGTGTAGGGGTTGAGGTATACGCGGAAAACAATATCCTTGATAAGCTGGACATGGGTGATGTCAAAGAACTGGGGAGAAAGCTCCGGGATAACGGCATTATGTGCACTGCCCATGCCCCTTTTATGGATCTGAGCCCCGGCGGGTACGATCGAAAGATCAGAACACTCTCAAAAGATAAGATAAAAAGGGCCGTGGAGATGGCCCACCGGCTTAATGCAATAAGCGTTGTGTGTCATCCCGGATACAACAAGTGGTTTTATGACGGAAATGAGCAGTTGTGGCTCGATGGCAGCATCGAGACATGGACCGAGGTTCTCAGTGAGGCAAAGGGCGGCCCGCTTGTCTTGATTGAGAACATCTTCGAAGAGACACCCGCTACGCTGATAGCCCTTTTAGGTTATTTTAAGGATAAAGACCTTTATTTTTGCTTCGATTCGGGTCATTTTAATCTCTTTTCCACGATCCCCCTCGAAGGCTGGCTTATCCCCCTTAAAAACCGCATCAGAGAGATACATCTCCACGACAACCACGGAAAATCCGACGAGCATCTCCCTATAGGCAGAGGTACATTCCCCTTCCGGGAACTGAAGGCATTCATTGCGCAATTAACCGGCATTATCTATACATCAGAATTCCATAGCGAAGCCTATGCGATGGAAAGTATAAAAACATTACAAGAACTCATATCATAATATGACGTGCAGGTTCCAACGCCCTCAGCACTATCAAACCGGTCTTATCTGCCATATACGCAACTAATGGCTGGTCAACGACTTTCCTGTATTGTTCAAGGGACGATGCATGCCTCAAAAAACATTCATCGTTGTCTGCTTTTATGATAATGCCTGTATGAGAGACATCCAGGCCTGGTAATTCCGAGTATATCCCTGCATAATCTCCTGTCTTAATCGCGGCAAGGGCAGAAGGGTTCATTTCATGCGTAGGGATGTATAAAATCTTCCTCTCGCGGGGAGCAATACCCTGCAAAAAGCATGTCCCGTCTTCCTTTATATTGAGAATCTTTTTCGCCTTCTTTGTTCTATCACCGCCGATCTCTCCTGTTGCATCACATATATTTGCCTTGCTGAACTCTGCCCAGTCCGTAAAAAAATGGTTCCTTTTCCGGTAATCAACATCTCCGGATTGATACCTCACCTTTTTCAGGTTCTCTTTGAATTCATCAAAGGAACCTGACAATCGCATAGCCTCCACATAATCGATGAAGGTAAAACAATCCACCCCGCCAAGGTTCATAACGAATATCTCCTGCTCGTCAATACTGCCGGTTAACGTGGATTCCTGATACGGGGTGTTCAAAAAATGCTGCGAGATGAAACCTATGCGTTCGCCGGGACTGCTAAAATGCGGGGCAGTGTTCATGATGTGTTCAAGTTCATACTTTGACCACCTGCCAAGGTCAATCCTTTCCTTTTCTGTTTTCACTTTCATATCAGTACTTTCGATCATTTTAGTAAGTTAGAAATTATTTTCGTAAACTTACTTATCCCGTTTATCGGGGTTACGTAGTATAAGCATTTACCCTGTATGTTGTAAAACCAATTTTCGCAAAAGTGCATGTATTCCCTTGACTTATTTTCCATGGTTGGGATAACATGTCAAAAATTTTCGGAGGTAACATATGAGAAGGAAACCATGTGTCGTTGTTGTGTACTTCCTGATTTTTTTTGGTTTTTTCCACCTGAGCAATTTTGCATCAGCACAAAAAAAACCGGCCGAACCCATTATGCTTACGCTTGAAGGCGCAAAGCTGCCCCCTGTACCCTTTTCTCATACCACTCATGTTGAAAAGGGGAAGATTGAGTGTGTGACCTGCCACCACAAGGATAAGGACGCAAAGGAACCACAGGCTTGCGGAACGTGCCATCTCCTTAAAGAGGTAAAAGACAATGCAGTTCCTGCAAAGGATGCTTTCCATAAAAACTGCCAGACATGCCACAAGGAAAACGTAGCGAAAGGTAATGCTGCCCCTGTAAAGTGTAATGAGTGTCATAAAAAATAACATTTATAAGTTTTTATCTTCCCTGAGCCTTACAATATTTCTACTCTGTTTTATCGCTTTTGGTTCAATATTCGGGACTGTCATAAAGCAAAAAGCAGACGTGGAAGAATATCTTTCCATATACTCGGATACCACATATACGATCATTAAATATCTTGGCCTTGACGATGTATACCACTCACCCTGGTTCATCGCCGCAATCGTGCTCTTCGCCATCAATCTCGCCCTGTGTACATACGGGAGATTTGCCAGGCTCATAAAGACAGAAGGCAAGGTGGCATTGCCCGATGAAAGCGAGCTTTCTGACATGTCCATGGTCTTTCATGTTGGAAGTAAAGAGAGAGAAAATGCCATCGCTTCAATCAAAAAAGGATACCAGACTATTTATGAGGGGGAAGAGGGGGTTGTATTACAAAAGGGTGTTATTTCGAGATACGGTGTGTACATGATACACGGGAGCATCCTCATTATTCTTATGGGGAGCCTCATCGGCATGCTCTTTGGGTATAAAGGGTTTATGACCCTGAGAAAAGGCGAAACGAAGGATCAGCTTATCCTGAGAGGTACGCCCCCAAAAGAGGTGCCCCTTGGATTTTCACTGAAATGCAAGGACTTCCAGGTAAGTTTTTATCCGGGCGGCGCGCCCAAAGATTATGTGAGCAAGGTTGAAGTATTGGATAACGGCAGGGTAGTGATGGAAAGGGATATAAGGGTAAACAGTCCACTTTCATACAAGGGTATTAACGTTTACCAGGCAAGCTACGGTGCTTCCACATCATTTTTATTCACGATTGCCGGAGAACGTGTTACGTTAAGTGAACGGGAAACCTATGAAAAAGATGGTCTTGTCATGATGATAGCACGTTTTGAGAGCTCCATTCACAACTTCGGGCCCGGTGTACTCGTTGCCTATTTAGACCAGGGCGAGCCAAAGGTTGTATGGTTTTTGAAAGACGTGGAACGGCTAAAGGAACAAAAAATTCAGGGTGTAAATATAAAACTCGAAGATATTAAAGAGAATTTTTACACCGGACTTGAAATAGCGAAAGATCCCGGGGTATGGGTGGTATGGACAGGTTTTGCGCTCATACTCTTTGGACTTTATGCGAATTTTTTTATCTATTACAGGAGAATCTACATACGGAATATCCCTGACGGTTTGATTGTTGCAGGCATTGCGTTCAAGAACAGGGAAGGGTTTAAAGAGGAGTTCGAAAAGTTGAAAAGGAAGGTCTCCGGCAATGGATCATAAAATCCTCGGCGTTGTTACATTACTTTACCTTTCCATTTTCTTTCTTCACATCCTTTATTTTGCCGTGAAAAAGGAAAAGATGCTCTCCTTTATGTGGATTTTGCTTTACATCACACTCGGATTACATGCGGCAGGACTTGTAGCCCGCTGGGTTGAATCCTACAGGCTCGGCATAGGACATGCCCCCCTGTCGAACTTTTATGAGTCGCTCATCTTTTATGCATGGTGCATTGGCTTTGTACTTGTGATATTGAAGAAAAGACTGACATTCCCGATCATTACCATGATGGCGTCACTTATTGCCCTTGGCTTCATGGGCTATGCTTCTATCTCTTCGTCTGTGGAAAGGAAGATACAACCCCTTATCCCTGCCCTACAGAGCAACTGGCTTCATATTCATGTTATTACCTGCTTTATCGCCTATTCAGCCTTCGTTATATCCTTTATCTGTGGCCTTCTTTACCTCATCAAATGGAAAAACGTAGTACCGCCAAAGGAGATGCTTGAGGAGATAAACTACAGGAGTGTCGTGGTGGGTTTCCCCATGCTGAGCGCAGGGATACTGACCGGCGCCGTATGGGCACATTACGCATGGGGTTCATACTGGAGTTGGACCCCAAGGAGACGTGGTCGCTGATAACGTGGATTATTTATGCCCTTTTCCTCCATGCAAGGTTTGTAAAGGGCTGGAAGGGCAAAAGAATAGCATTTATTTCAATCATTGGATTTTTAAGTGTAATCTTTACCTATTTTGGTGTAAATTTTATTCTTTCCGGGTTACATAGTTATGCAACATAAAATAGCCGTTATGTGATAGAAAATTTATAGGAGGTAGTTTTTATGAACAAAATCGATATCATCAACAAGGTTGCAGAAGAGATGAAGTTGAATCAAAAAGTGGCAAAAATGGCCGTTGACACAATCGTGGACACCATAAAAAAGGCGATTGTAAATAGTGAACGGGTAGAAATCAGAGGCTTCGGCAGCTTTACGCTCAGGAATTACAAGGCCTACAAAGGAAGAAACCCGAAGACCGGTGAACTCGTGGATGTGCAGCCAAAAAAGCTTCCATACTTCAAGGTCGGTAAAGAATTAAAAGAAATGATCTGGAAGGATTAATAATACCAATTCGGATTCAAAGATAGCACCCAGAGGGTACCCGGGCGACGAGGAGGAGGCGACGGAGGCGTACATTTTAGTACGTCGAGGAACACCCATTTCATGGGTACCCGGACGAAGTCAACGAAGTTATATGAATGAAGGCGAATTGGTATAAACTAAAACTCTCCCCAGTAAGGATTTAACGCCTTTTTAACTTTATCCACAGCCTGAACAACGCCATCTGAGGGGTTGCCATGCGTATCTTTGCTATACATAGGTGTGCCCCTCATTTCCATGATTACCGCCTTTACAGAGTTGGTAAGCCCGGTCACATCGTAGCCGCCCTCAAGGGCAAAAAGCGTTTTGCCATTTGAATGCTTTTTGGCAATATCGAGAAGTATGCGGGTCATCGTGGCATAACCGGCTTCTGTTACGCCCATACCGCCGAGAGGGTCATTGTAATGGGTGTCGAAGCCTGCCGATACAAGCACAGCCTCCGGTTTATAAAGGTCTGCCATGGGGATAAGCACATTGTTGAATACATATATATAATCGGCATCATCCATCCCGTGTGAGAGGGGAACGTTCACCGTATATCCCTTCCCTTCGCCGTCTCCAACCTCATCATAATATCCGGTTCCAGGGTAGTAGGGGTACTGGTGGGCGGAAAAATAGAGTACACCGGGGTCTTTATAAAAACTGTGCTGCGTCCCGTTGCCGTGGTGGAGATCAAAATCCACTATGATCACCCTCTTCAGACCATGTCTTTTCTCAAGGTATCGTGCAGCAATCGCAATATTGTTAAATATGCAGAATCCCATTGCCCTGTTATGCTCGGCATGATGCCCTGGCGGTCTCACGAGGGCAAATCCACTTTCAATCTCAGCGTCCATCAATTTATCCGCAAGATTCAGTGCCCCACCTACCGCCATACGGGAAGCCTCATATGACATCGGGGACGTGACAGTATCCGGATCAAGCCTCCTCTGTGCCTTGCCCATTGTAGCTGCAATGGAATCAATGTAGGAATGCTCGTGAATAAGCGCAATCTCTTCATGGGTGGCCATTCTCGGAGGGACGTACACTATCCCCTGATTGTCCATATTGTTAAGCATAGAATATATGGATTTCAGGCGTCCGGGATTTTCCGGATGGTAATCATCCGTAATGTGCTCTAAAAATATTTCATCTCTGACGATGCCAACGCTCATAACTGCCTCCGTGTGCTCAGATTATTACCTTTTCCCATAAAAATCAAGGTATCTTTATGGCTCTTTCCCTGCAAATCCTTTAACATTCAGGTGAATAAATTTCTCTCCCATATCCTCCCGTAATGCAGGAGATGCAATGATGGACACATTTTCTGATTGAGGAACAGAGGTTTGGGTTTGATTATAGCCATACCATGTCCTGCTGCTTCTGTCGGTTATTTTAATGCGCCCGTTTTTTATTGTTGCAATACTTAATGGTGCAAGGAGAAAACAAGGCCGTGCATTACCAACCCCGAAGGGGGATAAAGATTCAATAAACCCCATCAATTCCTCCGTAAGGTCTTCAAAATTCGCCCGGGCATCCGCAAAAACCTCCCTTTGCCCGATGTTAATGACACTATGAACACTTCTTTCAAATGCCTCCCTGAAGACGATCAGGTTGTCTTTTGAAAGGGAAATGCCGCAGGCATATTTGTGCCCGCCATATTTTAAAAGTAATGGCGAAAGAGATGATAGAATTTCATGGAGATTTAATCCGTCTCCACCTCTGCCTGAGCCTTTGCAGATACCGTCTACCTCGGTGATCACGATAGCAGGTTTGCCGAACATTTCTACCAGTTTCTGCGCAACGATACCGATTACACCAATATGCCAATCCTCTTTAAAGAGAACGAAAGAATGCTGCTCAATCAGGCTGTTTTTGTCTATCCCCGCTACAATCTCTTTCAATATTTCGTTGCCGACTTTCTGGCGCTTGCTGTTCGCTTCATGAAGTTCATTCAAGAATTTATCTGTATTGCCTTCGTCTTCGCAGATAAGAAAATCTAAAGATTTTTTCGGGTCAGATACCCTGCCTGTGGCATTTATTCTGGGAATAATAATAAAATTCAAGGCATACTCATCGATACCTTTACGGGGTATAAGTCCTTTTCTGAAAAAGGATTTCAGCCACACCCTCGGTTTATTTTTCATCGCATCCATGCCGAATTTCACGAGGATTCTGTTGTCTTTTATGAGCGGCGCCATATCTCCTAC
>JAPLKD010000108.1 GCA_026388245.1 Pseudomonadota bacterium | reverse complement strand
TAATCCGTTACTGCTTTGTCCATTGCCAATTACATTTGTCTGGATCATTTTCTTCCTCCTTTTATTTGGAGAAAAAGCAGGTTAAATAATGACCCTTAACGGTTTAATGGTCAATAACTTTTGTTACGTATAGCAGGAAGTACATCGCAGAAACTGATTTTTGAATCGAATCAATCTTGAAAATTGCGAGCACCTCCTCCTACTCATCATTTATGTTAGGTAATAAAATGATTAGATTTAACAAGAAGAAAGGGGCAGGAGAACGAGACTTGCACCTGGGTCGAGCGAACCCTTTTTGTAGTGTGTTCCCTGCCTCCCATGAACCCTGCTTGGTTGGTTGGGTCTTAAAGAACCCTTGTAAACAGGGAGGATTGGTCGGGAGGCATATCCCCTGCCTTGTCTTCAATCATATCACGGAGGTGTATTTATGTATAGTCTCTTTGTGGGGATTGATGTATCAAAGGATTCTTTTTCGGTAAGCGGCATTGACGGAAAGGAAAGCGTAGTATTTTCTCTTGTAGCTGCCATGGATAGAAACGGCTTTTCAGAGTGTATTAAGGCAATCTCTTCTCATAGTGAGGATCTCTCTCATGTTGCGGTTGCCATGGAATCCACCGGTTCATACCATATGAACCTCTTGTCTTTCCTGACTTCACAGGAAATCCGCACAGTTGTAGTAAACCCCCTGCTGATAAAGAACTTCAGTAAGCTGTCTCTGAGAAAGACAAAGACGGATAAAAAGGATGCCCATACCATTGCACGGTTCCTCTTTACACAGAGAGATTCTCTTGATCGGTTCTTTGCTCACCAGTATAAGGACCTGAAGGATATTGCCAGGGAGAGGGAGTTTATCTTAAAACTCATAGGCTCAGAAAAGAACGATATCAGGAGGATGCTAAAGAGCACCTTCCCGGAACTGGAGAGAATATTTAATGTCTTCGGTGATGTGATGCTCCTGTTTCTCAGGGAATACCCTTCTGCACGGCTCATAAGGGATGCTGACCCTGAATGCGTTATGAAGGCGTTCCAGCACACAGATAAAAGGCTAAGAATATCTAAACCTAAAGAGGAGATTATAAAGGCAGCACAGGATTCCATAGCATCTTCTCATCCGGCAATAGAACAGCTGTTACCGGGGAAGATAGATACCCTTCTTTACCTCAATAAAAGACTTGATAAGGTCACAGATATGCTGGTACAGTGGTGCGAATCGGCGATGAAGGATGATCTCAAAATCCTTACATCGATGAACGGTATCAATATCAAAACCGCAGCCCCCTTTCTGGCAGAGATGGGAGACTACAGAAATTATAAAACCTATAAGAACTTCATTGCCTTTTCCGGGCTTGATCCCTCTATCCACGAGTCGGGAACGTTTAAGGGGATGAGCAGACTCTCAAAGAGAGGGAACAGACATCTGCGGAGAATTATCTATCTCATGACTTTCTGTGCCATACGGATAAAAGGTCCATTGAAGACCTACTTTACTAAAAGAAGGGATGAGGGATTGCCGTTTAAAAAGGCACTATTTGCCACAGCGCACAAACTGATAAGGACCATATTTGCCATGCTGACAAAAAGAACACATTATGTGAGCGGGGAGATGATAACTGGTTGACTACAAATAAATGATTTAGAATAAATGAGTTATCGAGAATTACGAATTGAAATGTTGGAGTAACAAAACTCAACCAGAGGCCGCTTTGTGGCCGATTGGCTGCATCCATTGGTTGGGCTGGGTCATTCCTTTCATGTATTTCGTATATAATTTCATAATTTGATGGGTACCCCCAATTCCTCAAGAACCTTCAAATATCCATATTTCAATTACGTCCCTGCCCTAATTGTTGGCCTGCCTTTCAACCCCCTGTTCCTGCTCTTTCGCGCTGCAGTCTTTTCTGCCTCTTGAATAACACGGTAAATATGAGTCCCGTCAGGATAATGCATAAAGTCACGTAGAAATAGATCCACTCTGGAACATGAACGACCGAACTTCGGTGTACAAGCGAGACAAGAACCGAAAGAGTCATAAGACATGCCCATACCAAAGTGATAAACAGACAGCCTTTAATTACCTTCGGGTCGCCCCATGCTTCTCTCGGTAAATCTCTTTGTGCGTACTGCAAAGCAAACGGCTTTCCTACCACTATGCTCAGCCACATAATACAAGTAAGCGTAGCGTTGGCCAATAGATCCATATGGGTAGCTACCCAAATAACCTTAAGAAGATTGATGAGAATTACGCATAAGCAGAAGAAAAGCAGCGTGCCCCACTGAAGGATGTAGCCACGTCTCAGTTCACTGAACCCGAATGTTAGGGAAGCGACAAGACTAATGATGATGGCATATTCCAGACTTGCCAAGGTATGGCCGGAAAGAAAGAGAAAAAGAAGCCAAGGCATAAAGCCAAGCAACAAAGTACCGAGATCTTTCAAATCGCGCATAGACCCTCCAAAGTTTGTATAGTCAGGTTCTTAAAACAGCCTAACATATAAATCCCCATAAAAGCATAATTTTTCCATTCCCGCTTCACTGACTCCCCACTCAAGTTTATTGTCCTCCAAGTTCTTTATAAATTTCAAGTAGTAGATAATTGAATACGGATTGAAATGTTGTGTCCTCTAAAAATGTTATAAACGCTCTCTTTCAGGAAGCAAGTTGCCCACGCAGGCTTAAGCCTGCGGTTACCCACTTCATCGACGTTTCCCACCTTCACAGCAAGCGTCTTGGTGGACAGGCGCCGATACGCCGTCTCGCCGGTTCGGTTCTTCTCGCCTGCTCATACCTGAGGGGGCTTTTTCGTCTCCGTCGCCGGTTCCTGGGCTGTCTGTATCCGCAGTTCCACTAAAGCACAGAAAACATGCAGCTCATCAAGAAGCGTCACAAGGTCGGGCTTCGTGTATTTTGTGGCGCCCATCATATAAAGAAGTTTTAAGTTTTGAGTTCTTAGTTTTGAGTTAAAGATACAGACAAAA
>JAPLKD010000089.1 GCA_026388245.1 Pseudomonadota bacterium | reverse complement strand
TACCCCATTTGTTAAAGGCGCAACAGGGTATATTGATACAAACTTCAAAGGGAAAGCACAAAAGGCGTTGGAACTTCTTCAGGATCACGACATCGTTTACATCCACGTTGAGGCCCCCGACGAGGCATCACATAACGGGAATACCCAGGAAAAGGTACAGGCAATTGAACACATTGACAGAGAAATTGTAAGCACTATGTATGAATCCCTCAATGAACCGGTTAAGTTTCTCATAGTTACAGATCACGCAACCCCCATCTCCATGAAAACGCACTATGGCTGCCCCGTTCCTTTTATCATATTCACGAAAGGCAAGGGGGGAAGCGGAGGCTCCTCCTCCGGCTATAATGAAAATGCAGGAGAGAAGGAATTTACCGGTGAAGAACTTATCACTTTTTTTATAAGGGGACAAAAACCATGAGACAAAAATTCATATCTTGCTTCTGCGTCAATAGCCGCCCTTCTTGAAGCCCGTGGCTTGAATGTAATGCTCAAGAAACTTGATCCATATATTAATGTTGATCCGGGTACAATGAACCCCTTCCAGCACGGTGAGGTTTTTGTCACCGAAGATGGCGCAGAGACCGACCTTGACCTCGGTCATTATGAGCGGTTCACGCACGCTGCCATTTCAAAAAAGTGCAACTTCACAACAGGTCAGGTATACGATACGGTCCTTTCCAAAGAGCGAAGGGGAGAATACCTTGGGGGGACTGTTCAGGTTATCCCCCATATTACCGATGAGATAAAAACAAGGATTCTCGATGTAAATGATGGTGTTGATGTTGTAATAGTGGAGATCGGCGGGACCGTGGGTGATATTGAAAGCCTTCCATTCCTTGAAGCAATACGTCAGCTCAGGAATGATCTTGGTAAGGAAAACTCGCTCTTCATTCATCTTACCCTTGTGCCTTTTATTAAAACTGCCGATGAAATGAAATCAAAACCGACTCAGCACAGCGTTAAAGAATTAAGGGAAATAGGTATCCAGCCAGATATCCTTTTGTGTCGCACAGAAAAGGATCTCTCTCAGGGCTTAAAGGATAAGATATCCCTCTTTTGCAATGTGGATAAAGATGCAGTCATTGCAGCGAAAGACGTAGATGTCATCTATGAGGTTCCTATTATTTACTATAATGAGGGGCTTGACGACAAGATTACGAAACTCCTCAACATATGGGCGAAAAAACCCGACCTCTCCCAGTGGGAAAAGATCGTTGATGTGATTAAGAACCCGAAGAAGCAGGTTGATATTGCGATTGTCGGCAAGTATGTAAAACTGAAAGACTCCTATAAAAGTCTCAACGAAGCCCTTGTACACGGCGGGATTGCAAATAACTGCAGGGTGAATTTTCACTATATAGATTCTGAAGACCTGGAAAAAGGATTAACGGCAGAACTTCTTGAAGTGGACGGAGTGCTGGTGCCGGGCGGTTTCGGTAACAGGGGCATCGAAGGAAAGATAAATGCAATCCGGTATGCACGGGAAAATAAAATACCATATTTCGGTTTGTGTTTGGGAATGCAGCTTGCTGTTGTGGAAATGACAAGGCATCTTGCAGGGTGCACAGGTGCGCATACATGTGAAATCGATGAAAATACCCCTTACCCGGTCATATATCTCATCGAAGAGTGGGTTGACAGGGATAACACAGTTCAGAAAAGGGATAAATTCTCCGATAAAGGCGGGACTATGCGTCTTGGTGCATATCCATGTGAGCTTTTACCGGGGAGTCTTGCCAGCAAGGCATATGGCCAGGATCTGATTCATGAACGGCACAGACACAGATATGAATTCAATATGGACTTTCGTGAAAGGCTCGAGCAATGCGGCATGATCATTTCAGGTATATCCCCGGATGGCAAGCTTGTAGAAATCGTGGAGCTTAAAGATCACCCCTGGTTTCTGAGTTGTCAGTTCCATCCCGAATTTAAATCAAAGCCCTTTGATCCACACCCCCTTTTCAGGGAATTCATCAAGGCATCTTTAAAGCAGAGGCAAGAAAAGCAGAAATGCAAAAAGAAGTGACAGTTGGAAATATCAGGATTGGACGCAAACCATTTGTTTTTATCGGTGGACCCTGCGTAATCGAGGGTGCGGATATCACCTTAAGGATAGCGGAAGGCATCAAGGGTATTACTGCACATCTCAATATCCCCTTTATCTTTAAATGTTCATACGACAAAGCGAACAGGACATCCGTAAAAAGCTACCGTGGATTGGGTATCGAAGAGGGATTAACAATACTTTCGAAGGTAAAAGAAGAATTCGATGTACCGGTTTTAACGGATATCCATTCAGTCCACGAGGCAGTCATGGCAGCCGGCGTTGTTGATGTGTTACAGATACCGGCGCTCCTTTCAAGACAGACAGATCTGCTTGTTGCATGCGGAAATACGGGCAAGCCTATTAACATCAAAAAGGGCCAGTTCTTATCTCCCCATGACATTCGATATGCCATTGAAAAGGTAGAATCTACAGGTAATTTTCAGATAATGGTTACAGAGAGGGGAACGTCCTTCGGATATAACACACTCATAAATGATTTCAGGGCAATCCCGATTATGCAGGGGTTTGGTTATCCCGTTATTTTTGACGCTACCCACAGCGTTCAGAAACCAGGTGGAGCAACAGGCAGATCAGGAGGAGAACCTGATTTTATATTTCCTTTATCAAAAGCGGCTGTTGCAACAGGCGCAGACGGGATTTTCATGGAGGTACACACTGACCCATCCAAGGCGCTCTGTGATGGCGAAAATTCTGTAGCACTTGCTGACCTTTATCGGTATCTCGAGGTATTGAAGAGGATAGAAGAAGCGTTATGAAGAAGACAGAAGACAGAAGACAGAAGTCAGAAGTCAGAGAACAGAGAACAGAAGACAGAGAACAGAAGACAGAGAACAGAGAACAGAAAGTTATAAAAACTGAAACAGTTTTTAACTCAAAACTCAAAACTCAAAACTCAAAACTGATGTTCATGAGGGGTTGCTGATGTCCGGTAAATCCCGTTCAATCGATATAGGGAAGAATGTCCTCAAGAAAGAGGCCGAAGCGATTCTCAAGGTCCTTGACGGGCTTGACGATTCATTTGAAAAGGCTGTCGATACCCTCTATCATTGTACCGGACGAGTAGTGCTCACCGGTATCGGTAAATCGGGTCTTGTGTGTAAAAAGATTGCATCGACCCTTTCGAGCGTGGGTACTCCTGCGTTGTTTCTTCATCCCGCTGATTCACTTCACGGGGACCTCGGTATGCTTCAAAAAGGCGATGTGCTTATTATTGTGAGCAATAGCGGTGAAACCGAAGAGGTCATAAAGATATTCCCTTGGATAAAAAGGATGGATATCACTACGATTATTATTACAGGCAATGTAAACTCGACCATCGCAAACTATGGTGATATTGTCCTTGATGTCAATGTCGATGAGGCATGCCCTTTTAATATGGTGCCCACATCGAGTACCACAGCCACCCTTGCCCTCGGCGACGCAATCTCAATGGCCCTTATGGAAAAAAGGAACTTCAAGATGGAGGATTTTGCCTCTCTCCACCCTGGGGGTACAATCGGGAGAAAACTTTTTTTAAAGGTCGAAGATCTTATGCACACGGGGGAAGCCGTTCCCCGGGTATATGAAAACATGCCTATGAAACACGCTATCTTTGAGATAACGTCAAAAAGGATGGGTGTTACAGCCGTCCTCAATGAGAAGGAAGGGCTGGCAGGGATAATAACAGACGGTGATCTGCGGAGGGCCATCGAAAGGTTTGATAACGTCCTCGAAAAGAGTGTTGTTGATGTGATGACCCGTAACCCCAAAACCATTCAAAAGGATGCCCTTGCTGCGTTTGCGTTAAAAAAGATGGAGGAGTTTTCCATAACCTCACTTTTCGTAATGGAGGAAGACGGTGAAAATCGTCCGGTGGGCATTATCCACATCCACGACCTTTTAAAGGCGAAAATTGTATGAAAGAACGATGCACAATCAACAGTTTCTCTGGTTTGTTTTGTTTCTTTTGTTTCTTTAGCTTTATAACCAGAGAAACCAGAGAAACCAGAGAAACGAAAGAAACATAATGTGTTATAATGAATCATGCATCCAGTATCCTGTTTTTAAGATAATTATGGAGATAGATGAAGTACCGAAAGATTATAGTGTATGTTGCATTAGGATTTGTCATTTCAAGCCTTTTTCTGGCTTTCTACTTCTTTTTTAAAAAACCTCTCAAAATAAGTACTCCATTTTTAGACCAGGAGCGCAAGGCCATCGTTTTTAAGGATGTGAAGTATTCAGGTGAAAAAAGAGGTATTGTGGATTGGGAAATAAAATCGAAGATTACGAGAAAGTTTATCGATAAACCCATTGTGGAAATGGAAGACATCGACGGCATGTATAGGCCAAAACCGGATGTTACTGTCTTTTTTAAAGGCACGAGCGGTTCTATGGACACTGAAGCAGAAAAAGGTACCGTAGAAAATGTTGATATTATATATAAGGGCAACTATACGCTGAAGAGCAGGTTCATGGACTTTGATTTCAAGAAAGGCATTACCTCAACAACGGCCCCCGTGAATATAAAAGGCGCTAAACTTACCCTCAGGGGCATTGGTTTGACGGCCAACACGAATGAGGAGACCGTGAGAATCGAAAAGGACGTGACAGGCTACATTGAAACGGAAAAGGGGAAATACCGGTTTGAATCTGACAGTTTCATATACTTTTTGAAAGATAGTAAGTACATCCTTGACAGCAGAGTTGTCATGAAAGGTGAAGAGATGAACCTCCTCTGTGATAAATTGATTATCTTTTCAAAGGGAGACGAGGTTGAGAAAATCGATGCAAAAGGGAAGGTGAGATTAATTTCAAAAGGGACTATTGCGAAAAGCGAAAAGGCAGTATATTATTTTAAAGAGGACAGGATAGTGCTTACAGACAGACCGAAGATACTTAAAGATAATGTTGAGATGGATGGTGAATCGATTGTATATAGCCTTTCCAGTGGAAAGTTTTTTATAAATAAACCAAAGATGAGGATTGAAAAATAATGTCCGGTACGCTAACGCTTTTTGCAGAGCACTTGTCAAAATCCTATAATGCAAGGAGGGTCGTTAACGATATTTCCATACACATGAAAACAGGAGAAATCGTAGGGCTCTTTGGCCCTAACGGTGCAGGCAAGACAACCACCTTTTTTATGATAATAGGATTTATCAAACCCAACTCCGGGAAGATTCTCCTTAATACAGAAGATATTACCACGCTGCCCATGTTTATGAGGGCACGAAGGGGGATTACCTATCTGCCGCAGGAGCCATCAGTATTTAAAAAAATGACAGTTGAAGATAACCTCAAGTCTATCCTTGAATTCAATAATGTGGAGAAGGAGTTGATGGAGCACAAGACCCTGGAATTGCTTGAGTCCTTCAAACTGGAACACCTGTCAAAGAACAACGCTGATTCACTCTCGGGCGGGGAGAGAAGAAGGCTGGAAATAGCGAGGGCCCTTATGATTTCCCCTAAATTTATGCTCCTTGATGAGCCCTTTTCCGGTATTGACCCCATATCTGTGTCAGATCTGAAAAAGATAATAAACGGGTTAAAAAGGAGAGGGATCGGCATTCTCCTTTCGGACCACAATGTAAGAGACTCCTTGCCGATTTGCGACAGGGCATATGTGGTAAACAACGGCCAGGTACTTCTTGAGGGAACTCCTGATGAAGTAGCAAAGGACAAAATGGTTCGAGAGGTGTACCTGGGAGAGGAATTTTACATTGATGTTGGAGCTTAAACAGACCCAGAAACTTCTCCCTGTCTTGACCCAGCAACTCCAGCAGGCAATCAAGCTTTTGCAACTGTCACAATTAGAGCTCACAGAGGCCATAGAGCAGGAACTCAATGAAAACCCCATCCTCGAAGTAACAGAGAAGGAAGAGAAGGAAGAACCAGAAGAACCGGTTCAGGAAGAAGTGGATATGATGGAATTCCTCAACAGATACACCTCTTCTGAGGAGTTCATGGGAAGAGAGGACCGGGAGTACCCTGATTACGAAAATGTTGTAAAAAAGCCTTCCAACCTTAAGGATTATGTAAGATGGCAGGTGGGGCTTTCCGCTTTTGATTCAAACGAGCGCATTGCTGCTGAATGGATCATAGAAAATATCGATGATAACGGGTATCTGGCATACCCCATACCGGAGATAGCAAAATCATCAGAATTTCCCGTTGAATTGCTTGAAAATGTACTCACAAAAATTCAAAAACTTGATCCACCGGGCATCGGAGCAAGGGGTTTAAAAGAGTGTATTTACCTTCAATACGAAGCAAAGGGGGAAAAAGACCCCATCTTCGAAGAGATTGTGAGCGCATATTTCGATCTGCTCCAAAATGTAAACTTAAAAGAGGTTTCAAAAAAGTCGGGATATCCTGTTGAAAAGATCAGGGAGGTTCTGGATAAAATAAAAGGCTTTGATCCAAAACCTGGAAGGAACTATAGTGAAGATTTTATTTCTTATGTGGTCCCTGATGTATATGTTGTGAAAGGGGAGGATGGTTTTGAGGTGTATCTGAACAATGAAGATATTCCTGAGTTTCGGATGAACAGGTATTATATGGAGCTTTACACAGGAAAAAACGTAGATAAAGAAACAAAGGGTTATATTAAAACCAAGATTAAACAGGCGGAATGGTTCATAAAGAGCATTCAGCAGAGGCAGAAGACACTCTACCTTGTTGCAAAGAGCATCGTAAAGTTCCAGGAGGAATTTTTTGAGCGTGGCGTAAGGTTCGTGAAACCACTCATCCTCAGAGATGTTGCCCGGGATATCGGGGTTCACGAATCTACAGTGAGCCGGATTACAACAAGCAAGTACATGGGCACCCAGCATGGCATCTTCGAATTGAAGTTCTTTTTCCCGACAGGCATCAGCAATGTGGAAGGGGGGCAGCTTTCAACAAGCATCGTCCGTGATTTCATTACAGAACTCGTCGAAAAGGAAGATAAAAATTTCCCCCTTACGGACGATGAGATTGTCACGGCACTATTGGCTCAGCACAGCATAAAAATTGCGAGGAGAACGGTCGCTAAGTATCGGGATATACTAAATATAAGGTCTTCAAGGGAAAGGTTAACTCCCGGCTAAATTGGATTGACAGAGGGTATTTTATCTGTTAACCTTGTATTTGGGGCTGGATTTCTGGAAAGCATTAATTTAACAATGGAGGTGTTATGGACATTACAATAAGTTTCAGGCACATCGATCCAGATGACAATTTAAAAAGATATGCAGAGGAAAAGATCACAAAATTGCAGAAGTATATTGAGGTCCCCCTGGATGTACATGTGGTACTGTCCCTGGAAAGGAAATACAGACAGAGAGTTGATGTAATGTTCACGATAAATGGTGTGGTCATAAATGCACACGAAGTAATGGACGACATGTATGCCGCCATCGACAGTATCCTTGACAAGCTTGAAAGGAGATTGACCAGATACAGGGATAAACTTAAAAAATACAGGGAAGTAAAACCGAAGCGGAGTACCCCGGCATTGGAAGAAGTAGAATCAAAGATTATTGTTACAAGAACAATAGACGCAAAACCTGTTGATCCTGAAGAGGCTGTCATGCAACTGGAAGCATCCGGAGACAGTTTCATGATATTCCGGGACAGGGAGAGCGATAATGTCTGTGTTATATATAAAAGGAAAGATGGTAATTTCAGTCTCATTGAAACGACGGGAAAAACACTATGAGAATTGAGGAGGTATTAAAAGAATCATGTGTAATTGACAGTTTGAAGGGCAACACAAAAAGGGATATCCTCTTTGAGCTTGTTGGTGTTTTGAAAAAAGCCGACCTTATTGACGATGTGGAGAAGGTTGTCAATATTATTCTCGACCGGGAAAAACTTGGAAGTACCGGCATCGGCGATGGTGTAGCCATTCCTCACGGCAAAATGAAAGGGATACATAACTTTTTATGTGTATTTGGCAGGTCCCTGGAAGGTGTCAATTTCGATGCGGTAGACCGGAAACCTGTTCACATCTTCTTTTTGCTCCTTGCTCCCGAAGATTCTGTAAGCTTACATCTCAAAATGTTGTCCAGAATTTCAAAAATCCTGAGAGACCCGTCCTTTAGAAAAAGGCTTATAGACCTTCCTGACAGCCGTGAGATTTACAAAGACATTATTAAGGAGGATGAGAAAGTTTGATCCAGGCCACAGCAATTCATTTATGCAGAATGTGGGATGTTGAGTTCAGCATTTATAAATTCTCAATTCTCAATTCTCAATGTCCCGCCTTCGGCGGGATTAAAGCTTGCTCAATTCGGGTTTAATGAAGGGTATCACAGTTCAGGAACTCATCAAAGACAAAACGCACAGATTAGAATTATACCCGATAGCCGGCCTGAAAGGCCTCTCCAGGAAGATTTACAACCCAAGAATACAAAAACTCGGTCTCGTTATCACAGGCCATATGGTTTATCTCCACCCCCACAGAATGCAGATTCTTGGCAATACAGAAATATCCTACCTCAGGTTGCTTGGCGAAACCGAGAGTTCTGCCATAATACAAGAACTTTGTAAAAACGATGTGGTCTGCTTCGTAGTAACACGCAACCTCAAAGTGCCTGACCATTTCCTTGCGGAAACAGAAGGTAAAGGCATTCCCCTCCTCAGAACAAAACTGATAACCTCTGTGTTCATAGAAAGGATTACAAGGTACCTCGAGGAAAAGCTTGCCCCATCCACTACTGTCCACGGGGTGCTCATGGATATACTCGGGATCGGCACATTGATCATCGGAAGGGCCGGTATAGGCAAGAGTGAAAATGCCCTTGAGCTCATTATGCGGGGACACAGACTGGTTGTGGATGATGTCGTGTATGCAAAAAAGATGGGTGCAATTGATATTCACGGGGAGCCCCCTGACATGATAAAAAACCTTTTAGAGATCAGAGGGATAGGGATTGTTGATATAGGACGCCTCTTCGGGGTCTCTGCATTAAGGGAAAAAATGAAAATCGACCTTGTTGTAGAGTTGCTCGATTGGGATGAAAATGTAGAATATGAAAGGGTCGGGTTAAAAGAAGACAAGTTCAGGCTCCTGGGGATTGATCTGCCTATCGTAAGAATCCCCATAAGCTCAGGGCGAAACATGTCCACAATAATAGAACTGGCTTGCAGAAATCACATACTGAAGCAGCATGGTGTAAACACTGCAATTGAATTGGAAGAAAAGGTATTGAAATCCATGAAAGTTGAGGCGGAAAAATGAAATTACTCATCGTAAGTGGTATTTCCGGTTCAGGAAAAACAACGTTTATGAGGGCACTTGAAGACATCGGATATTTCTGCGTTGACCACTTTCCCCTGATCCTGCTGCAGAGGTTTTCTGAACTGTCCAAGCTTGCAGACAATAAAATCGAAAAGTGTGCCCTCGTTATTGACATCAGGGAAAAGGAATTTTTCGATTTGGGCAGGAATATTCTTAAAAGGATTAAGGATAAATTTGGTGCAGAGCTCATTTTTCTCGAAAGTTCTGATGATGCACTGATTAAAAGATTCAGCGAGACAAGGAGACTCCATCCCCTTTATGGCGCACCCAACATCAAGGATGCCCTGAAAGAAGAGAGGGAACTTGTTGACTGGATAAAAGACATCTCTGACAGAGTAATCGACACCTCACAGCTTACAACGCACGAACTCAGGCGGTTTGTGCTGAAGACTTACAGCAACTGGGATGAACAGAGGATGAAAATCAACCTCATGTCCTTTGGCTATTCATATGGAATACCTCTTGAGGCAGATATTGTGCTTGATGTGAGATTTCTCCCGAATCCGTTCTTTGTGGAAGGCTTGAGGGATAAAACAGGGCTCTCGAATGAGGTTGCGGAATACATCATGTCGGACGATGTCTTCAACAAATATTTCCTTTTGCTTTTGGATTTTTTGGTATATCTTATTCCGCTGTACGAAAAGGAGGGGAAAAGCTACCTCACGATATGTTTTGGTTGTACAGGGGGAAAGCACAGGTCTGTGTTTATTGTGACAAAACTGGCAGAACATTTTTCCATGATGGGATATAATGTAAACTCTGTCCACAGGGACATTGAGAAGTAGAGAAGGACGATAGATAATTTTGGAGTTACTGGAGGATACGAATGATTGGTTTGGTTGTTATAGCGCATTTTAATCTCGCCAAAGAGATGGTTGCTGCTACTGAATTGATAATAGGCAAACAGGAACAATTTGAATCGATTGGTATATTTCCTGATGAGGACATTGACAAAACCAGGGGCAAAATTATAGAGGCCTTGAAAAAAGCCGACTCAGGCGACGGGGTAATGATACTTACTGATATGTTTGGCGGTACACCATCGAATATCAGCCTTTCTTTTCTTGAGGAAGGGAAGGTTGAGGTAGTAACCGGGGTAAACCTCCCGATGTTGATTAAGCTCAATACATACAGGGAGGGCAGGCAGTTGGGTGAGCTTGCCCGTTTTATAACACAGTATGGGCAGAACAACATCTATCTTGCAACGGATGTGCTGAAACCGCGAAAGAAGGAATAGGGGGGAATGCTGGAAGGTATATTTACTATAAAGAACAGGTTGGGTCTCCATGCGAGGCCGGCTGCAACCTTTGTGAAGAAGGCAAACGAATTCAAGGCCGATATATGGGTGGAGAAAGACGGAACAGAGGTAAACGGAAAAAGCATCATGGGCCTTTTGATGCTTGCATGCCCGCTGGGAAGTAGAGTAATGCTGAAAGTTGACGGAGCTGATGAAGAAATGGCATTTCAGGAACTTGGCCAACTCATTGATGATGGTTTTCAGGAGATATGAGCGAGGAAGTTTTTATTAATAAAGTGTTGAAAGGCATAGGTGTATCGTCAGGTATAACCTATGGGAGAGTTCGTCTGCTCGAGAGGGGGAAAATCCCTATAAACAAACGCCCGATCAAAGAAGAGCAGGGGGATAAAGAGATTCTCAAATTCCGCAATGCAATAAAGCATGCCGTTGAAGAGTTGAATGGCATAAAACAGACTATGCCTGATGACGAAATGCGAAAGCACTCTTTCATAATTGATGCCCACATGCTCATCCTGCAGGATGAATTTTTCACGAATGCCGTTATCAATACCATAAAAGAGGACAAGATAAATGCTGAGTGGGCACTCGACATCGTGGTATCGGAATTTCTATCAAGTTTTGAAAAGGTGGAGGACTCATACTTACGGGAGCGCGGCCAGGACATAAAATATATCTATGACAGGCTTGTGAGAATCCTGGTAAAAGGGAAATCATCAGGTATTAATGATTTCAATATAAAAGGGAAAATGATCATAGCGGCCCATGACCTTTCGCCTGCCGATACGATTCAGTTAAATCTCAATAAAATATCAGGGTTTATAACAGACGTTGGCGGAAGGACATCACATACATCAATTGTGGCGAGGGCGCTTGAAATACCTGCTGTTGTTGGTGTTGGCAATATCACCGGCCTCGTGAAGAACAACGACACGATCATCATTGACGGTGATGAGGGCGTTGCTATCATTAATCCCACAAAAGAGGTAAAAAAGGACTATATTGTAAAACAGATTCACCTTAAGGTCCAGCGGAGAGAGTTCCTGAGGGTTGCAAAGCTCAAACCGGAGACCAGGGACGGTTTTAAAATGAAGGTGGGGGCAAACATAGAGCTTCTGGCAGAGATGGACATTATAGAACGGTATGGCGCTCAGGGTGTGGGCCTCTACAGGACTGAATATATTTACCTGTCAAGAAAAGAGTTGCCTACCGAAACAGACCATTACCATATCTATAAAAAGCTGTCAGAGAACAAGGCAATGGAATACATTACCATAAGGACACTGGACATTGGTGGTGACAAGTTTGTATCAAATATTGAAATGCCAAAAGAGATCAACCCTGCAATGGGCTTACGGGCAATACGCCTGTGCATCAAAGAGGTGGGATTATTTAAAGCCCAACTGAAGGGAATTCTCAGGGCAAGCGCCTACGGCCCCCTTAAGATATTGATCCCTATGATATCCGGTATAGATGAAGTCCGCAGGGCAAAGGCAATACTTGCAGAATGTATGGATGAGCTGGCCCGGAAGAAAATTGAATTTAACAAGGATATGAAATTCGGCATTATGATAGAGGTGCCCTCTACATGCATGATCAGCGACAAGCTTGCATCGGAAGTGGATTTTTTTAGTATAGGCACGAACGACCTAATTCAGTATACCCTCGCCATAGACAGGGTGAACGAATACGTCTCCTATCTCTATGAGCCTATGCATCCAGCGGTATTGAAAATGATAAAGCAGACCGTTGAGAATGCCCATGCGCATAAGATCGAGGTTGCCTTGTGTGGAGAGATGGCCGGCGAAGCACTCTATGTTCCCGTCCTGATGGCATTAGAGCTTGATGAAATCAGCATGAATGCCTACTCTATACCAAAGGCAAAAAAGATTATCAGAGGGCTTGACCATAGCTATTGCAAGGAATTGCTCGATGAAATACTGAAAAGGGATTCCGGCAGGGAAGGCAATTTGCTCCTGAGAAATGAGATGGCAAGGCTTTTTCCGAATGACTTTATACAATGTTATGAAGAATAACAAAGCAGTGTTAAGTTTTAAGTGTTAAGTTTTAAGTTATTTTAACTAAACACTCAAAATTTAAAATTTAAAATTTAAATTATGAGGAGGTACAATATGGGAATGAGTAGATATCTTTTTTCATCAGAGTCTGTAGCAGAAGGACATCCGGACAAGGTTGCGGATCAGATTTCGGATGCAGTGCTTGATGCCCTAATCGAACAGGACCCTAAGTCCAGGGTGGCGTGCGAGACATATGTTACTACAGGGCTTGCCCTTGTAGGCGGGGAGATTACCACGAACGGTTATGCTAATGTTCCGGACATTGTCAGGCAGACTGTTAAAGAGATCGGGTACAACGATTCTTCCATGGGGTTTGACTGGGAAACATGTGCAGTGCTTACGACAATCGATGAACAATCACCCGATATTGCCATGGGTGTCAACGAATCGGCAGATCACGAACAGGGGGCAGGTGATCAGGGATTGATGTTCGGTTATGCGTGTAACGAAACGGCTGAATTTATGCCCATGCCGATTATGTATGCACATAAACTTGTGAGAAGGCTTGCTGAAGTAAGAAAAAGTAATATACTCAATTTCTTAAGACCCGACGGGAAAAGCCAGGTAACCGTTGAGTATATCGACAGGATTCCGGTAAGGGTCGATGCTGTTGTAATTGCCGCCCAGCATAATCCTGACGTATCGATTACCACCATAAGAGAGGGTATCACCGAAGAGGTAATCAAGAAGGTTATCCCCCCCGAATTGATGGATGAAAAAACAAAAATCTATATCAATTCTACGGGAAGGTTTGTAGTGGGTGGGCCAAAGGGCGACTGCGGAATGACAGGCCGTAAAATTATTGTCGATACATATGGCGGCGTCGGAGGCCATGGCGGCGGCGCATTCTCCGGTAAAGACCCTTCAAAAGTGGACAGGAGCGCTTCCTATATGGCTCGGTATATCGCAAAAAACCTTGTTGCCGCCGGGCTTGCAGACAGGCTTGAGATACAGATTGCTTATACAATAGGTGTTGCTCGGCCTATTTCTATTATGATTGATACCCAGGGTACTGCAAAGATAAATCCCGACAGGATAGCGGAGATTGTCACGGAACTATTTGACCTGAGGCCGAGGAAGATCATTGAAAAACTCAACCTGCTGAGACCAATCTACAATAAGACGGCCTGTGGCGGTCACTTTGGCAGGAATGATCCGGATTTCACCTGGGAAAAGCTTGATATGGTAGAAGAAATCAGGAAAAAAGCAGGAATATAAAAACAGTTCACAGTAGACAGTTCACGGTTCACGGTATAAAATATTACAAAAGCTGTTTTTTTGTTTCAGTATTTGAATTGTGGAATGTGAATGACTACCGATTTCATCTGTTTTAAATATTTTGACTTTACTGTGAACGGTGAACTGTGAACCGTGAACTAACTTAGGAGGAACAAGATGGACTATGATGTTAAAGATATAAACCTGGCTGATCAGGGCTATGAAAAGATTGAATGGGCCGAGAGGCGTATGCCTGTTCTTCGGATAATAAGGGAAAGGTTTTTAAAGGAGAAACCGCTCGAAGGTGTAAGGATTTCCTGTTGCCTTCATGTCACCACAGAAACCGCCAATCTCATGAGGACGCTGAAGGAAGGCGGTGCCGAAGTTGCGCTTTGTGCATCGAACCCTTTGAGCACGCAGGATGATGTGGCAGCCTCTATTGTAAAGCACTTTGGAATCCCCACCTTTTCTATCAAAGGTGAGAGCGATGATGTATATTATGCCCATATTAAAGAGGCCCTTGCATTTAAGCCTAATGTTACTATGGATGATGGTGCAGACCTTGTGAGTGCCTTACACATGATTGCCCTTGGACGGTACGAAGCGCTTCACAGGACAGTGAAAGATTGGGTTGAGAAACTCCCTGCACAGGAACGGAAGGGGCTTATTGATAGTATCGTTGGAGGGTCTGAAGAAACCACGACGGGCGTTATCAGGCTCAAAAGCATGGAGAAAGAAGGAGTGCTTTGCTTCCCCATCGTTGCAGTGAATGATGCCCTCACAAAACACATGTTCGATAACAGGTATGGTACAGGGCAGAGCACTATTGACGGGATTCTCCGTGCCACCAATCTGCTCTTTGCCGGTGCGCAGTTTGTCCTGGCAGGGTATGGCTGGTGTGGAAAAGGTGTTGCCATGAGGGCAAAAGGCCTTGGTGCCCGGGTGATTGTAGCAGAAGTGAATCCATTACGGGCACTGGAAGCGCTCATGGATGGGTTTGATGTGATGAGAATGGAGGATGCAGCGCCTCTGGGAGACATATTTATCACCACCACAGGTGATATCCATGTATTGAGAAAAGAGCATTTCGAACTGATGAAGGACGGAGCAATTATTGGCAATTCCGGTCACTTCAATGTTGAGATTGATATTAACGCCCTCGAGAAGATAAATGTTAAAAAGAGGAGCATCAGAGGGTCTATGGACGAATATACCATGCCGGACGGAAACAGGATATACCTTCTCGGAGAGGGCAGGCTTGTAAACCTTGCCTGTGCGGAAGGTCACCCTTCAGAGGTAATGGACATGAGTTTTGCCAATCAGGCGCTCTGTGCAGAGCATATGTGGAAAAACGGCAAGCATCTTGAAAAGAAGGTATACGGAGTTCCCGTTGAAATAGACAGGGATGTGGCGTTCTTAAAACTCAAGGCAGCCGGAATAACGATCGATGAATTGACAGAAGAACAGAAGACTTACCTCTCTTCCTGGGAGATGGGCACATGATCAAATTACTCGTTGTCGGCACCCTTGCATACGACTCTATTGAAACACCCTTTGGCAAGGTAAAAGATGTTCTGGGGGGCTCTGCCCTCCATTTTACGAACTCTGCGAGTTTTTTTACCGATGTGGGCATCGTTGCAACAGTTGGTAAAGATTTTGAAATGAGTGAAATAGCATTCCTCAAAGAGCGAAATGTGGACATGGCCGGAATTGAGATTGATGAAGGAAAAACCTTCCGGTGGGAAGGAAAATACGGGTACGACCTGAATCAGGCGGTAACCCTTAAGACCGAACTGAACGTAATCGAGTCTTTTGAACCGAAAGTACCGGAAGATTACAGGGATGCAGATTTCGTTTTCCTTGCAAATATTGACCCTGTGCTGCAGGCCTATGTAATTGATCAGGTAAAATTTCCTAAGGCTGTAGTCCTCGATACGATGAATTTCTGGATAGAGAACAAATACAATGAACTCCTTGATGTGATAAGAAGAGTCGATATCCTTGTTATCAATGAGGCAGAACTGCGGGAGATATCTAAAGAACACAGCCTTGTAAAAGGTGCAAAGAAGATAATGGCTTCCGGCCCGACATGTGTGGTGGTAAAGCGTGGCGAATACGGTGTCTTCATGATGAACAGGGAGGAAATCTTTCTTGCCCCTGCCTATCCTTTAGAGGATGTTTTTGACCCCACCGGCGCTGGTGATACATTTGCGGGCGGATTCATGGGGTATATCGCAAATATGGGTGACACCCTGCCGGCCACCTTAAAGCAGGCGATTATCATGGGGTCTGTCATGGCCTCGTTCAACGTGGAAGATTTCAGCATCAACAGGATAAAAACCCTTGATTACCAAGAGATAAGAGACCGATACAGCGCCTTTAAGAGATGCATACAGTTCGGAGACATAGAATTCAAGTGAATGGAAAAATACCTTGTTGTTATTGACCCCGTTGCAAATATAAGGCATGAGCCCATAGAAGCAGCAGAAGCAGCGGACGATTACACCCATGATGACCTTCGGGAGACACAGGTCTTATATAATGAAGCGCTTCTTTGCAGGGATGAGATTGAAGACTGGTATTATGTCGAAGCCATTGAACAAAAGAAACTTACCCGTAATTGCGTCTGGCAGGGATATCCGGGATGGATACGAAAAGCATCCGTGACCTTGACGGACAAACCTGTCAGGCATGATATCACAGTAAAAAACAGCTATGCCCTCATCCGAAAAGACCTTTCAATAGAATCGGTGGTTTTGCTCGTACCTTCCGTTGGTACAAGGTTTGCTGTTAAAGAATCGACCCATGACGAATATTATCAGGTTTTGCTGGCTAGTGGTCAAACCGGCTGGATTGACCGGAGCGATGTTACCAGAAGCGATACAATGCCTGCTGAGGCGATATTGAGAAAGAGTATCGTTGCCACTGCAAAGCTTTTCCTCGGTGTGCCTTATCTATGGGGAGGGAGGAGCATGTCAATAGCGGAGAGCGGAGAGCGGAGAGCGGAGAGCGGAGAACAGAAGACAGAAGACAGGGGTCAGGGGTCAGCCAATAGAAGACAGAAGACAGAAGACAGAAGACAGAAGTCAGAGTACAGAGGACAGGTAGTCGCAGGCTTTCCCGCCTGTCCCTCGGTTCTGGCGGACAGGAGCCTGCGTATGAGCAACTCAAAATTCAAAATTCAAAATTCAAAACTAATTACCGGTGTTGATTGTTCCGGCCTTATTAATCTTGTTTTCCGGGTCAACAATATCGATATTCCGCGGGATGCGCACGATCAGTGGGTGGTGGCCAAAAAAATCACCCACAATCAATTGAAGCCCGCAGATTTACTGTTCGTATCTACTAAAGGCAGAAAAGACCAGATTACCCATGTCATGCTTTATATTGGCAGGAAACGTTTCATAGAGGCATCAGAGACGGGCAGCGTAGTTCAGATAACTACCTTTAAGGAGAAATTCGGCATGGACCTGACAAAACTGTCGAATCAGGATTTCGGGATTGACAAAAAACAGATATATTTCAGGCGGGTTGTGCCCATATAATGATCAATATCAAAAGTATTCATTTTTATGAAGTTGTAAGGCCGCTTAAAATAACGTTTTCTACGGCTCTCGGGAAGAAAGATGTGACAAGAAGCGTTATTGTAAAGGCAAGACTGGACAATGGTCTTTCCGGACTCGGAGAGTGCCCTACAAGTTTTGCCCTGAAGCAGGAGACCATCTCAAGGATAAAAGAGATACTTACAGAGGCATCGCGCCTGCTCCTCAATACGCCGATTGCCGAATACGAAGGGAAGATAAAGGAACTTCGAAAAAAATATTTTCAATATCCTATGACTGTTTCCGGTCTCGAGGTGGCGCTCTTCCGGGCATATCTTGCATGCAAGCATGAATCGGAACATGACTGCTGGGGAGGCATACATAATAGTTTAGAAACAGATATTACGATACCTTTTATCACTGACCCTGTTCTCCTCGACAAATGGGTCGGTCACATGACAGCAATTGGGTTCTCCATTTTTAAACTTAAGGTAAGCGGTGACATAGAGGCCGATAAAATCTATATATCCCGTATTTATGAAAAAATGAAAAGTGAGACAGAGGGTTTTACCATCAGGCTTGATGGCAACCAGGGGTATACGGAAAAAACGTTTCTCCGGTTTATCGATTTTCTTACACAAAAAGACTATAAAATTGAACTCTTTGAGCAACCACTTTCAAAAACAGACTATCCTGGTCTCAAAGAAATAAAGAAACGCTCTCCCATGCCTGTCATCCTCGATGAAACAGTATTTACGGCTCATGACCTCATGCGGGTCATCCAGGAAGACCTTGGTCACGGAGTCAACATAAAAATAGCCAAGAGTGGTATCAGCGAATCCCTCAATATTTTCTCCATGGCAAAAGCGCACAGTCTCAGACTCATGATCGGCTGCATGACAGAAACTATGACAGGACTGTCTGCCGGCATATATTTTGCCCTTGGAGTCGGAGGGTTTGACTACATCGATTTAGATGCTATCCATTTTCTTCACCACAAAAACCGGTATGGCGATATACACATAGAAGGCCCTCGGTATACCCGAATTAGCTAATATTGTTTCTCTGGTTTATATTGTTTCTTTAGTTTCTTTTGTTCAATAACAAGACAAACAAGAGAAACCAGAGAAACTAAAGAAACATTCGTTTTCATCCAGAGACCAGTATCAGATTATCGCCAGGAATGATTTTGCTTGACATAGAGGTGGTTTTGCTTTTTAATCTACACACAATGAACGAATTTACCCCCTACTTCGGTTTTTATTTTTACTTGAGAAACTCGCACCCGGGCATTAATTTGCTTTGGAAAGAGCAAAAGCCATGGGTGCAAAAGGCCCATGGCTTTTTTAATGTGAAGGCCATGGCGTTTAACCCATGGCCTTTTTTATATGTACATAAGGAGGAGTTATGATTATCTCGAATAAGATACAAAAGCTGATTGCCAATCAGGAGGGCTGGACCCGAAGGATGTTCGAAGAAGGTCTTCGCATTAAGAAGGAGTACGGCGAGGAAAACGTCTATGATTTTTCTCTGGGAAACCCCGATACGGAGCCTCCCGATGAAGTCCAGAAGAACCTCGTTGACATACTGAGCAAACCCGTGGAAGGGATGCACCGATATATGTCGAACAACGGTTATGAGGATGTACGTGAAGAGATCGCGGGTTATCTCCGCGAACAGTATGATGTACCATTTACGGCAAACCATATATTTATGACAGTAGGATGCGCAGGCGGCCTCAATATCCTGATCAAAAGCATGTTGAACAAAGGAGATGAGGTGATCGTCCCCTCGCCTTTCTTCTGGGAATTCAAGAACTACATAGAGAATCATGACGGTAAAGTTTGTTACGTACAAACAAAAAAGGATTTCCAGCTTGATATTGGAAAAATAGAGAAGGCCATAACCAAAAAAACGAAAGCAATCCTTCTGAATAGCCCTAACAACCCCACGGGCGCTGTATATACCGAAGAAAGTGTCAGGGGGCTCATTGATCTTCTCAATAAGAAAAGGGCCCAAGGACAGGATATTTACATCATCTGTGATGATGCATATAAAAAAATCGTATACGATGGTTTTCGGCTGCCGAACCTCTTTGCGCTTTACGATCTTGTTTATGCCGTTACTTCCCACTCGAAAGACCTTGCACTGCCAGGCGAGAGGATCGGCTATGTTGCCATCTCCCCTCGCATAGAGGGTTATCAGCTTATGGTGTCTGCGTTGATGATATCCATGAGAACACTCGGCTTTGTCAATGCCCCGGCACTTTTTCAAAGGATCGCCGGCAAGTTCCAGAGGAGTTCTGTAGATATTGCAGCATACCAGCAAAAACGCGATCTTCTCTATAATACACTTGTAGAAGCGGGATTCGAATGTGTGAAACCGATGGGGGCCTTTTATATGTTTCCTAAATCGCCCATTGCCGATGAAGTCGAGTTTGTCCGGTCACTTCAGCAGGAAGAGAGAATCATGGTCGTACCGGGAAGGGGCTTCGGGAGAAAAGGTTATTTCCGCATTGCTTACTGTGTACCGCTGGAAACATTACAAAAAAGCGTGGAAGGGTTTATGAGAACCGGGAAACGCTATAATTTGAGGTAAATTATGAGCATATCAAAAAGCATCAGTCATTCAATGAAATCTTCCTCTTGGATCAGGGCCATGTTTGAGGAAGGGGAAAAAATGAAAAAAATATATGGGCCCGAGAACATACTTGACTTTACACTCGGTAATCCGATCATCGAGCCGCCAAAGGGGTTCAAAGAAGAGCTCGCTAAGGCAGTCTCATCGGATGCCAAAGGGATGCACCGGTACATGTCAAACAGCGGCTATGAATTTGTCCGTGAAGAAATAGCGGATTATTGCAAGGAAAAGTCCAGGTTTCCATTCACCAAAGACCATATTGTAATGACCGTCGGGGCTGCAGGAGGTCTCAATGTCGTCTTTAAGGCAATTCTCGACCCCGGTAATGAAGTGATCGTTCCAAACCCGTACTTCGTGGAGTATATGTTCTATATTGGAAACCACGGCGGCATCATGAAGCTTGTGGAGACAAAGGATAACTTTCACCTGGACATTGATAACATAGAAAAAGCCATCAATAAGAAGACCAGGGCAGTTCTCATCAACTCACCCAATAATCCCACCGGTGTTGTCTACACCGAGGAGGAGTTGAAAGAACTCGCCGGGATCCTGCGAAAAAAGCGCGACAAAGGTCAAAGGATTTTTCTCATTGCCGATGAAGCATACAGAAAACTTATTTACAATGGGACTATCCTTCCTGACGTATTCAATATTTACGAAGACACCATTGTTGTAACCTGTCACTCTAAAGACTTAGGTCTTGCAGGTGAGCGGATCGGCTATATAGTCGCTTCCCCGTCCATCACTAATATCAAACCTCTCATGGATGCCATGATTTTCGCGAACAGGATTTTGGGTTTCATCAATGCACCCGCCCTCATGCAACGTGTTGTCGGAAAATTTCAGCATAGCAGCGTCGATATGATGGAATACCAGCGCATGCGGGATGCTATTTACGCCATCCTGGTCGAATCCGGCTTTGAAGTTATCAAACCATCGGGAGCATTCTATATATTTCCCAAATCACCGGTTCAGGATGACATAAAATTTGTGAGGAAACTTCAAAGACACCATATCCTGGCAGTTCCGGGGATCGGTTTCGGGAAACAGGGCTATTTCCGGCTTGCGTACTGTGTTGAGATGGATATCATTGAGCGGTCAAGGCCCTACTTTAAGGAAGCGTTAAACATCTGATTCCTTATTTATGTTTCTTGGGTTTCTCAAGTTTCTTTAGTTTCTCTTGTTATATAACTAAAAAAACTAAAGAAACCATAAAAACCAGAGAAACAAAAGATTCTGGTCAGGAAAACAGCTTGTCGGTGTCTATATTTTTTTCAAAGATGCCGGCGAGCGATTCTCTGTCCATCCCCTCTTTTAACAACCCCTGGACATAAGGGAAAATGCCGAGTATTGGCACATTCAGGTATCTTTTCAGCACTTCCGGGTTGGTCTGGGCAGCTAAATCGCCTGTCCCGTCATTATCATTGAGGATAACCCCGAGGACCTTTATACCTTTTGACTGGAGGAAGTTGTTCGTTAAGAGTGTATGGTTTATGGTCCCGAGGCCCAGCCTCGAAACAATAATTGTAGGAGCTTCCCACTTTTTTATAAGGTCCACGTAGAAAAAGTCTTTCTTAATTGGTACAAGCACCCCTCCAGCACCTTCTATTATGACAACATCATGTTTTTTCATGATTTTGTGGTATATTCTGTCAACAATATCCATATCAATCTGGATGTGTTCCATGTTTGCAGCTACTTCGGGGGCGAGCGGGGCTTCGAAGGCATAGGGGCTTATATCATCGAGGTCATCATTGCTCCCTGAGGCCTCTCTCAGGCATATGGCGTCCCAGGGGAGCAGGTCCTTGTCTCTCTTTGACAGTCCGCTCTCAAAGGGCTTCATGACCCCCACATTCATTTTTTTTCTGAGTGATAAAAAGGCAGAAAGGCTCGATGTTACTGTAGTTTTACCGACCCCGGTGTCAGTCCCTGTTATAAATAACGGCGTCATTATCGAACGAGTGATGAAAGAAGGATTGCGAACCCGATAAAAACACAGGCGCAGATAAGCGAAAGCCCGATGTGCCCTTCCTCTGAAATCTTTTTCTCAAAATCTGTAGAAAATGTTGCACCGACAATCTTTAGAGAGACAAGGACGATTATCATGTATACGGCAGAATAAACAAACATCTCGATAATATTTCCAAGTATTTTCCACATAAAAATTCCTTAGTTTGTAAGGTAATAAACGAGATTATCAAGAGCAGAGGTAAAGAAGAGGTTTCTTAATTTTACCTTTTCGGGTGCCCGGACCGGTGCAGGAGAAAAATTCAAAATACCTTTGACATTTGCCTCTACGAGTTGGTCAGCAACCTTCTGAGCCTCCTGAGGGGGTGTTGTGATAATCCCTATTTCTATGTTTCTGGCATCTACGACTTCTTTCAGCCTGTCTATGTGAAGTATCTCTACCGGTCTCCCCATACGTTCCGAAATGTGCCCGATGACCTTCACCGGATCAATATCGAAGGCCGCTACAATCTTGTAATTCTGTTTCAAAAAATCCTTATAAACAAGAAGGGCGCTCCCCATGTTACCGATGCCGATTACTGCAATCCGCCATTCCCTGTTAATTCCGAGTATCTCTTTTATATGATATTTCAGTTCTTTTACGTTGTAACCCATCCCCCTGATACCGAATTCGCCAAAATAGGCAAAATCTTTTCTCACCTGGGCTGCATTCACATTACACATGGAAGCGAGGAGTGCGCTGGACGATACCTTTTCATTCTTTGATTCAAGGTCTTCGAGACATTTCAGGTAGTTTGATAATCTTCTTATCGTGGCCTCAGGAATTTTTGGATATTTTCCCATTTTTTACACCTGTTAAATTAATGTTTTCCTATATTTAGTGACAATATTAGTAACAATAATTGGCACGGATTGCAAGAGAAAAATTTAACAAGCGGTATGAAGCTCATAGCTCATGGCTCATGGCTCATAGCAAAAGTACGATGCTGGTTTCTGGATACTGGATTAAAGGGTTCAAGGGGTCAAGTGAAATCCACTCGAACCCTTAGACCCTCGGATCCTCGAACCCATTATTGGTTATCAGCTATGAACCATTGGCTATCAGCTAATCCAGACCCAGTACATCTTTCATCGAATAAATGCCATCAGGCCGTGTTGCTATCCATTTGGCTGCAACAAGGGCGCCTCGTGCAAAGTTTTCACGTGAATATGCCCTGTGGGTAACCTCCAGCCTCTCACCGATTCCGGCAAAAATTGCCGTATGTTCTCCCACCACGTCACCGCCCCTTAAGGCCATGATGCCTATTTCCTCATTCTTTCTCTCACCGGTGATACCTTTTCTGCCAAAAACCTCAATCCAGTTTTTTTCAGGCAGTGCCTTTTGTATAACATCCTTTATTCTCATCGCTGTCCCGCTTGGGGCATCCTTTTTCCATTTATGGTGCATCTCTACGATCTCTATATCGTAATCATCGCTGAGGATTCTCGCTACTCTTTCAACCACGTCAAACATGAGATTCATACCAACGCTCATGTTGGGAGATATAACCACCCGGGCATTTTTCGAGTTGTTGATTTCATCAATGGTTGCCTGCGGGAACCCTGTGGTGCCGATAACTATAGCCTTTTTTGCGGATTTAGCAACCCTGAAATGTTCAAGAGATGGTTCCGGTTGGGTAAAATCGACCACAACATCGCACATGCTGACAAGACGGGGAAGATCATCGCTTACGATAATCGGTTTTTCCATTTCACCCGGTCCCTGTGCAATGTCCTTGCCAACCAATGGATGTCCTTTTGCCTCAGTCACCCCAACCACTTCAAAATCCTTGTCCTTCAGCGCAAGGCCCAGTATTGCATTGCCCATCTTCCCGCCAATACCGGTTATGACTATCTTAATCATAATCAACTCCTTATTTGGTTCTTCACCAGTCCATACTCCTCCATCACCTTCCTGAGCGCCGCCTTGTTCCCCTCCGATGCCGGGCACATGGGGAGTCTGAGTTCCTCTTCTATCATGCCCATAAAATAAAGGGCCTCTTTGACCGGTATCGGATTTGTTTCTATAAACAGAGACTGAAAAAGAGGCATAAACCGGGCATTCATATCCCTTGCCTTGAAAATATCCTTTTCAATAAAGAATGTCTTGTAAAATTCCTGCATTTCCCTCGGGATAACGTTTG
>JAPLKD010000269.1 GCA_026388245.1 Pseudomonadota bacterium | reverse complement strand
GACAAGGTCTTGCCCTGCCTTTTCCTTAACGCTCACCACACTGGCTCTTTACCAACGCAACTTAAGGTGGTTTGAAGCCAGTTCCTGTAAACCGGCTCCGAGGGGCCTACCCTCATCTTTCATACGCCTTCGTGGCACACCAACACCTACAAACAAATAGATGCTTAAGGAGTTGAGGGTGAGAATTACCACAAGAAAGCAATAAACCATGATGAAGGCGCTTAGAGACAGTAAACTCGAAGCAATACAAGTCTTCCTCACACGACTTGGTGCTATGACCTGCCCATCAAAGATCGGTCCAGAAGCTGAGTTATACTCTGGGCTGAAATAGACTACACGGTAGGCAGGTCAGAAATAGAACAGAAAAACAGAGAGGCAACGCCAGAAATTCCCAACACCCTACCTGATTAGAGATTAGAGAAGCAGACGATAGGCAACCTCTGCTGTCATATCGAGACTCTTTCACTATCTTCCCGTTGCTGTCAAAATATGTAATGATCTTCGTGAACCCATTTGTATACTCTTTATCTCCCGGTAAATAAGTAACCGTTAGCATTTTTCCACCGTATTCGTTTCTTTCATTTATCGTTTTCTCCGTTTTAGCAAACACAAGTGTTGATATACCCATGAAAAGCACAATCAATGCACATACGGTTTTATTCATTTCCCCTTCTGACATGTCAGTTATGGGACATTCCATCTTCATTTTCTCCTGATCTTCATAGTTTCTAATACCATAAATACCTACGATCAATAGAAGGAATGTTCTCATTTATAAGCTTTTCTTCGATCCGAAGCGAAAACAACAATACAGGTTTTCTCTGTTACAACATAGACTCCGGGGCAAAAAAGGATAATATTTTTGTGGAGAGTTTCCGCCAGAACCCGGCAAATGGCTCGTCATTGTATATGACCTCCTCCCCCTCCTCTTCACCAATCCAGATCAACCTCCCGGTCAAACCTGACGGGTCCGTGTCTGAAGGATCGGCCTTCTCAAGCTCTACCCGGAAGCTAACCTCCGGTTTAGCACTTATATCAAACCGGGACGCAAACATCTCGGCAAGCTCCGGGCTTTCCGCCACTATACCCACCTCAGTATTGAGGTATCTGGACCGTGGATCCAAGTTCGCTGATCCCACAAAGAAGACTTTACGGTCGAAGACGATGGACTTTGCGTGAAGGCTCGCCCCTGCCGAACCAAATATCTCGCGATTTTCCGGTCCACGTTTCTGGTCCGGGTTCGGTCGTACCTCATAGAGTTCGATACCGCTTCGAAGCATTTCTTTTCTGTACCGGGAATACCCACCGTGGACGAGTGATACATCATTTGCCGCCAGCGAATTTGTGAGTATCCGGACCCGTATACCCCGGTTGCGCAAGTCCTTAAGCGCAGCAAGCCCTTTTTTACCGGGCACAAAGTATGGGGATATCAGGATGAGTTCGGACTTCAACTCTTTGAAGTAAGGGCTTAACATTGGCCACAAGGTAATGCTATTCTGAGGCCTTCCGTGGCTTTTTATCTTCTCCGGCATGTCATATACAAGTTTTGAACTGGCCCATACAAAAGGCAGGTTTCTCTCTCTTAACCGCTTTATAAAATACGTGTTGTTCAAACGCTTCGCATACAGTGACTCCCGTTGAGCCTCAATATGGGATAAAAGCACCGTCGAAATGTCCTTTAGATCCGCTTCGGTTCTGGGAACAGGGACAAGGGCTTCTATGGGGAACGCAAGATCACTGTTCCAGAATCTGTCAAAATCCTCTCCACATTCCCGCACCACAGGTCCCACAGTGAGTATATCCACGTCCCCAAAGTTTACATTCTCGTGGGCAGCAAAATATTCGTCGCCAAGGTTCCTCCCCCCCACAACCGCGATAGCTGCGTCTGCGATAAACATTTTATTGTGCATTCTGCGCTGAATCCGGGAAAAATCAGTAATATAGTCATGAATCCTCGCAAAAACCGAACGTCCAGAGTAGGGGTTGAATATACGGACATCAATGTTCGGATGGGCCGAGTAACTGGCAATATCAAGGCCTTTACCTTTTATATACATACCATCAACGAGAATCCTGACACGGACCCCTCTATCAGCAGCTTTCAAAAGATGCCCTAAAAGCAGCTTCCCCGTAAGGTCAAAGTGGACAATATAATATTGGAGGTCAAGGGTCTTTTCAGCGGCCCCTATAAGGGCAGCCCGGGCCAGAAACGCGTCTAATCCGCTATTGAGGACATAAAAACCAGACTTCTCCGGATGCTCCTTACAGAGCGAACTGACACTCCTGCAAATATTGGTTTGTTCAGGCCTGTCAAAGGCAGTGGACGCTTCACGGGGATAATCGATCGGCAGGGTTGCACATCCGGAAAGAAAAAGCGCGCAGACAGCAAGCCCGAGAAATAAGCGGTATAATATAGGAGATTGATGGCGACTTCTCATGGTGTGACATCCTCTTCAGGGCACGTAATCAATTATTGCTAAGTTCAGGTTTTTAAATACCATTTTCCCCATCATTTCCTTCTCTTTTTTCTCTGCAAACCGAAGTAGAATAATTTTTTACCATTTTCCTGCAATCTCAATGTTTTTTCAACTATTTTTTCATCTGACCACACGGTTTCCCGCAAATATCATCCCCTGCGCCGGAGAAAAGAGCGCCATATCTGCAGAACTATCTGGCAGAGGCTCAAAAAATAAGAGGAAACCTATCTCTGAAGGTGGTATAATGAATAGGGGCAGGTTAAAAAAGACAGATAGAAATTTGCTTTTCAGCATAAGATATTAATAACACAAGAAAAATAAACTATCAATGCGAATGTTGCCGATATTATGGTTAAAAACCCAAGGATGAAAGAGTGCCTTTAAGGCAAGGAGTCAGTAGTAGTGATTCACCACTGAGAGAATTATTGAATGCTACATGAAGTCCTGCATCTTTGCCGAGGTTGCCGGATTGTGTAGTTCAGGAAGTTATGTTACGTATAGCAGGAAGACAGCATCGGCCCCATATCGTCTATTTGAACATCTTCACATACCCAAAACATGCAAAATTGTCCCCGACAAAAGCCCCGCCTATTTTTAAACGGGGCCTTGTATGTCTTTCACTGTGAACTAACTGTGAAGCAAAATTGTCAACACGGAGGGCGCCCCGATATGGGCTTGATGCCCTCTTGGTGGGGGGGGGGAGTGACAAGATTTACCGGGGCTAAGGACTATATAATATAAGCAAAGAAATATAAGCAAAGAAATAAAAAAAGGGATAAGGCATAAACCCTATCCCCTGAATAATTGAACCATTCTTATATTCTTGACATGCTGATTACTTGTCTTTTAACTACTCCATGTCCGTAATGTACAGTTTACGGAAATACAATTATCATCTTCCTTTGCATACTGTTTTATGGAGAATTTCTATAATGCTCCCTGCTGGAATTGAGTTCCATGTTGGCTGCGGTGAACCTGAATCTATGACACTTTCTTTTGTGTCCCGTACGTAATGAGAAATAAGTTTATACTCTCTTGTACTGCACTTGATGGCAAAATAGTCGAGAACATAACTTATATTTTCTAATTTCTTGTTATCATAATGACCATTTTGTTTCATGGATTCTATGAAGTGTTGTTTCCCCTTATAAGAAAAGTCCTGTTTTATCCACACCCTTACAGCACCCTCACTATCAGAATAGATGCTTGTCTCATCGTAATAATATTTGTCATCTAACCCTTTACTCGTGGCATAACGCACCCACTCTGCCCCGTTGACTGTTGTGTAACCAACCAAGAATAAACAAACGATTGAGATTGTTAATAGTAAGCGTTTTATGAGGATTGATGTCATGCGTATACCTCCTAACTATATAATCACATAGTTTATGGATAGTATCAATGTTGATAAAATTTTTCAATCAATGATTGGTAAATTCAAGTTAGGGCGTTTGGGGTCGGACCAAGCAAACTCATTGAAATAAATAGTTTTATGTATGGGAAATGGCCAATTTTAGGGCTTAAAGTGCTGTTTTTGCTATTGACTGCAATAATCTTGGGTATATATTCATGACAGCAAACTATATTGATAGAGCTAAGGCGCTCTTTGAAAGGGCAATTAATAACTTCAAATTTTCCCATGAAAAAGCGCTATCCGCCTACAATATGGCAATTCTAAAACTAAAATCCGAAGACTTGCTTGGTGCCTTAGAAACCCTTGATTTGTGCATCCAGTTAGATCAACAATCAACTTACAATAGTGAGAATCTTGCATGCCTGTTGGTGCCAAATGATACCGGCCAAGAGATCACGATCGATGAAGTCAAAAACCCAGACCTCATTACAACGGCTGTGAAAGCAAGACAGACTCTGATCTCATTTATCGAAAGGACAAAACCCGTTAAGGGGCCAAGGGGCATGTGGTGAGATGTTGACATTTAAATTACAGTGAGGCTCTCCCATGTTCGGGGACCCCGCTTTCTCCTCGTAATCATCAGCCTTTTGAAGCGTGTGATACTGAACATTTGTAGGTAAAGTTATTGCGTATAGCAATTTGAAATATTCACTTTTTACCTGTCAGAGGAAATGGTTACAACAGTTGTAACCATCATTAAAATCTCTGTAAAGTCAACACAGACATTGCATAGAGTGGTTTAATTTTAGAAATTTTTTTCTGTGGAACCGGAACTCTCCGCAATGTTTGCGGAGATTCTTAATATCGTCGGAAAGCCAATAATGACGCTGGGAATCCCATCCTTTGAGATCGCCACACTTCCCGGAGGTTGCCCGCGATGACAGGCAAAGGGGATGTCTCTCCCCAACTCCGTATTGAAGGAAATGACGGAAACAGTTTCCGCCATCGCCAAAATCTCCGTAAAGTCAATAACTACGCTGCTTCGCACGATTTTACTTTTGAAACTTTCTTCTGAGATTTGGACAGTAAATTTTACCCGCAACATCCCCCTCTGCACTACTATGTGTAAATTTCTTAAAATTTTATAAAGATTTGTTTGACATAAAAACATAAATATGCTTTAATGACCGTATGAGAACCACAGTAGATCTTTCCGATGATCTGTTTCGCCGCACCAAGTCCGAAGCTGCGTTACGGGGCAAGAAATTCAAGGACATGGTGGAAGAAGGCCTGCGGATGGTGCTTGAATCGCCGGAAGCAGGGAAAGAGGCGAAGCCCGCTCCCACCGCATGGGATATGATGAAGGGGGCATGCGGAGTCTTCGATTCCGGTGTTGATGATCTTGCGACAAACCCGAAGCACTTGGAAGGACTCGGCCGTGACTCAATGGGCGATCGTTGATTCCGGGCCGTTAGTAGCTTTTCTCGACCGCAGAGAAAAGTGTCATGCCTGGGTTGCCGAGCAGGTGCATCATTTGGCCACGCCTATTCTGGTCTGTGAACCTGTGCTTGTGGAGACCGCCTTTCTTCTTGCCCGAAGCCCTGCCGCCCAGGATTCCCTTCTCGGCTTGTTGGAGAATGAAACTCTCAAAATTGCTTTAATTTGGGCGACCATATTTCCGAAGTTCGTGCCCTGTGCAAAAAATACTGCGACACACCGATGTCTCTAACCGATGCCTGTCTCGTACGAATGGCCGAGATCTACGAAAAACACGTTATTTTTACCCTCGATTCCCACTTTACCGTCTACCGGAAATACGGCAAGGAGCCATTGAAACTGGTCTATCCTGAGGAAGTTTAGCATGGCCATAACAAACTACGAACGTATCTTCGCATCTTCGGTCTTTCACCTTCAGCGCAGGCTAAAGCCCTGGCTAAGAACTGCAACAACGCCTTGGCAGGACAAGCCTGCGGCTACCTGCCTTTTTTACTATTTACTATTCACTATTCACTAATTACGCTCTTTTATACTTCTCATTCAATAATCTTTTAAAACGCTGCATGTACATGATATCAAAGACTTCGTCTTTGCCTGGGAATAATTTTAACGCATGTTTCTTAACGCCTTCCACAATTGCAATAGCCTCATCATGGGAAACATCCTGAGACCGGATATACTCAATGGCAAAATCCACAATAAAGCGCAGCCGCCTCAATTTCTTTTCTTCTTCAAGTAATTCGTCATCCATCCCTTGCTCTCTGCTCTTTGCTGGTTCTAATGTAATTTATCAGTTCCACATATAGCCACAGGCATATCCCGAATGAGATGAAAATATCCGCCACATTGAATGCCGGCCAATGGTACCTGTTATAATAGAAATCTAAAAAATCTACCACATACCCTTGTGCTAATCTGTCATATATATTGTCAATAGCGCCCGAGAGTATGCAGACCAATGAGAACTTTTTCGAGAATTCAAAATGATAGGCAAGAACAACGTAAATCAGAACACCGATAATAGCGAGGGGGAGAAATGTAAAGATATATTTCGCAAAGGGGTGCTGTGATAACAGGCTGAACGCCCCGCCATAATTTCTTGCATGGACTATTGAAAAAAATGGGGTAATGGTGATACTCCCGAGATAATCGACATTTTGAACAATGAGTATCTTCGTGAGCCTGTCAATGAAAAAGGCTACCGGGACTACAAGGAAGATAAGATACTTTCGCATCTCTTACACACGCGGGGGAATTTTTCAGAAATAGTTATTTCCGTCGTATACTGCCAGCATCGTTCGCATTTTTCACCCTCTGCCTTCCGGACGGCAATGTCTATCTCATCTCCTTGTTGAAGTTCGACCTGAGACACAATGATAATATCTTTCAATTCTTCACCCACTTTTTTTAATAAAAGGTACTCATTTTCCGGCAGAGTGATAACAACTTTTGCATCAAGGGAATGGCCTATCACCTTTTCTACCCTTTTCTCTTCAATCTTTTTATTGATCAGTTCCCTCATGTCCCATATCTTTGCCCATTCTTCCTCGATTTCCGTATTGATGTATTCCTTACGCACTGATGGGAATGTTGCGAGGAACACGCTCTCTTCCTTTACATAACCTCTTAAATATGACCACATTTCTTCAGCGGTGGACGACAGTACGGGCGCCAGAAGTTTCACAAATGAAATAAGCGTTTCAAGAATCACCGTCTGGGATGCCCTTCTTTTTACAGCATTTTTATTTTCCACATATATCCTGTCCTTTACAATGTCGAGATAGAGCGCACTCAGGTCTACAGCGCAGAAATTGTGCAGACTATGATAGATTGTATGGAAGGAATAATCATTGTAGGCATTGGAAACCCTGTC
>JAPLKD010000118.1 GCA_026388245.1 Pseudomonadota bacterium | reverse complement strand
CGTTAAATGCTTTCGGGGAGGAATTGTTGGTTTTTGCCGGCGCTGCAAGCAAACCTCCAACGGAAGAAATTGCAAAGGCATTTGAAAAGAAAACGGGGATAAAGGTACATGTTAATTTTGGTGGTTCAGGGTTTGTCCTGTCACAGATGTCCCTTGTAAAAAAAGGGGATATCTATTTCCCGGGTTCATCAGATTATATGGAACTCGCTAAAAGAAAAGGATTTGTATTTCCTGAAACAGAAAGAAATGTTGTGTATCTTGTACCTGCAATCAATGTACAAAAGGGAAATCCAAAAGGCATAAAATCGCTCGCTGACCTTACAAGACCAGGTTTACGCGTTGCCATAGCAAACCCGGAAGGGGTTTGTGTTGGTTTATACGCTATTGAAATTATAGAGAAAAATCTTAATTCAGAACAAAAGGCAGCGTTCAGGCAAAATCTTGTAAATTACACGGAAAGCTGTGAAAAGACGGCAACAGCTATTTCATTAAAGACAGTTGATGCCGTTCTCGGCTGGAGGGTTTTTCAATACTGGGACCCCGGAAGAATTGAGACCGTTCCTTTAAAAAAGCATGAAGTAGTAAGGGTTGGATATATCCCCATCGCAATTTCGCAATTTACGAAAAATAAGGCGCTTTCTCAAAAATTCATAGACTTTGTCCTTTCCGATGAAGGTAAAGCAACTTTCAGAAAATACCATTACTTCATGAGTCCTGACGAAGCATTTGAATGGATCGGACAGAAGAAGCCTGTCGGCGGAGAGTATACGGTGCCTAAGGACTGGCTTAAGAGATGAGCTTTAAGCGTCTCGCCATAACATTCAGCTTTGTTACATTTTTATTGTATGTGACTCTGATTCTCTCGCTCCTTTACTTTTACAGGGGATCGCTATTCCTTGAGATACTCTTTTCTGAAAGGACATTGTTTTCCATACGGTTAAGTATTATTACCGCCACAATTGCCACGCTTCTGTCTATGTTCTTTGCCATTCCATCTGCATATGCACTCTCCAGGTATAATTTTTTCGGGAGGCAATTTGTTGATACAGTGCTTGAGCTTCCCATGATTGTCTCTCCCGTAGCCCTCGGCGCCATGGTTCTGATTTTTTTTAATACACCTGCCGGTCTGGCTATTCAGGAGCAGGGAATACAATTTGTATTTACCGTTTACGGGATACTTATCGCACAATTTATTACCACGGCAGGTATAGCAACCAGGCTTGTTAAGGCCGCTATGGATGAAATCCCCCAGAGATACGAAGAGGTGGCGAAAACGCTCGGTGCTTCGCCTTCAAAGGCGTTTTTCAACGTGACTCTTCCATTGAGCAAAAATGGAATTATCGCCGCTTCAATACTGACGTGGGCAAAAGCGCTTGGTGAGTTCGGTGCAACAATTACTATCGCAGGTTCTATGGCTATGAAGACCGAGACCATTCCTGTGGCTATTTTTATGAGACTTGCCAGCGCCGATATTGAGGGTACTGTTGTTCTTGTACTTATATTGATAGGGATAGGGCTGAGCATTTTATATGCGGTGAGGCTGTTTACTGCAAAAACACCGTATGCGTGAAGTGGAAAGTGAAATGGAAAAGGTGAAAAGTGAAAGGTGAAAGGTGAAAGGTGAAAAATGAGGTTCCTGGCGTATGGCACACATAAAATTAAAACATATCAGCAAATATGTTCTCAGTGATGTGAATCTTGAGATTGAGGATAAGGAGCTGCTTGTACTTGTTGGCCCCAACGGGGCAGGGAAATCCACGCTGCTCAACGTCATAGCCGGTCTTACAGATTACAGGGGCGAAGTTTTTTTCGATGAGAAAAAGATGGATCAGGTACCCCCGCATAAAAGAGGGGTAGGGTACCTTTTCCAGGACCTGGCACTTTTTCCCCATCTAAATGTATCTTCCAATATTGCCTATGGATTGAAGGTTCAGGGCTATCCGGAAAAGGTAATAAAAAAGAGGGTTGAGGCATTACTTGATGCACTCCATATCGGAGGCCTTAGAGAGAGGTATCCCCATAATCTGAGTGGGGGAGAAAAACAGAGGGTTGCTATCGCCAGGGCCATTGCCCCTTTTCAGAAGATTCTGCTCCTTGATGAGCCCTTGTCAGGTCTTGATCCCCAGACATCGAAATACTTAAGGACAGAGTTGTGTGTCCTCTTGAAGAGATTGGAGATTACATCGGTTTTTGTGATACATGATCTTTTGGGGGCTGAAGAAATGGCCGACAGGATAGCCATCATTCATAAAGGCCAGATTGAGCAACTGGCAACGCCGAATGATATTTTTTTTAGTCCCAGAACAGATATAGTTTCTGAATTTATCGGGATGCCCAACATCCTGAATTGCGATCACTGCCATATTCTATCGACAGGTCTTGTAGAAGTCGTTTCGGGAGATATGAGCATAATCCTTCCCTACGAGGGGAGCAGCATAAAAAAGCTTGCAATCCCGCCCCACGATATTTACATCTCGGACACAAAACCCCCAGGTCCAGCCCTTAACCGCTATAAAGGTATTATAACGGAAATATTACCTATAAATTCTACCATAAGGGTGCGTGTTGCCATCGGCAGCAACAATCTCCTCACCGAGCTTCAAAAAAGCGCTTTCGACGAGATGAACCTTGATGTGGGGAAAGAGGTTTACGTTATTGTCAAACTCCGCAGATTACGATATGTAGAGCCATGAGCTATTTCTTCTTATAGAGCGGTGACATGCTCCTCAGGAATGCGACGCTCTTGTTAAGCGCTGCAAAGGCCTTGTCAATATCATCAAGGGTGTTTCCCGTGCCAAAAGAGAAGATGAGTGTCCCCTGGGCTGTAACATAATCGCAGCCTGTAGCAATGAGGACGTGTGATGCCCTTAAAGAACCCGCGAGCATAATCATCATGGACTCCCCTTCCACATATTCTACGGAAACGGAAACAAGACCGGGGAGGGATAGTTCGGGATGCCCGTTAATGTGAATCTCCTCAAGGGTGTTTAGCTTTTCAATGAATGCTTTTTTCAGCTTGAGCAGGTGTTCTGTTCGTTGGGGCATCTCCATACGGGCCAGTTCAGCGGCCTTGCCCATCCCTACGTTGCCGAGTATGTTTTGCGTCCCGGCACGCCTGTTGTTCTCCTGGGTGCCGCCATCAATGAGGGGAAATATTTCAGTTTTCGGGCGTATGTAAAGGGCTCCCGCACCGGATGGTCCATAAAACTGGTTGGCTGCAATGCTGAGGAGGTCAACCCCCAGTTCGTCAACATTGATAGGGATATTCCCCCCAGATGCCACAGCATCTGTATGAAATAGCACGTTCTTTGCCCTGGTGATTTTCCCGATTTCGGCGATAGGTTCTATCGTCCCTATTTCATTGTTTGCATGCATGATGGATACGAGTATTGTATCTTCGGTAATCGCTTTTTCAACGTCTTTCGGGTTAACAAGGCCATATTTATCAACAGGGATAGCAGTGACCTGGTATCCCAGGCGCATAAGTACCCTCAATGTCCTTGCTACCGACTGATGTTCGATATTTGTACTTACAATGTGTTTCCCTTTTTTGAATTTTGCAAAGGCAACCCCTTTTATGGCGTGATTGATTGATTCGGTGCCATTTGATGTGAAGACGATTTCCTCAGGATTTGCATGAATGAGTTGCGCCACCTGGCCACGCGCTCCTTCCAGTGCCTCAACAGCGGCATCGCCAATATGGTGCTGACTCAAAGGGTTCCCAAAGTTGTCATGCTGTATAAAATTGATCATCGTTTCCTTTACTAAAGGATGAAGCGGTGTAGCAGATATATGATCAAAATAGATGGTATTCATCGCTTAAGCTCCTTATTCGGTAATGTGATATAAAACATGGGCAATTACTTATTCTGGCCTGCAGTTGGTTTACCGCATTTTGCACAGAAAAGCGTTTCACTAAGGAATACCGTATCACAATAAGGGCAGTAGCATTTGCCTTTTCTTTTGCCGATATAATCAACCTTTTCTTTGGATGTATCCTTTTGCTTTCCCGCTATCCGGTTGTAGTAATCTATAATAGCCATGTGAAGCGCATCAGCCCCGAGGTTTGCGCAGTGCAGTTCATTCTTTGGCAATTCTCCAAGGGTTTTAGCGACTTTCTGCTTTGTGATCTTCATTGCTTCCTTGAGGGTTTTCCCTTTTGCCATATCCGTTACTACGCTCGAAACCGCAATAGCTGCTCCACATCCAAGGGTACTGAACTTTATATCAATAATCCGTTCATCTTCGACCTTTATCATAATTTTCATCATGTCGCCGCAAATCGGATTGCCAACCTCGCCGACACCCTCCGGATTTTTGATTACACCCTGGTTGCGTGGGTTTTTAAAGTGATCCATTACCATTTTGGAATACTCCATGTATACCTCCTTGAAAACAGCTTAGTCATTTAAATATAACGCATTCCGGTAATTTTGCAAGAGCTAAGTATATAAGGGTTGACAAGTTTGTTAAACTGCGCTAATAAGGTATTTAAGGATTATAATGTAGCTATTTGTTTAAACAATCTTCGAGACAAGGGGGTAATTATGGCAGAGCAGAAAAGTATTGACTGGACGACGCTCTGGAAAAAGGATGACTGGATGTCTGTGTGGATCGGGTTTATCATCCTCATCGTGTTTATGGCAGGGGCCACATTTAAACTTCCAGGGTGGAAGTGGATGGGAGACGGGGCATTTTTTGACAAGGTCTCTGAATTGACACCAATGGTTGAGTCTATCGCAAAGGAGGCAGAAACAAAGGGAGAAGCAGGGATTCAGAGCCAGACCCTTGCCCTGAAAGCAGCATTTAGCGCGAGGGACAGAAAGGCTGCTGGCGATGTTGCCGGTAAGCTTGAGAAGGCAGCAAAAGAAGCAAAAGATAAAGACGTAAAGAAGAAGGCAGATAAAATCGCCAAAGATGTAAAAGGTGATGCAGGCGCCACTATTGGAAAGGTGCTTTCAGGTGGTAACCTTCTTAAGGCCTTGTATCTGCTCATTGGATTATGGATCCTCGGTGCAATCGGCATGGCCTGTATGGGGATGCCTGTCGGCAAATTTACCGCTGGCTTCCCGATCATCTATGTACTCTCCGCCTTATCATTCTTTGTCGCGGGTAATGCGACGGTTTCATATTATGGCCTTGAGGTGGTCTTCTGGGCATTGCTTTTCGGGCTATTGATCAGTAATACCGTTGGTGTGCCTGAATGGCTCAAGACTGCGGTAAAGACCGAGTTTTTCATTAAAATCGGTCTTGTATTGTTAGGTGCCGAGGTTCTCTTCACCACAATCGCGAAAGTCGGGGCATACGGCATGATCCAGGCCGTCATAGTAATAGGGGCGGTGTTTTATGTCACTTTGTGGGTGGCGAGGAAGATGGGGCTTGACGATGAATTTGCCTCCATACTCGGCAGTGCGGTTTCTATCTGCGGTGTTTCTGCAGCAATCGCAGCAGGTGGAGCCGTAAAAGGCGATCAGAAGAAGATAAGCCATACCATATCTCTTGTTCTTCTCTGTGCCATCCCCATGTTGATTTTTCAGCCCCTTATTGCGAAAGCAGTGGGTATGTCCGCTGCAGTAGCGGGTGCATGGATCGGTGGTACCATTGATACAACGGGCGCTGTGGTTGCTGCAGGTGCCATAGCAGGGGATGCTGCTATGGCGGTTGCTATTGTTGTAAAGATGGCACAGAACGTTTTGATCGGCGCTGTTGCCTTTCTGCTTGCTATATGGTTCAGCTTTAAAGGGCAGGCAACCGGTGAAAAACCGAGCGTCATGGAAATATGGTTCAGGTTTCCAAAATTTGTTGTCGGTTTTATCGTAGTGTCCATTGTATTTTCCTTCTTCATGTCAGAAGCTTCAGCGAAGGCCGTGACGAGCGTGACTGCAGGGCTGAGGGGTTGGTGGTTTACCCTTGCATTTTTATGCATCGGTCTTGACACCAAATTCAAAGAGCTTGTGGCAATGGGTGGCGGTAAACCGGCAGCAGTATTTCTCATCGCCCAGGCCTTCAATGTCGTCTGGACCCTCATTTTTGCATATCTGATTTTCGGCGGCGTGCTCTTCCCGGTGCCGACGTTTTAAAAAGCACTATGAGCCAAGCGCTGAGCAGCAGGCACTAAGCAGTTAAGGGCAGACAGGATAAACTCTGTCTGCCCTTTTTCGTATCTTCCCCTTAAAATCCAAACATCTTATAACAGGTTTTGCAGGGCAGAGGCGTGAGAGGAATATCCGATTTTTCCGGTTTTTTCATTTCGAGGAATGGCTGATAGACTTCTTTAAATTTTTGTTGCCTCTGAATAAAACAGTCCCTGAAGTTGACATATCCTTTTTTGTCCCATATTGATTCAAATGATTCACGAAAAATATTACCAAAACTCACCTTGTCGATATCGTACTCCTGGCCGTAAAAAACCCTTTTAAAAGGGGAGGTTACAGGAGGGTAAAGATATACGCAGGGCGATACCTCACCTTCAACCGATATATAAAGATTCTTAAGAGGGTTTTCACTGCATACGGACACTTCACCTGGTGAAAGATTGGGTATAGTGAGTTTTATGTTTGACTGTCTTGCCTTATTAAGAACCTTTTTTATCAACTCCCTATAGGATTCTCCATCATTACAGGTAAAAACCTTTTTATCATCCTGCCATGGGTTCGAAATCTGAATGATATTTAAAAGGACGATCTCCTCAATGTCAATTTCCTTTGCAAGGTCAATGAGAATGGGCAACTCGCCAATATTTTCTTTCAGCATGAGATAAACGATGTGCATTTTGGGTTTGTTGGGCGGAGTATATTTGTCGCTTAGCTTTTTGAAAAGTTTAATTGAATTAATCAGCGTATCAAAATCAGAATTTACCCTGATGGAATTGTGTGTTTCAGGTGTGGCGCCCGACAGTGAAAATCCAATGAAGTCTACCCCTGCTCTTGTAAGCTTAGTTGTATACTCATCAGTAAGACCCATACCGCTTGTAACAAAACCGACCTGTGTCCCTTCCTTTTTTGCAAGATGGATGCATTCTATCAAATCTTTGTGTAGCAGCGATTCGCCCCATCCTTCAAGCACCACGCTTTCCACATCTTTCATATAAGGTACAATCTTTTTGAAGTCATCAATGTCCATGTCTTTCCGGTGCCAGTCTCTATACTCTTCTTTGATGCACATGGTACACCGCAGCGGACAAAGCGTAGTAAGTTCAATCTGCCATGCTGCGAATCGTCGTCTTTTTCTGCCTCGAAACAGTGTTTGTAAAATTCCCATTTTCATTCCAATATTCCAAAGGTTCCAGGATCTTCACAGTGTAGCATAAGTGCAAAAAATGTAAATAATGTAAACCATCTATTTTGAATAGATTTTCTCCTGATGTGGTGGTAGATTGTAGAAGCGTTAGACTGACTTTGATGAAAAAAGGGTGAAAAATGGGCGATATACGTAAGATGTTCAACCCGGAGACTGTGGCCCTTATCGGTGCAAGCGAAAAGGAAGGGGCTATCGGAAGGACTATTCTTGAAAACCTTCTCCTGTCAGACAAAAGAAAGATATACCCCGTGAACCCGAACAGAGAGGCGGTGCTTGGCCTGAAGTGTTATCCGGGTATCACCGATATTCCTGTGCTTATTGACCTTGCAATTATAGCTACAAGGGCTGATACAGTACCTCAATGCGTTGATGAGTGTGGAAAGGCGAGCGTTGAAGGGGTAATAATAGTGTCATCAGGTTTCAGGGAAGTTGGCGAGGAAGGAAATAGGTTAGAAGACCAGATAACAGAGATCAGGAAAAAATATGGCATCAGGGTTTTAGGCCCGAATTGCATGGGTATTATCCGGCCCCATATAGGTCTCAATGCATCTTTTTTAAGGAATAATCCTGAACCGGGGAATATTGCACTTATTTCTCAAAGCGGTCAATTAGGAGACGCTATCCTTGACTGGGGAACCAATGCACATATCGGATTCAGCATGTTTGCGACCCTCGGCTCCATGATTGATGTGGATTTCGGTGATCTTATAGATTTCCTTGGAGATGATTACGATACGAGAAGTATCATGATCTATATGGAAAACGTGGGGAATGCAAAGAAGTTTTTAAGCGCTGCGAGAGGTTTTGCCCGTAACAAACCGATCGTTATCCTGAAACCGGGGATATTTGCGGAAAGCGCAAAGGCTGTCATGTCACATACCGGAGCAATGGCAGGAAGCGACAAGGTATATGATGCTGCATTCAAGAGGGTCGGTCTTGTAAGGGTAAAAGAGGTGGTTGATCTCTTTAATGTGGCAGAGGTACTCGATTACAATTATTTGCCGAAAGGTCCAAGACTGGCAATCATTACCAATGCAGGCAGTGTGGGTATCATAGCCATGGATACGCTTTTGTCTCTGGGCGGTGAGCTTGCAAGGCTTTCCGGGGAAAGCCTCCGGGAATTTGATTCTGTTTTGCCCCCCAACTGGAGTAAGGGCAACCCGGTTGATATTCTTGGAGATGCTGATATTGAACGGTATGCGAACGCTATAGACATATGCATTAGAGACCACAATGTAGATGGCATCCTCGTCATCCATGCACCGCGTGCTATTGCAAAACGGGTTGAGCTTGCCCAGACAGTCGTTGAATTAGCGAAAAAGACGCAAAAACCCATTATCTGTACGAGAATGGGCGGAATAAGCGTGAAAGAGGCCGTGGAATTTCTCCTCCGCCATGATATACCAACATATGAGACCCCTGAAGAGGCAGTAAAAACCTATCTCTATATGTACAAGTACAAAAGAAATCTCGATTTACTCTATGAAACACCATCCGAATTGTCGGTAGGGCATATATCGCCGAAACATCACTTAAAGGCCCTCATAAGGAAGGCCCTGAGAGAGAAAACAACGGTATTGAATGCTGAAGAGTCGGCAAGCTTCCTGACAATCTATGGGATACCTGCATTTAAAACAGTGGTGACAAAAAGTATCGAGGAGGCGCAGAGGATAGCCAGGGGAATCGGTTATCCTGTCGTTCTGAAGGCTGATTCTCCCGATATCCTTCATAAAACGGATATAGAGGGTATTATAACAGGGATACGGTCTGAAAAGGAATTGAGGGAGGCGTATAACAGATTAAACACAGAAGTTAAGGCGAATGCCCCGCATTCATCAATAAAGGGTATAATCGTTCAAAAAATGCTTGAGAAGATAGATTATGAAATCATTCTTGGGTCAAAAAAAGACAGGGATTATGGTTCTGTTATCATTTTCGGCATGGGTGGCATCGGGACCGAGATATTTAAAGATATTTCCATAGGTTTACCGCCCCTCAACCAGACACTTGCACGGCGGCTTATGGAGGAGACGGAAGTGTATAAAATGCTTCAGGGATACAAAGGCAGGCCACCGGCAGATCTGAGGCAACTCGAAGAGATAATCGTCAGTTTTTCGAATTTAATCGTTGATTTTCCTGAGATTGCAGAAATGGATATTAACCCTATTGCCATATCGAATGGCAAAGCATATGCCCTTGATACGAGGGTTATCGTTGACAGGGAGGCTGCGGATTACTCATCACCCTATTCACACCTCGTTTTCACCCCATATCCCTCACGATATGTGATGCCGTGCAGATTGCCTGATGGGACAGAGATTCTTTTAAGACCCATAAGACCCGAAGATGAACCGCTGGAACATGAGCTGCTTACGACCCTTTCCGAACGGACATTAAAAGAAAGGTTTTTCAGCGTTATCAGTGATATAACCCACGAGATGCTTATACGGTTCTGCAATATTGATTACGACAAGGAGATGGCCATTGTAGCGGAAGTAAGGGAAGGGGAGAAGAGAAGAATTGTCGGTATCGGGAGACTCATCATTGAACCCGATCTTAAGAGCGGCCAATTTGCAGTTCTTGTCCATGATGATTTTCAGGGGAAAGGTCTGGGGTATACGCTCATCGATATGATGATAGGCATAGCACAGGAGAAGGAGCTGGAAGAGATTTACGGTATTGTACTCACAGAAAATGACCGTATGCTCCAGGTTTGCAGAAAATTGGGATTTGAATTGACATTATTGCCCGATGGAATAAGCAGGGTAACATTACGACTGAAATAGACAGTGTTAAGTTTTGAGTTATGAGTGTTGAGTGAAATAACCTTTGATGCGATACTGGATACTTGAAACTGGTTTTAACCAGCATCCAGAATCCAGCAACTGATACTGGACGATTTATGGAACTATTAAGAAGAATACGTAAACACCACCTGGCAATGGCGGGATTAATCATTTTAATCCCCATGTTCATATGCGCCTTGTTTGCGCCTTTTATCTCGTTCCATAACCCGGTAGAGCCGGATTTGAAGAGTGTGCTGGTATCGCCTTCATTTTCGCATCCTTTTGGAACAGATACCCTCGGGAGGGATGTCTTTTCAAGGGTTGTCTATGGAAGCAGGATTTCGCTGCTTGTTGGTTTTGTCTCTGTAGGAATTGCAGTGATGATAGGGATTATAATAGGGGCAATTTCCGGGTACTATGGGGGCGTTATCGACGAAGTTATTATGAGGTTTGTTGATCTTATGATGTGTTTCCCTACTTTCTTCTTAATACTGGCTGTCATTGCCCTCCTTGAGCCGAGCATCTGGAACATAATGATTGTCATCGGTCTTACAAGCTGGATGGGTATTGCAAGGCTTATCAGGGCAGAGATATTGAGCATTAAAAGCAAAGAGTATGTCCTTGCGGCCAAGGCTATGGGGTTTTCGGAATACAGGATAATCTTCAAACATGTTCTGCCGAATGCCCTTTCACCTATATATGTTGTTGCAACACTTGGAATAGGCGGGGCTATACTTACTGAATCCGCACTTAGTTTCCTCGGTATCGGGGTTCAGCCTCCAACGCCGAGCTGGGGCAACATTCTCACGCAGGCCAAGGATAACATCGAGGTTGCGTGGTGGCTGAGTCTCTATCCAGGGCTTGCGATCTTTTTTACAGTAATGGGCTATAATCTTCTTGGAGAGGGGCTGAGGGACATTTTTGATCCGCGCCGCCGGTATCAAACCTGATTAAACAGCATAGTGAAGCTCCCCGCCTTGTAGGCGGGGAGCTTCACTGATAAACAGTTCGTATCGCGTTTCAACTGGCAAACACCTAATGTAGATATTGATTTTTTGGTAGATATTATCGGGTATTTAACCGTAATATCAACGCTTTAGCATTGATATTACGGTTTTCCTATGCTATTAATATCGTATATTAAAAAGCAAATTCCGATCAGTTAATATAGGGGGAAATCGACAGTGGATGATCCCGGCAAAAAGGAAGAGACAAAACAGTACGACCAGGAATGGCAAGCCCTAAAATCCAAAATTCAGTGGGATAATTTAAAAACTGAAACACAAAATACAGAGATTGCTGCCAAAAGAAAAGAGCAAAAGATCAGTTTGTCCACACCTCCATCTGAATCCATACCATCCAAGGGTGATGAAAAAACAGATATACATAGTTATAAAAAAGTAATCATTGTAGCTTGTTTATTGCTATTAGCAATCTTGACACTTTTTATCGGAAAGAAAGACAAAATCAAATCAACCCCTCAAGTTTCCCCATTATCTACTACTGAAAATCAGGAAGAGCGAAATACAAGAATAGTGAAAAACATTGTTGAGGAATATCATAAGATGCACACATATAGCATGACTGATTTATTTGTGTGCGTTGATATGGCAATTGATGTATGGAATATGGCCAAAACCAAAGGAATTAATGCAATTTTAGTAGTAGGTAACACTGGAAAAGATGTTACAGACATTCAAGAAGCAAACCATGCTTGGGTAATAGCGGAGGTATCTCTTAATAAGCGGATTGCACTCGAAACTACTGGAGGATTTATTGTATGTCCTGACTTGAATGTTTGCCGTGTTGATAACCCGCGATATTTTCACGGGTGGGAATTTAGAAACCCTAAAGAGTTAAAAGATGCCCAAGATAAAAGATACCATCCGTGCCCTGCCGGATATGTTTTTGGTTCTGATGAGAAATGTCATGCTGCCTGTGGTGAGAACACTTACTGCACTGGAAATAGCGTCTGTGTCGATGGACAATGTCGCGGATGTAGCCCAGGATACTACCTTGGAGCAGATTGGCGGTGTTATAAAATTGAATAAATACCGTTTATTTTACATAGGGGAAAGGAAAATAGGTAGGTTGAAGGAGGAAAGAACAGAGGCACATGTAAAGGAGAAAAATATGAGTGGATCGAACCCAAAGAAACTGACGAATCAAGGCAAACCGTTACGATCTGAACTGCGTGCAAATGTGATTCGGGTTGTAATTGCTCTGGCGATAGTTGGAGTTCTGGGCAGCATCGGAATACATTTTCAGATTGACCGTATTCAAAAAACGCACAGTGGCGAAGCGGTGAGAACAGGAGAATTAGCCGCCAGATTTTCCCAAATTTACTACCTGGAGAATGCGAAATGGCCGACCCAAGCGGAATTCTCCAGCCAACCATTCGTTTCGTCTCACGCAATATCTGCAATATCTATAGACGACAACGGTACGATCAAAATTGTCATGGCTGGTCAAGGGTTCACCGGTATAATCAAACTTGTCATGGATGGTCGTAAGGAGTTGAATGGAAAGATAATTCAGTTCACGCCGACTGTACTGGAAAAGAATATTTCTTGGACTTGTGTTACTGACTACAAAGAACGGAGGTTTCCCGAGTTCTTGAATGAACGATGCAATGACAAATTTGCGCGTGAGTGATTCCATGTGTCATCCAACACTTAGCTGCTGCGGGCGGGATAGGAGCAATATAGGGGATGAAGGCCGTATAAACGAGAAAAAGGTATTGTGAAAGAGAGAGAAGAAAACATACAAAAGGAAAACAGGGTGTAAGTAGCTAATATTAAGAGAAAAAGCAGGTTTTGTTACGTATAGCTTCCTGAAATCGATTTTTTCTTTTTTGTTTTGTATGATATATTACAATTGGGAATAAACGAAACGTTATTATCGGCCTGACGTTTGGGAATACTAAAATGGCAGAACTCCAATTTAAAATGTGACAAATTTATGGTCAGATCATTTATAAAGACTGGAGGGTTATATGAAGAAAAAAGTCCTGTTTATTGCGTTAGCTTTTTTGTTAACGGGAGGCTTCATGTCTGTTGGTTTGTCTCAGAAGGCTCCTTTGCTTTCCGACATAAACATTGTCCCCCCTGATCCGTCTTTACCGGAAGAGATTAAATCCCTTTCAGGCAAATGGAGCGGTAAATGGAATTCAAAAGGGAATTGGGATTGTGTCATTTGCGTCGAGAAAGTCGACAAGGATTCTGCTCAGTTGGTTTATTCCTGGGGAGAATTTACAACTGCTCAGGGAAGTTGCCATTGTAAGCCTAACTGGGCAAGGATACAGAAGGCCAGAGTTAATTATTCCGAGGGGAAGGCAATAATAGAGTATTCGACTCCTCATTTAAATTCTATTAAGTCGCCACCTAACCATCCATCGCATATATTAACCGGAACAGTCGATGATCCGAAGGGTAAAACCGGAACATCGAAGGGAGGCGGTGGAGGGAGGGGCCAATACGACTTTTCTTTCACGGTAGAGAAGAGCGAACCGGATATCATGAAAGGACACTTCGTGAGCGGAAAAGCCAGTCAGCTTCGTATAGAGATGAAGAGGATCGATGAAGCTAAGAACTGACTGAAATATACCCTAAAATGATTTAGGTTTTTGAGTTATGATTGTATCGAAAACCATTGTATCGTCATGTAGATTACTTTATTTCAACCCGTAATTCACGATCAAAGCTAAAAGACTATATGCTTGATTTGTAGGTGAAGTTATTACGTATAGCAATTTGAAATATTCACTTTTTATTATATTAGGACCTGTCAGAGGAAGTTGCTAAAACGTTTTTAGCAATTGTTGAAATCTCAGCAAAGTCAATACGGACGTTGCTTGGCACGATTTAACTTTTGAAACTTTTTTCCGAGGAACCGGAACTCTCCGAAACAGTTTTGGAGATTCTTAATATCGTAGGAAAGTCAATACCTACGCCGTTTAACGCGATTTCACTTCTAAAACTCCCTGATGAGATTCAGACAGAATATTTTATCTCTCGCAGAGACGCAGAGTTCGCAGAGAAAGGCGGTATATTTGTGACCAGTATCATGGAGACTGACTGATCCTGCTCACACTTCATGCCCTTGCAGGGCAGAAGTAAATTTTACCCGCAAGGGTGTGCGGGTTTGCTGGCAACGAATCAACCCCGAGCCAGATATCAGGTTACCAATGCCGAGGGGCATGAATCCTTCTCGTCATTCCAGCAAAAAAAACATCTTCTCTCAGCGAACTCTGCGCCTCGAACGAACGAAGTGAGTGGGCGAGAGAAAGAAGGCAGTGAGGAAAGGTATACCCATATTTCTACCCTTCATTTGTTGTAACCCCCTGCAACCTCATCACCCCGGAAAAGTGACACAGTAATAAGCTCAAAATAACCTGGATGACAGCGAAAGAACGGACAATCAGGGCTTATTATACCTAAAAGAAACAGTTCACCGAGAATTGCTGCCTTTGTTAAGGATTTTATTGATTTAACAGATTCTTTTATAGTAAATGAATATAATTTACTATCAATTCTTCAAAGGAGCTAACATGATACAGCTTGAACAATCCTTTTTGAATTTTTTACTTGACCATCAGGAAAAACACAATCGTACATACCACTTTCTCATCCTGATGGATGCCCTGGTCAGTGCAGCGAAGCATATTCAGCACTACTACCTGACAGGCGCATTAAAAGGTAACCTGGGGTTTGCAAACACAATCAACGTGCAGGGCGAAGATGTGATGCGCATGGATCAGATTGCACATGAGATTACAATCCATTACCTGAAGAGTACGAACAGGGTAATCCATGCGGTCAGTGAGGAAGCTGATGATATTATACCGCTTAATGAAGAAGGCGGCCGTTATTTCGTCTATTTTGACCCACTCGATGGTTCATCGAACGTTGCCCACGGTCTGCCTGTTGGCTTTCTCTTCGGTATTGCCAAGAGAAATCTCGATGGACCTGAGGACTGCCATTTGAGGGCAGGAAAAGATTACATAGCAGCGGGCATGTTTGTGATACCCACAGGCACATTTACACTTGCATTGAAAGAAGCCGGAACATGGAGATTCCATATAGATGATACAATGAACTATGTCAAACCTGTCAGTATGGTCCTCCCGAAGGATAAAAAGAGCTGGGAGTTGTCATTTAACGCTGCTAACCACTCTACCTTTGCATATCGGGTCCAGGAGTGGATAAGCGAAAATGTAAAAAAGTATTCCTATAGATACCTCGGCGCCCTGGCAGGGGATTTTCATCGGACCCTTTCCAACGGTGGTATGTTCATGTATCCTGCTATTGTGAACCATCCGAATCCAACGAAAAACAGGCCTGAGGGGAAACTGCGACTTATGTATGAGGCTGCTGTTGTAGCCTTCATGTGCCGGGAGGCCGGTGGAGATGCTGTGGATGAAACGGGAACGCCGATACTTGAAATCCAGCCGAAGAGCCAGCATCAAAGGACTGCCCTTTATGTTGGTTCAAAGCCGCTGGTAGATGAGATTGCAGAGGTACTCAAGAAACGATAAAATCTTTAAAGGAGGAAATGAAATGGCATTAAGAATTGGGGCGAATATGATCCATCAAACATCAGCGATAAAAGTATTTACAAATAGAGCAGATCTAATGAGTAATGGTTTAAAAGGTGCAACTATCAGTAAGGGTGCACTTCATATAGATAATGTGGATGCCTTTAAGGGTTCATTGCCGACATTGGCGGCTAATGCGGCGGATTTTGGCGACAGGAGCGCTCCAGCGGATGTGCAGGCATTGTCCGGATGGATAATAGGCGAAGGTGCACAACAGCTTAATGTAAAGCTGGCTTCACCGCAGGAAGCGTATGTTGCCATAGCGGAGGGCCGGATAAATAGAGAAATGTCTTTTCCTGCAGTCAATATTCGCGTAGGCACATTAGATACTGCAAGAGCGCTGTTCAAGGCTGCCAACGATAACAAAGTCGGGGCACTCATCGTTGAGATCGCCCGCTCTGAAATGGGCTATACCAATCAAAGCCCGGCGGAATTTGCTGCAGTCCTTCAAGCTGCGGCAATGCTCGAAGGTTTTGAGGGTCCGCTTTTCTTGCAGGGTGATCATGTGCAGTTGAAATCCAAACCGGTAAGGGAAGGCGGATCAGCAGGAGAAAAGGAAATAAACGCACACAGAAGGCTTATTCAAGATTTATTGGCAGCAGGTTTTGGGTCAATTGATCTGGATATGTCTCCTTTTGAGCGAAGAATCGAAGAAAATCTATCCTTTGAAGAGCAGCAAGCAGAAAATGCCAGATTAACTACCGAGAAAATTGCTGATGTAAGGGCACTGGAAAAAGAACTTGGAATTCCATGGACAGTGTTATTGGGTGGAGAAACCGGTGAGGTCGGGAAGATGAATACCAGGAAGGAAGACCTTGAAGCCTATGCTGAAGGTATTATTGCAAATATGAAACGGTTGGGAATTGACCCTGCACTTGGTATTCGTAAGATAGCTGTAAATGATGGTACCTCCCACGGAGGCACCCCGCTTCCAGATGGATCAGTCGCTGATGTTTCTATAGCTTTTGAAATATTGAGGATGGCAACAGATTTTGGTAAAAAATACGGATGGGCTGGTTCAGTTCAGCATGGGGCATCAACTTTACCGAATAATGCTTTTAGCTTGTTTCCTCAAAATAAAGCCGTAGAAGTACATCTTGCTACCGGTTTTCAGAATATTACCTTTGATAGCGGAATCTATAAAGTAAAAGGTGCACAGAGTGAAATAGAACAATTTTTGGCTGATAAATTTAGAGGAGACTGGAAAGCCGGTAAGACTTTTGCACAGTTTGCATACAGCACGCGTAAACAAGCAACAGGTCCTTTCAAATGGATGATATGGACTATGCCGGAAGATATCCGGGCAAAAGTTGCAGAGCATCTCTATGACCAGTTTGCTTTCTTGTTTGGGCAGCTTGGGGTAGTTGATACAAAGGACTTAATTGCTAAACATACTACAATACACGATTTTCATCCGGCGTACCCGGAAGATACAGGGGCTTCTTCTGCTGCAAGTGGTAAAGAAGATGCCAGCGATTTGGCAGATTAGTTTTTCATTGAAGGGGGGCCGAAAAAACTGAGCCCCGGTGAATTTCCCCGGTCTTTGCTATTTCCAGCAGCTTTTCGACCTGGTAATTCGATTGTTCTGATATATTCAGGAGTTGATTAACTGTTTTAAAGTGCGAAATGACCTCGTTTGTTGCGTCGCGTGCTGACAGGGAAGGGTCTGAAAAGAGCGTAATAATTGAAACGATAAAAATCCATCCCATAAGCTGCTCGAAAGATTCTTTATTAAACCAGAGGGCTTCCTTGTAGCGATTTACTTGTAGAAAGTGCTGAACTTCCGGGTCTGAAAACAGGGATTCGAGTAATGTAAGAATTTGCCCTTCCTTTGATTTAATAAGACAGGATTGGTGGGTTGTCAGGATTTTTGTCGTTAGCAGAGACCATGTACTTTGCTGTTCATCATAGCCGCATTCCATGAGTGTATCGGTGATAATGAGACCGAGCTTCCATTCGTCAATCCAGCTCCGGCTTAAGGCAGATTGTTCAGGTTCGTTATCAACGATACATCCTAATCTGTGGACAAACAACCATCCGAAAATGGTATAAAGGAAGCCCTGATTATCTTTTAAGTAAGATTGAACATATGTGATTATGTCTTTGCTTTTTTTGTCTTGTGATGAGGTGAGGTTTCTCTTTATGTGGGATAACCCAGGAATTACTTCTGCAATATGTGTTATGTCACGGGCAATCTTTAACTCATCACCCGAAATGTTAAGGAAGAACGTGATTTCGCGAAGGAGGTCTACTGTTTTTCCTTCAATCTCATTTATGAATGCTTCAGGAACCTTTTTAATGTTTTTGTCAGAAAAATCATCATAGATCTCAGTGTATCTCCTCAGGGTGTGGGCATTTACCAGTTCGCCAAAGCTACGGTGAACCGGTTGCAGAAATACCTCATGGAGCGCCTCGTCTATGTTTGGAACACCTCGTCCCTTGAGATACGAGGCGAGGGATGCATAATGCTGCCTTTCGTTGTCCTGAATTTCGTAAAAATCAATGAATACATGATAATCGTAGGGTCCCAATTCCATGAAAAGGCCTTTGTCAAAGAGTTCTCTGTTTTTTCTGATATATTCAAGGTTGGTTGTATGATCTTTGAAAATAGTGAAATAATTGTCACCATTATTAAAGTTCAGTCCATTTCCTAATGTTTCCCGGGACAGTATCCGTGTTCCATCCGGTCCTTTTTTCGCTGAATAGGCAACCGAAGTCTTTATCCACCCCTTTGTATTGCTATTTTTATTGTTGTATACAACAATAGTGCGCTCGTTATTGTATCTGTTAGAAAATGCAAAGACATCCTCATTGACATTTCCATGATCTGAAAAAAAGTCATACAAAAGAAAATTTTCTACACCTGCAAAAAGGTGCCTTTTATGCAATAGAGGGAATATTTCCCTTTCGTGACGCTGGACAAGATATGTGTCGGGTATTTCATCCCAATAGGCCCTGCTGTATTCCATCCCGTATTTTTCCGTGTACCCTTCGACCTGACCATGACCAAACATCGGGAGACCTGGCATGGTTACCATCATAGTACAGATGCCGAAATATTTCTTATCTTTACCAAATTGCTCAACGGCAGTCTTTTCATCAGGATTATTCATAAAATTCACAAGTCTTTTGAGGATTTCCGGATCAAATTCAAGAATGTTTTTCATAACGGTGCGGTATTTTGCATTGTCTTCATCCCTCAAAATATTCATAAAAGCGCTGTTATATACCCTGTGCATCCCAAGGGTGCGAACAAAGTAACCTTCGAGCAGCCAGAATGCTTCCGCCATGAGCAATGTATCAGGCGCCTCAACAGCAATCCGGTCCACAACCTCCCGCCAGAACTCGTTCGGTACAAGTTTATTAAACACATCTTTTGTTAAGCCATATTCTGCCCTGGTTGGTATTGCTCCCCCTTTACCGGGTTCAGGAAACCAGAGCCGCTGATAGTGTTTTTTCGTCAATGTCATGGCCGCATCAAAACGGATAATTGAAAATTTGCGGGCAACATGGAGAATAGTCTGAATCATGGCTTCACGGACTTCCGGTTTAAGGTAATTGAGTTGTGCCGTATCATTCCAGGGCATACTCGTCCCATCGTTTCCATGATAGACATATGCTTCTTCGCCTGTTTCCCGGTCAACCCTTTTAAACACTACCGCTGCATCGGTACGATTGAAATAATGGTCTTCGATGAAGATGCCAATCCGCCTGTCCGGTGAAAGGTCATATTTATTGAACGAATACCATGGGAAAGGGTTATGATTAAGCGAAATAAACCAGTCCGGGTGTTCTGTTGTCCATTTTGAAAAAACACCGGTATGGTTTGGCACCATATCACTGGCAAGGCGGATGCCCCGCTTCCAGGCCCTGTCTTTTAATGCCTGGTAAGCCTCTTCGCCGCCCAGGTCATTAGAAATTGTGTAGTCAAAGAGTGAATATGCAGAAGAAACAGCCTCCGGATTACCACATAGCTGTTTGATCTTCTGTGATGAGGGGCTCCTCTCCCAGACCCCTATGAGCCACAATCCTGTAAAACCCTGTTTTTGAAGCATATAGAGTTCTTCATCCGGGATCTGGTCAAGGCGCGTTATATTTTGTCCATACTTTTTTGATAATTGGTCTATCCAGACATAGATATTCTTGGCAATTAAAACAAGCCGTGGCATCCAGTCAAGATCAGGACTGAAACGTTCAGCTTCAAGGTCAATTCCGATGAGCCTCAGGACTTCCATAGGCCCCGGCCCCGCAAAGGTGATCTTCTCTTCTTCTTTTATCAGGTCAAGACTCCCCAGGATTCGATACTGGAATTTTCGCAATAGAAAACCCCAGTGCTCCCTGATATATTCGATCTGCCCCGGTAGAGAATAAGGTATTGCCACAGCTGGGCTGCGGAGCATATCGATAAGGTTTTGGCTATCGGGGCCAAAAGGCGGAGCCTTTTCAAAGAAGTCCTTTAAGCTTGATATTACTTTGAGATAGCCCATTTCTTTTTTCAGGGTCGTATCATCGAAGAGTTCACCAAAAGGCAGGAATGCCGGATTCATATTGGTGAGCCAGAGCAGGATCATTTCCTCCAGAGCGATCAATCTGTTAGGAATGTTCGACGTGCTGCTTTCAAGGTAGTGTTCAATATCTGCTTGGTTTTTATACACCGATACCGGTGGAAATTCGTCAGTAAACCTGTAAAGCATTGTGTCAACTGTTGCTTTTCCGAGTTTTTCATATAGCCAGGCAAGGGTTTTTTCCGTTATTTGCGGGTCGATTTCTTCCCGGTATAAGGCCACAACGTAATGGAGGACTTCATCGATAAGACCCATTGCATTAATCTGGCCTGCCTTGACCGCCTGCTCCGGAAAAGTAACGAGGTCCTTTTTCTGGTTAATTTTTTGTGCGAACATGCGTGCAGCATGAAAGTTTGCAAAGACAACGTTACCGCTCAATGAAAAAAGGGCATCATCGAACCGGTAAAGGTCCCTTGCTTTGCGGGAGATATGGAATTCCATTATATGCGCAGGAGACATTATACCAGCACATGCTAACACAAGGAAAAAATTGAGTCAACTCACGAAAAGAAAACAAAAATATTTAACAAAGTTGTTGCAAACCTGGAGGGTGTGGCAATCCAGGTTTTATTCCTGTATGCAGATAGGTTATACCAAGAGTCAGTCTGTATTTTTTTACCTGCTCGAAGCCAATTTCTTCCATTATCTGTGCGAATTCATCAGGTGCAGGAAAATTCATAATAGAATCAGCAAGATAATAATAAGCGCCTGCGTTCATGGAAAACCTTTTTGCGAGGTGCGGCAGAATACGGTTTAAATAAGTATGGTAAAGTTTTCTTAATATCGAATTTCTGGAAAATGTCATTTCGAGAACCATTATCCGGCCGCCGGGAACTATAACCCGTAACATTTCTTCAAGTGCAGATATCCTGTCGGGGATGTTCCTTATACCGAAAGCAATGCCTGCAACATCAAAAGTATTATCATTAAAGGGTAAAGAAAGGGCATCACCGCGGACGAGTTTTATTCTGACTGAAAGATCTTTATTATTGATTTTCTTTTGCCCGGCGTCAATCATTGCCTGCACAAAATCGATTCCTGTAACGTTAATTTCGGGATACCTTGCCGCTGCCATAAGCGCAAGGTCTGCCGTTCCACATGCTACATCAAGCAGCCGGTGAGTGTGAAGAAAATGCATTTTTTTAACGGCAAAACGCCGCCAGGCAATATCCCGGCGCATGCTGAGGAAATGGTTGAGGAAATCGTATCTTTTTGTTACGGTAGAAAAGATTTCCTTCACAATTCTTATATGCTCTGTTTGAGTAATGGTACTGACAGAGGGGTATTTTTCCTTACAGGTTGTTTTCAATCTTTCTGATGTTTTCTTCGATGGCTTCCATATAAGGATTTTTCATGTTGGCGTAATTAAACTCGATATACTTATACACTGAGTCCATTTTCCTGAAGCGGTCCATTACAACGGCATCGTAGAAGCTTTTTGTACTCATCAGCAGTTCATCGGCATTCTCAAATATTTTTATGCCTTTTGCACGAGCCTTCTCTATCCCCATATAGTGATACGATTCTTCAAATTCATTATAAAGAATGCGCAATTTTTCCGGGTAATCATCTGTAGCCATCTGGCCGAGGAGGTCCGCTGTCCCGAGTGCATATCCTATGATCCGTTCTTCTTCCGAATGAAAGTGAATATCCAGAAGGTTAATGCTTACACCGGTACAACTGATGATATTTTTAAATTGAGCGATTTTTTGGTTATCTAACCCCATATGCGACAAATAGTGGTTTACAAAATCGATACTTCTTTGTATATGTTCAAATGTGTACTTTGCCCCTGTGCCACTCAAGTCGCCTTCTCTTTTAATATAACCGGTATCGTGCAATAAAACCGCGATTATTCCTGTATCAAAATATGTATTTGACACTTTTGGCATATTTCCGCTTTTGTTCCAGCCATCAATAATTTCTATGAAGGGCGGTACAACCTGAAGGGTATGGGTCAGGTCATGATACTGCGCATCGCATCTTTGGAAACCCTTCTTTTTACCATTGAAGAGTTCAACCACATCATCCAATGCAATTTCAATAATCCCGATATCGCTAATGGCGTAATTAGTTTCGTAAAATGATTTTATTTTATTTATAATATATTTCCGAGATATCTGTCTTGAGTTAAAAGTCAACTTTATCCCCCGTCTAAATTATCATATGAGAACCTGATTATTTATGTATACCACATTTTGTGGAAAAAAAGTAATGTCTAACCCTTTTGTTTTAGATAAAGAAGATAGTAGTTTTTGAAAACCACACCATATACGATAATGGTGAGTAATATGCCTGTCAGTAACGATACATAAACTTTGCCATCCATAAAATATTTACACATAAACAGCAATATTAGAAGAACAAGTCCGGCCAGTAAAGATTTTATTATATCCCTCAAAGTTTTTCCCGTTAACCGATAGTGAATTTTTTTCTTTAGGTATATGAAGAGCATGAAAAAATTGTAGAGAGAGACAATGGAAGTGGCAAGGGAAATGCCGAGATTGCCGAATGGGGCCATGAGGGATGCTGCAAGGATTGCATTTATTACAATTGATGTTATTCCAATAATGGCAGGTGTTTTCATATCATGGAAGGCATTAAAAATTCTCACAAGTGAGATTGATAGTGCATAAAAGAGGAGTCCTGTGCTGTACCCGAAAAGGGCCTTATTTGTAAGGAGTGTTTCTTTTGAAGTGAAGGCCCCCCTTTCGTAGAGAATCTTTATGCAGATATCACCCATGGAGCAGAGAAAAATCGATGCAGGAATGAGCGTGATACAGAGCAGAATTATGGAACTGTCTATGTTTGCGTAAATGCCCTTCCAGTCATCTTTGTGGTAGAGTCTGGACAGTTTTGAAAATGTAACCGTATAGATAGGGACAGCGAAGAGGCTGAATGGAAGTATGAAAATCCGGAAGGCATATGAAAGGGAGGCTACTTCTCCCTGCGGGAGATACGATGCAATGATCCTTCCAACGAAACTGTTTATGGGCACAATAGATGTAGCGATAAGGGCGCCCAGGAAAAGCCTTTTTGCTTCCCGTATCGCAGGGTGTTTGAAGGCCAGGGAAATTTTGTATCTGATATTAAACTTTCTAAGATAGGGATACTGGACCATAATCTGAAGAACAGAACCTATTGTAACGCCGATGGCAAGGCTGTATATGCCGTAGGTTTTACTTAATAGCAGTGCTGCAAGAATAAAAATAATATTCCATATGATTCCTGACATTTCAGGGGCTGCAAAATGTTCCTTTGCGTTGAGAAAGGCCTTCATGACTGAAAGTATTGTATGTAGACTGATAACGGGTATCATGATGATAAACAGCTTTTTTGTGATGTCTTTTGCTTCAGGGTTGAATCCCGGGGCTATCATATCTACGATGGTTGCGCTGAAAATGAAAAATATGAGCGATATGAAACATGTTATAATTATGGAAAGATTGATGAAAGTCGAATATATTGCGGAGTAATCCTTATCATCGTGTAAGTATTTTGAGCAAACAGGCACGAGGAAGGCGCTCGTAGCCCCGGAGAAAAAGAGGGTTTGTATCAGTTCCGGGAAGTTGAATGCCACGATAAAGGCGTCCACCAAAAGTGTTGCACCGAAAAGATATGCCTGTATTGCCTCCCTTACAAACCCGAGGGGCCTGCTGATTAACGTAATCATTGTGATTACCGACCCTTTTTTGATTATGTCGATTGTGGGGTTTTTATGGGAAGCTTCTTCAGATATTTTCTCGTTCAATATTTTTTCTCTTAACCATTTTCCGCAGTTTGTTTATGGCTTTTTGTTCTATTTGTCTTATCCTTTCCCTTGTAACTCCAAATACCTTTCCTATAGCCTCGAGCGTTTGTGCTTCCTCATCATCAAGACCATATCTCATTATGATGACCTTTTTTTCGTCGTTTGTTAATGCATCAAGCCATGAAGCGACCTCTTCAACTCTCTTTACATGCTCAAATGCTGATAAAGGTTCCTCAAAATATGTATTTGGCAGAATATCCTCCAGGGTGAGCTTGCTATCATCACCAATGAGGGTTTCGAGAGAGTAGGTTCTGATTACTACGGAAAAAAGATTTTTTACAAATTCCAAGGGAAGACCTGTCTGATAAGCAATATCCTCAGATGTCGGTTCATTTTCTCCCTTTTCCGTGTAGCCGCTTATGGTTTTCGATATTTTGTAAATTCTTGAAGAGATATGGATGGGCAACCTTATCGTTCTTGAATAATTTGCTATCGCCCTTTCGATGGACTGCTTTATCCACCATGCTGCATATGTCGAGAATCTGCAGTTCCTCGCAGGATCATATTTTTCAACAGCCCTCATCAGACCGATATTACCTTCTTCGACGAGGTCAAGTGTGGAGACCCCCTGGCTTGTATATTTTCTTGCGATCTTTACGACGAGCCTCAAATTGGCTTCTATAAGCTTTCGTCTTGCTTCGGTATCTCCCAGGGCTATCTTACTGGCATATTCCAACTCTTCTTTCAAGGACAGAACGGGAAGTTTCCTCAGTTCTTTGAGGTAAAGATTTTCTACCTGAAATTCTTCATAGTACGGAAGTTTATGCTGCCTTCCTTCTTCCTTCAACCTCTCCACCCCTGTTCCCCTATGAGTTTCACAAATCTGCACCCGCCGTAATTTTCCTTGCTGAACGAGTCTCCATCTTCTCTTGTATATACTATTAAATCCTGTACAAATTCCTCCCCAACGGGAATAACAAGTCTGGAACCAGGCTTTAACTGTGCAAGAAGCGTTTTTGGCGCTATCGGTGCAGCGGCAGTAACAATGATGCCATCAAAGGGACTGTATTCTCTCCACCCTAATGTGCCGTCACTGATTGTTATAATTATATTTGTATATTTCAGGTCATCTAACATTTTTCTTGCTCTTTTTGCAAGTGCCGGGATCCTTTCTATTGAATATACCTGCTCTGCAACCTCCGCAAGTATTGCTGTTTGATAGCCCGAACCTGTTCCTATTTCGAGGATTCTCTCGTGTCCCTTTAGATCAAGCAGCTCTGTCATGAGGGCAACGATGTAAGGCTGTGAAATTGTTTGTTTTTCGCCAATAGGAGAGGGATAATCTTCATATGCCTGTGGCCACAGTGCCTCATCGAGAAAGAGATGCCTCGGCACCTTTTTCATGGCATTGATGACCCGGATGTCTTTTACGCCCCGAGGTATGATCTGGGTTTCTACCATTTTCAGTCTTTTGCTTGAGTATTCGTTGAGTATCATAGTGAGAGTTCTTTAGCCCTTTTTGCTGCCTTTTCAACTGCTTTTATAATGTTACCCTTGAATGCCTTCTCTTCTAAATGTGCAAGCCCGGATATGGTGGTGCCGCCGGGGGACACAACCATCTCTTTCAATATCGTGGGATGCAGTCCCTCTTCTTCAAGCATCTTCAGGGTACCCCTCACGACCTGAAAACTGAGCATCTTTGATTTATCCCTCGGTATGCCCATTTTTACACCGGCGTCGATCATCGCTTCCAGGAAAAGGAGGAAAAAGGCCGGTCCGCTTCCACCCATCGCAGTAACGGCATTCATAAGTTCTTCACCTATTTCGATAATCTTTCCAAGGGGTGTCATGAATCTCCGGACTTCGTCGAGCTCATTATTTTCCACCAGGTTATTACACGTTAAGCCCATTATACCCTCTCCAACCTTTACGCAGATGTTGGGCATTATCCTGATTATTTTTACGGGTTTACCTATGGCGGCAGTGATATTTGAAATGGTGACGCCGGCCATAATGGATATGAGAACTGTGCTATCGTTAAGGTGTTTGGCAATATCCTTCATAAGTTCTTTTGAATCCTGAGGTTTTATGGCGAGAACGATATATTTTGCCTGCCCTGTTAACTTTTCGGGGTTTTTTGTTATTTTTATGTTATATGTCTTTTCTATGAAATCAGCCCTTTCCGTTTTTGCCTCCGAACAGACCATATGCTCCTTTTGTATGTTGTTTTTGAGCAGGGATTTTAATATTGCCTCTCCCATGTTCCCCAGTCCTATGATTCCAATCTTGTCCAAATTGTTCCCCCTGTGTGTAAGTTTTGATTCTGTAATAATAATATACTGTTTTATAACAAATGGTGGGAATATTTTAAAGTTAAATTTAGCCGAATCAACACAGCGTTGCAATGCAACATTTTACATGGTTTTTCTGCAAGAAGAATGTAATAATATTTAATGACTTATCGAGCATTTAAAATGGTGGCAGGATGGAATATACATTGTAACCCCGGAAGATCTTATTCTTTCAAAGCTTTTCTGGATAAAAGAAACTCCTTCAGAACTACAAATGAGAGACGTGAAGAATATATTACAAGCTGTAAAAAGGTTAGATTTTTCTTACCTTGATAAGTGGGCTGAATACCTGAGCGTTAAGGAAATATATAAGCAGGTGGAAACATGAAAGATACTGATAAATCAATAGAGGAAGTGTTTTTTGAGATGATGATGCAGAAAAGCGGCGAGGAAAGGATAAGGATGGGTTTTGAGATGTTTGAGTTGGCAAAAAAATCAATAATTGCTTCGATTCTTCATGAGAAGAGTGGTTTATCTGAGACAGAGATGAAATCAGAAATCCTGAAAAGATGTTACGGCGATGCTCTTCCTTCAGGGATAGAAGAAGGTTTCAGAGCCCCTTATATAAAATTTTGTAGAAAAGTGCCTGCGGGAAAAAGGCTATGAGGTGATTGGCTGGGAATATGTATAATATTGATCGATTATAAAAACAGGTGAATATGAAAACAATTGAATGGGATAGCTTAATTCTTATCATGTATAAGGATAGGAAGTATTTGAAAAGAATATCTCAGGGACAGGCATTCCATGGGAAAGGAGGCATTCTGAGCTATTCAGAGCTGATTGGGAAAACCTACGGTATAAGGTTCGGACAATACGAGATTTTCGAGCCGTCTCTGGAAGATATTGTGATGTATGGGCTAAGGAGGGAGACCCAGATAGTTTTTCCGAAGGATGCCGCATTTATTTGTTTCAAATTGGGTTTGAAAAACGGCTCAAGGATTGTTGAAATCGGTACCGGGAGTGGCGTGCTCACCTTTATGTTTTCACGTATCGTTGGTCCGCATGGAAAGGTTGTCTCTTTCGAGAAAGAAGAGAGACATTATAAAAACGCTAAAAAAAACATGGAACGTTTTGCCGAGTGGAATAACACAGAACTCTATCACAATGAAGAAGTAGATTGTGCGGAGGAGGGATTTGATGCAGCCTTCATTGATGTGAGGGAGCCATGGATGTATTTCGAAAAATCATATAACCTCTTAAAAGAGAGTGGATTATTGGGTATAATAGTTCCTACAGCAAACCAGATTTCAGATATTTTAAAAGAGGCGCCCAGGTTTTTCAGTGATATTGAGGTGATTGAAATCATGTTAAGAAAATATAAAACAGTTGCAGAAAGGGTAAGACCGTTTGACAGGATGGTTGCCCACACCGGCTATCTTGTCTTTGGAAGGAAGCTGAGAGCGGAGAGCCAGGAGACAATGCCCCTCTGTGCCAATATACATGAGACACTTCCCATCCAATAGTTTAAACTCTAAGGGCGGGAAGGAGAACGATAATTGAAAAGAAAGATGAGATTGCAGGTGAATTATTTGTTGAGATAAACGATATTATGCCTCTCTCAACACAGATAAATAAGCGGGACAGCAACTCAACCTTCCTTAATCGGGATGTTCCGGCGATTCAGGCCAGACATCACCTTTTTGATGATAAAATTCCTTTCATAGTATATTATAATGTTCAGGAGGAAAACATGCCTAAACGCGATATTTACTGGAACCCCATCCTTGAAACCCTTCCAATTGAAAAGCTTCGTGCGCTTCAGCTTAAGAAATTCAAGAGAATCGTTGAATGGGCATATAATAATTCCCCGTTCTATAGAAAACTTTATAAGGATGCAGGGCTTGAACCGGGAGACATAAAGACTTTCAATGACATCAAAAAAGTCCCAAAAACCGATAAAGGAATGTTGAGAGATGTGCAGAGCAGGCCACCTTTTCCTTATGGGGATATCCTTGCTGTTCCCTTGAGCGAAGTAACCGAGTTCCGCCAAACAAGTGGTACTACGGGCATACCTGTATATCAGGCAGATACATGGCAAGACTGGGAGTGGTGGGCAGAATGCTGGTCATACATCCTTTACGCACAGGGTTACAGAGATACCGACAGGGTCTTCATACCATTCGGATACAACATCTTTGTTGCTTTCTGGGCAGGACATTATGCAGCAGAAAAGATTGGGTGCGAGGTCGTTCCAGGAGGTGTGCTCGATACAGAAGCAAGAATCCTGAAGATGAAGGAGCTTAAATGTAACGCCTTTATGGCAACGCCGACTTATGTCCTTGGCATGGCAGATACGGCAAGAAAAATAGGTATTGACCCTGTAAAAGACCTTTATGTTAAGCGAATTACATGTGCCGGAGAGCCAGGGGCAAGCATATTGACCACGAAAAGACGTATGGAAGATGCTTGGGGTGCTAAGGTCTATGACCATGTTGGAGCAACTGAGATAGGCGCCTGGAGTTACGAATGTACCTCTCAGCCCGGAGGGCTTCACGTAAATGAGGCATTTTTCCTTGTAGAGATTGAAGATATCGAGACAGGAGAGATTATCGATGAGCCGGGTAAGAACGGTAAAATGGTGATAACAGCTTTTGACAGGATAGGAAAACCGTGCATTCGCTTTGATTCCAAGGATGTAATCCGCTGGGCCGATTACTCATGCGATTGCGGACGTACCTTCCGGATAGCGGATGGCGGGATTGTAGGCAGAACCGATGATATTACGAAAGTCAAAGGCGTGTTGCTTGCCCCGACGGCAATTGAAGAAGTGGTGAGAAGCATATCTGAATTAAGTAATGATTATCAAGTGGTTGTGAGTAAAAAGGGTGATATTGATGATATTCTCCTTGAGATTGAATTAAGGCCGGGATATGAAGACAAAAAAGAAGAAATCCTCAACCATCTGAAAGACCAGCTGAGAGTGAGGATAAATCTCGGATTCAGGGTCAGTATTCATCCATTCGGAAGCCTGCCCCGCTATGAAGTTAAGGCAAAAAGGTTTAAAGATTTAAGGAAACTAACGAGGGAGGAAGGGCATTGAAAGAAATGAAAGAGATAGAAATACTTGATAATAAGATAAGAGAACTCCGAAAAGTAGCTGAAGACGTTATGGTTGAAGGTGCGGAAATCGAAGCGGTAAAGAGAAATACTAAAAGGATTCTTGCAAGCATTACCATGCTTGAACTCAATGTATGCGATGTGAAAGAGATTTTTTAAGGAGGCTAAGATGTCCCTTTTATTTATTCAAAACTGGGATGTTATCCAAGGCAAAGAGGACGAATATGTACGGTATGTGAATGACACATACCTTCCTGAAATAACAACCCTTGGTTTTATCCCTGTAGGGGGGTATTACGTTGAAGTGGGGTTTGGCCCGAGAATTCTTGCTGTATTCGCTTCGGAAAGCCTGGACGATATCTCAAAAATCATCACCGGTAAAGGTTTCAAAGATCTCACCCTTGCCTTGAAAAATTGTGTATGTAACTACAGAAATACCGTATTGGAGTCTACGGGCGCGGTAAAACGGGGAAGATATCCCATTCAGAAAGGGGTATGGAAATACAATCAGTATTATGATTTAAGGCCCGGGACGAAAAGTGCATATGCACAATTTGTCATTAATGAGCATCTGCCTGCAATGCAAAAAATTGACTATGTAGAAGTAACAGGGGGTTGGAATGTAGTTCTCGGTGGTTTCTGTGATATTGTCGCCGAATTTACCTTTAAAGATCCTGAAGATATTGGCCGTCTCATGAAAAACGAAGAGTTCCGAAGGGTTACGCGTAAGCTCAAAAAGGAGTTTGTGACTAACTATGCAAACCGCATACTGAGGAGTACAGAACGGTTTGACGAACCGAAGTGGTTCAGGTTGTAAATGTCGTTTTTATACCTTTCACTATAGTGAATTATTTGAGAGTGAGCTGTTAATTTAGTGTATTTTTTCACTATTTAATAGATGCTTTTTTTGTTGAGCTAAACGAAGATGTTGTAACCTGTTGGATTGACAATAGTTGAGCTAATGTTCATCATGGAAAACGATTTATTTATTAATAATTGTTGACAATAATTTTACAATTGTGCTAAACAAAAGACACTGCCAATGCAAGCATGGTTGGCCGGACGCATAAATATGGATGCCATTAACCTCAGTAGTAATGTTGATTGGAATTTCATAGAAGAGGTTGCAAAAGAAAGCGGCCAAAACCCTTCATTATGTTACCAGTGTGGTAACTGCACAGCAGGTTGTCCTTATACCCAATATTTTGATTATCCGGTAAGTCAGGTCATGAGATTACTTCAGGCAGGCCAGAAGGACACCATATTGAATTCAAAGTCAATCTGGCTCTGCGCTACCTGCGAAACCTGCACAACAAGATGCCCCTGCGAAATTGACGTTGCCCACATTATGGATACGCTCCGGATTATAGCCCGGAGAGAGAACAGGGTATCGGAAAAGGATATTAAATTATTTTATGATACCTTCCTCGATTCGATGAAACAGTTCGGGAGGATATATGAAGTAGGAATCCTTCTTGCATATAATCTCAAATCAGGTCACTTTCTCGCAGACTCAGATTTAGGACCGAAAGTTATGAGTCACGGAAAGATTCATTTCTTCCCGAAAAAGATTAAAGGCAGAGATAAGGTAGCAAAGATTTTCGAAAGATTTCAAGATAAGGCTAAAAAGCATGATTGAACGTGAATATGCTTATTATTCAGGTTGCTCCCTCGAAGGAACAGCAAGCGAATATGATGCATCAATGAGGGCTGTCCTCAAAGAACTGGATGTGAATTTCAGAGAACCCGATGACTGGAGTTGCTGCGGCTCAACGCCGGCACACACAGTGAATCATGTCTTCGCAGCAGCCCTTGCCGCAAGAAATCTTGCTTTAGTTGAAAAAATAGGTCTCAATACAATTATTACGCCATGCCCATCGTGTATGATGGCGTTTAAAAAGGCACAGCATGGAATGACAAAGAGTGAGTCCTTTAAGAATGAGGTAAATGAACTCCTGGACGAGCCTTACGAGTGCGGAGTTGAATCCAAGTCAGCGCTTCAGGTGATGTATGAGGATATTGGTCTTGATGCGGTCTCTCAAAGGGTTACCCACGCCCTCCCTGGCCTTAAGGTGGCGCCTTACTATGGTTGTATTTTAAACAGGCCTCCTGAGGTAGCAAAGTTTGATGATCCGGAAAACCCGATTTCCATGGATAAAATACTATTATCTGCCGGTGTTGAGGTATCTGATTTTGCCTTTAAGCTTGAATGTTGTGGTGCAGCCTTTGGTGTTGTAAAGCGGGAGATGGTGAATCAGCTTACATATAAAGTATTATCCATGGCCCTTGATTCAGGCGCAAATTGTATTGCAGTCGCATGTCCCCTCTGCCAGCAGAACCTTGATCTCCGTCAGGGTCAGGTGAACAGTACCACGGGCTCAAGCTTTAATATACCAATTCTTTATTTTACGCAGATTATTGGCCTTACCTATGGTCTTTCCCCGAAAGCGCTTGGAATGGACAAGCTCATTGTCAGTGCCGAACAGATAATCCGCTCAAGAGTAACTGTTGAAGAAATGAAAAAGAGGACAGAATCAGAAGCGCAGGTGAAGGCTAAAAAGCCGGAGAAAAAAACAGTAATTGAAGAGGCAAAACCAGAGGAGAACGAATAGATGCGGGTTGGCGTTTTTATCTGCCACTGTGGAAACAATATTGCCGGAACGGTTGACGTAGCAAAAGTTGCTGAAGAGACGAGAAAGCTACCGGGTGTTGTCTATGCAACAACCTATATGTATACCTGTTCTGAGCCTGGCCAGGAAGAAATAAAGAAGGCCATAAAGAACGAAAATCTTGACAGGGTTGTCGTTTCTGCCTGTTCGCCGCGTATGCATGAGCTGACCTTCAGGCGTACCGTAGAAAAGGCGGGGCTGAACCGGTATTTCTTTGAAATGGCGAATATCAGGGAACATGTATCATGGATCGGTGAAAACAAAGAATTAAACACGAACAAGGCCATAGAGGCAGTGAGGATGGCCGTTGAAAAGGTAAAACAAAATAAGCCTCTTTATTCTTCGTCATTTAAAATTAATAAGAGGGTCCTCGTTATCGGGGGTGGAGTTGCAGGTATGCAGGCAGCCCTTGACTGCGCAGACGGCGGTCTTGAGGTGCTCCTTGTTGAAAAAAGCCCCAGCGTGGGCGGGATGATGGCACGCCTTGACAAGACATTCCCCACCATAGACTGCTCAATCTGTATTCTTGGCCCGAAGATGGTCGATGTGGCTCAACATGATAAAATTAAACTTTACGCATATTCAGAGATAGATGAGATAAAAGGATATGTAGGAAATTACCAGATCAAAATCCGTAAAAAGGCCACCTATGTGGACTGGACAAAATGTACCGGCTGCGGCACATGTATGGAGAAGTGCCCTTCCAAGAATTCGTATGATCATTTTAATTTCGGTGTTGCACCTACACGGGCGATCAATATACCGTTCCCTCAGGCTATCCCTAAGAAGGCAAAAATTGATCCGGATTACTGCCGCCAGTTTGTAAAGGGGAAATGCGGTGTATGCGCAAAAGTATGTCCCACAAAGGCAATAGATTATGAGATGCAGGATGAGGTCATTACCGAAGAAGTCGGAGCAATCATTGTTTCAACCGGATATAGCCTTATTGACATTGAGAGGCTTCCCGAGTATGGCGGAGGACGCTACCCCGATGTGATAACAGGCATTCAGTATGAGCGTATACTCAATGCCTCAGGCCCGACTTCCGGCCATATTGTGCGGCCATCAGACCATGTTGAACCAAAAACAGTCGTTTTTGTGGCATGTGCAGGCTCCCGTGATAAGTCAATCGGTATCCCTTACTGCTCCAACTTTTGCTGTATGTATATTGCAAAGCAGGCTATCCTCACAAAGGACCATGTCCCTGATTCCCAATCATATGTCTTTTACATGGATATCCGTTCCCCCGGTAAAGGCTATGATGAATTTACCAGAAGGGCTCAGGAAGAATACGGGGTAAAATATATAAGGGGCCGTGTATCAAGGATTTACCCGAAAGGGAATAAGATGATAGTCAAAGGGGCCGATACACTCCTCGGAACCCAGGTAGAGGTTGAGGCAGACCTCGTTGTCCTTGGAACCGCCGTTATTTCAAACTCTGATGCCGGACATATGGCGGAAAAGCTCCATATCTCCTACGACACATTCGGGTTTTATGTGGAGAGTCATCCAAAATTAAGACCGGTGGAGACGAATACATCGGGCGTATTTCTTGCCGGTGCATGCCAGGGACCAAAAGATATTCCTGCCTCAGTATGCCAGGGGAGTGCTGCGGCAAGCAAGGTACAGGCGCTTTTCTCAAAGGACATGCTTGAATCTGATCCTGCTGTGGCAAAGGTGAATATTAATGCCTGTGTTGGATGCCTTAAATGCGTGAAGACCTGCCCGTTCCAGGCAATAAAAGAAAAAGAATTACGGGACGGCCGGGTTGTAGCTGATGTTATTGAGACGGTTTGTGCAGGCTGCGGAGTCTGTACATCCACATGCCCTTGCGGGGCTATACAGTTGCAACATTTTACTGATAACCAACTCTTAGCGGAGGTTAATGCCATATGTCTGACGTAGCCGCCCGGGAATTGAGGATTGTCGGGTTTCTCTGCAACTGGTGCTCATACGGCGGCGCTGATACTGCCGGTGTAAGCCGTTTCAAACAGCCTACCGATTTACGTATTATACGGGTTCCCTGCTCCGGCAGGGTAGATCCGCTTTTTATTGTAAAGGCCCTTCTAAACGGGGCAGATGGTGTGCTCGTCTCGGGATGCCACCCAAGAGATTGCCATTATACTGATGGAAATTTTTATGCGAGAAGAAGACTTGAAATGTTAAAGAGACTCCTGCCTTTTCTCGGTATTGACGAGAGAAGATTCCATTATACGTGGATTTCAGCCTCAGAAGGGGGAAAATGGCAGCAGACGGTGACAGACTTTACGAAACGGGTCCATGAGCTGGGTCCGCTGCATGCAAAAAAGGAGGCTACTCCTTGATTTCTCAAAGGCTTCGGGAGGCAATTGCCGGTGTATTCAGTGAAGTTGATGTGGCGCTCGCCTATCAACAGGGTTTTGACAAGCTCCATGCAACACCGTGTTTTATGACCATGCCTGAGGAGATTAATAAGCTTATATGGAACCCTCTGTGTGTGCATAATCTGACAAGCTATCTGCCATCTTTAAAGAAAAAGAAGGTTGCAGTGGTCGTCAAGGGGTGTGACAGCAGAACAATCGTACAGTTCATGCAAGAAGGCCTGATCAACAGGGAAAATGTGGTGATTATCGGTATCCCCTGCAACGGCGTTATAAGTGTTAACAAAGTGCTGCATGAGACGAATCATGAACCCATCGAAGATATTACCTTCGGAGAAAATGGTGAAATTACGGTAAAGACATTAAAAGGCGAGAAAACGTTATTGCTGTCGGATGTCTGCCCTGATAAGTGTAAAACCTGCCAGTATCCAACCCCTATTGTATATGACCGCCTTGTGGGTGATCCCATAACGTCGGATAAATCTCCTGACAGTGTTTATGCTGATATAAAAGAATTTGAAAATAAAACCCTGGAAGAGCGTTTACAATACTGGGAACAGGAATTCGACCGCTGTATCCGCTGCTATGCCTGCAGAAATGCGTGCCCCATGTGCATATGTCAGGATAGCTGTATAGCGGAGACCCGTGATCCTCACTGGATAAGCCAGAGAGCAACACTTTCTGAAAAATTCATGTTTCATATGATACATGCGCTCCACCTTGCCGGAAGATGTGTTGAATGTGGTGAATGTGAAAGGGCATGTCCCATGGGCATACCTGTAAACAAACTCAAAAGGAAGATCAACCTCGATATGAAAGAATTATTCGGTTATGAGCCGGGTATTGATCCTGAGGATAAGCCTCCGTTGTATACATTTAAAGTAGATGAGGTAACGATAAAGGAGCACAAAATTTAATGGCTGATACAGGCTTTGTTCAAAAGGAAAAACTGAACGATTTTTTAAACGAACTGAGCAAAGATGCAGTTGTCTATGCCCCCTGCCTTGAAGGAGATACGGTTATCTTTAAGGCTTTTGATTCCGGCACAACCCTGTGTCTTGACAGACCGGCCAACAATCCGCCAAAATTGGTTGTTTTCCCCCAGAGTGAAACACTATTCTCCTTCAAATACAAAAAGGATGCTGAGGACCCCAGAAAAATGTCCGTTGAGCTTGAAGCAAACACGGATTTTCCCCGTGCTATTATCTTTGGCGCACGGCCATGTGATGCCAAGGGTTTCAGGATATATGACAGTGTTTATATAGACACAAACACGCCGGATCCTTATTATAAGGGGCGCCGCGAAAAGACCATGATAGCCACGTTATGCTGTTCCGCACCTTCTCCGGGATGTTTCTGTGTGGCTGTTGGAGGCGGTCCTGCACACAGGGAAGGCTCTGATGTGCTTATCACTCAGCTTGAAAAGGGGTATTTCATAGAGCCTGTAACAGAAAAGGGCAGGGCAATTCTGAATGTTCCCCGGATTGAGGATGGGGAACAGTATGCAGAAGAGGCTCACAAAAGACAACTTGAATCACATGATCTTGTAAGGAATCCCTTTGCAGAAGACGGCCAGCCAAAGATATCCAGGGCGCTCTTTGACCTCGATGAATTCTGGGAACATGTGGTAAGTAAATGTCTAAGCTGTGGTGCATGTACTTACCTGTGCCCGACCTGCTACTGCTTTAACATTACCGATGAACAGGCCCTTAATAATGGTGAAAGGATTAGAAGCTGGGATGGCTGCATGTTTTCCCACTTCACATTAGAGGGCAGTGGTCACAACCCAAGACCGACGAAGTTTAAACGCTTCAAAAACAGGGTAGGGCATAAGTTTCTCTATTACCCTGAGAAATATAATGGTGTTATTGCCTGCTGCGGATGTGGAAGGTGCATAAGGCATTGTCCTGTCTCGGTGGATATCAGTGAAATAGTTTCTTACCTGAGAGGTCCACGGTTCGAATTTACGAATGAGCCCCCGGAAAGCATGGGGACCGATACTAATAGCCAGGAGCAGAAACAATGACAGAGAATAAGAATCCCTATCTCCCTGATCTGGCTACTGTCATAAAGGTCATAGATGAGACGCCGAATATAAAATCCTATCAGGTTATTTTGAATGACCCTGAGAAGATGAAAATGTTTTCTTATGAACCTGGACAGGTGGGACAGTTATCTGTTTTTGGTGTGGGTGAATCAACATTTGTCATAAATTCTCCTCCTACGCGGATGGATTATCTGCAGTTCAGCGTTATGAGAGTTGGCGAAGTAACCTCTGTTATCCATGAGCTCCACGAAGGCGACCAGATCGGGGTAAGGGCCCCTCTCGGCAACTGGTTCCCTTATGAAGATATGAAAGGCAAAAAGATACTTTTTATCGGCGGAGGTATCGGATTAGCCCCGCTGAGAACGCTTATCCTTTTTATGCTCGACAACCGGGCCGACTATGGCGATATAACGATTCTCTACGGGTCAAGAACACCCCCTGACCTCTGCTATAAAGATGACCTGAAGGAGTGGGAATCACGGTCGGATGTTAGTTTGATCCTTACTGTTGATACGGAATATCCCGGATGGGACAAGAGAACCGGTTTTGTGCCTACCGTTCTCAACGAGATTGCCCCGTCGCCCGAGGATACCATTGCCATTACCTGCGGTCCGCCCATCATGATTAAATTTGTCCTTCAAAACCTTGCAAAACTGAACTTTAAAGATGAGAATATCATCACCACGCTGGAAGCAAGGATGAAGTGTGGTATCGGTATCTGCGGTCGCTGCAATATCGGTTCAAAATATATCTGTAAAGACGGCCCTGTCTTTTCTCTTGCCCAACTTAAAGAATATCGGGCAGAAATCTAAAACTAACTGCAACTGCTGTTCAAACAAGTAAAACCGGCTTGAACCAGTATCAGAAGGATGTACCGGGGTATCTTTTCCTTGACAATCTATACCCTTTATTGTTCTACTAAAGCATTAAAAACAAGAACTAAGGGTTCAAGGGGCCCTTTAAACCCTCTGACCCGTCGATCTTTAACCAGGAGCTTATGATGAAGAGAATTGGTATTATCGGAACAGGTTCATATCTCCCTGATAGAATTATGACAAATTTTGATATTGAAAAGTTTTTGGGTACATCAGATGAGTGGATTTTTACGAGGACAGGCATCAAAGCGAGAAGAATTGCTGACGAGAACGCCGGAACCTCTGATTTGTGTAAGATAGCCTGCGAAAGGGCTATGGAGATGGCGGGTGTAAAGCCTGACGATATCGACCTGTTGATCCTTGCCACGATCACGCCTGATACGCATTGCCCCGCAGGTTCGAACTGGCTTGAAGCCAAATTAAAATGTAATAATGCCGTTTCTTTTGACATAACAGCAGCATGTTCAGGTTTTATTTTTGCCCTGCATGTGGCAGACAGGATGATCAGGTGTGGTGCAAATAAAAAGGCGCTTGTTGTGGCAGGTGAAATTATGAGCAGGGTAGCTAACTGGAAGGAGAGAGAAAGCTGTATCCTCTGGGGAGATGGAGCTGGTGCAGCGGTCATCACGGAAACTGATGAAGGCGCTGAGATTATGTCTACCCACATTCATACCGATGGGGCAAGCGGTGATACATTGCTTATGCCCGGTGGTGGCTCAAAAACAACCCCCATATCACATGAAAGTGTTGATAAAGG
>JAPLKD010000050.1 GCA_026388245.1 Pseudomonadota bacterium | reverse complement strand
AAAAGCAGTTTTGAGTTTTAAGTTTTGAGTGTTGAGTTGAAAAAACCAACCCTTTGAATATAGTGTTGAGTTTTGAGTCGAAAAAACTGAATAATATCGGCTTAAAGTGCTGTTTTTTTTGGGGCAATTTGTAACAAAGGGGTATGATGTGGACGGGGTGATGAGCGAGTTGGTGAGTTATGATAGGAGACCCGAATACCTATCCAAGGAAATTGCGGCAACAGTTGCCGCAATTCTTGAAATCTCCTGAAAGTAAATAATGACGCTGCGTTACGAGCTATCGTTCTTAAAGCTTCCTCCTAATCCGCGGCTTGAATCATTTGATGAAATAGTTGGGTTGATAAATATTGAAATAATTCAGCTTTTAACCCAAAACCAAAAACTCGCCCAGGCGAGGGATTTACTTTTGCCGCGGCTGATGAGCGGTGCTATTGAGGTATAAAATTATGAAAAAGAATAAACAGATTGCCAAACAGAACACATTTACGGAATTTCTGCTCTACACTACGCCCGGCGGCGAGCTGCACGAAGATTCAGTTATTTCCATTTTGGAACTAACTGCCGATGATGGGAAAAACTATTCCACTAAATTCTACAATCTCGACGCTATTGAGGTATAAAACTATGAAAAAACCACAGGACAACCAAAAATCAAAAGGATTAATGATCCGCAACAGCACAGCGGAGTTTTTGATGTTTACCGCCGATTCCCGCCAGGATGGGCTGGAAGTCCGTTTCCAGGACGAGACCGTCTGGCTGACGCAAAAACTGATGGCAGAACTGTTTCAATGCTCTACCGACAATATATCTCTCCATCTTAAAAACATTTTTAAAGACAGCGAACTTGAGGAAAAATCAGTTACCGAGGAATTCTCGGTAACTGCCAGCGACGGCAAACAATACCGTACCAAACACTATAACCTTGATGCCATTATCGCGATTGGTTACCGTGTCAATTCCATTCGCGCCACTCAATTCCGTCAGTGGGCAACCAGAGTGCTCAAAGAATTTGCCATCAAGGGATTTGTGCTGGATAAAGAACGGCTCAAAAACGAGGGATTTCTGGGGCGTGATTATTTTGAGGAACTGCTCGAGATCATCCGTGAAATCCGAGCCAGCGAGCGGAAGTTTTATCAGAAGATTACAGATATTTATGCCACCGCCTTGGATTATGGCCCCGATTCTCCCATAACCAAAACATTTTTTGCCGCGGTACAAAACAAAATGCATTTTGCCATACACGGGCAAACCGCTTCGGAAGTCATTGTTGAGCGAGCTGACAGCCAGAAAAACCATATATGGGCTTAACCACATGGAAAAAGGCTCCAAAAGGGAAAATTCAAAAATCTGACGTGTCTATAGCTAAGAATTACTTAAATAAAGACGAAATAGAAGCCTTGGATCGCATTGTAAATATGTATCTGGATTATGCTGAATATCAGGCAAAACGTAATATTCCGATGACAATGGAGGATTGGTCAAAAAAGCTGGACGCCTTTCTCAAATTCAACGAGAGAAAAGTTCTTGAAACTCCTGGCAAAGTATCTGCTGAGATTGCTAAAACTTTTGCTGAAAGTGAATGGGAGAAATATAGAATTGTTCAGGACAGATTATTTGTTTCCGATTTTGACCGTGAAGTCAAAAAATTACTCAAATCTTCAAAGAAAAAGTTATGACATACTTAAACGAAGACGCATTGGTCCAGCAAACAACTACCGATTACCTGAAAAATCAACTCGGCTGGGATTAGGAGTATGCCTACAATAAGGAAACGTTTGGACCTGGTGGTCTTTTGGGTAGAATGTCTGACCGTGAGGTAGTGCTGACTCGCTATTTACGAGAAGCCCTAAAAAAGCTCAATCCCCACCTTCCTGAAACAGCCTATGATGAAGCCGTGCGCCAGGTGGTGGATTACTCCCATAGCCAGTCTATGCTCTCTTCCAACTTTGATAAATACAAACTGTTCAAAGACGGTGTGCTGGTTTCTTTTCAGGGAGAACACGGCGAGATCAAAAAAGAGCGGCTCAAGATATTTGATTTTAATGAAGCGACCAACAATCACTTTTTGGCAATGGGTTTAAAGTGCTGTTTTTTGGGGCAGTTTGTAACTTAAATCAATCACAAAACATCAGCGGAAGATGGTCTGCGATAAGGTAACCTTTTTGGGTGGGGATTATTCTGTTGTTGCGAATTGTCACAAGACGGGATCGTTTTGCGCGCACGAGGGCTTCATCGAGTGAAGATTTACCGCTTACATCGCCGAGGGCAACGCCCCGCTTTGTTCTGAAACCAAGGAAGAGACGTTCCAGCCATAATTGCTCAGGCGAAAGCGTTTCGAAACCATCAATGGGTTTTTCCCCCCTGGTAAGCGCCTCACAATATTTTTCCACAGACCTGTGATTCCACCAACGATTACCATCTTTGAAAGAATGGGCGGCAGGACCGAGGCCGAGGCAGGGTATGTGCTGCCAGTATTTTCTGTTATGGCGTGATTCATATTTCTGAGTTCTGGCAAAATTGGATATTTCATAATGGATAAAACCATTGGATTTCAAATGATTTGATGTTAAAAGAAAAAACCTTTTTTCTTCGCATTCACCTGCAAGGCGGAGCTTCCCTTCTGCTTTTAATTGCCCGTATGGGGTTCTTTCCTCAAGGGTGAACTGATAGCAGGAAAGATGGGTCGGCTCAAAGGTTAATGTATACTCCAGGGTTTTCATCCAGGTATCCTCTGTCTGGTCCGGCAGCCCATACATGAGGTCAATGCCATAATTTTTAAAACCGGACGACCTGACAAGATCGATAGTCTTTTCTGCAACAGATGCAGTGTGCCTCCTTTTCAGAAAAAGGAGTTCCTCATCATTAAAAGACTGGACGCCTATGCTTATCCTGTTCACGCCGAGAGAACGCAAGAACGCCAGTTTATCTGCTGTAATATCATCCGGGTTTACCTCAATAGTAATTTCCGTATTGTGAGCGAATGCAAAATGTGTCAGGAGGGTATTCATGAGGGTTCCCATTTGCCGGTTGCTGAGAAGGGATGGTGTCCCGCCCCCGAGATAGAGGGAATCAAAGGCGCTGAATTCCCCCTTATACAAGGCCGTCTCCTTCTGAAAGGCCTCAAGCCATAAATCCATCAAAGAAAGGTCTGTTATAGAGTAGAAATCACAATAGGGACATTTGGTTTTGCAGAAGGGAATATGAACATAGAGGCCGGGGCGCTTCACTCTGTATCGGTTTTCAGTACCGCCATGAAGGCGCTCTGGGGGATTTCTACCGAGCCTACTACCCTCATCCGCTTCTTTCCCTTTTTCTGTTTTTCCAGGAGCTTCCTCTTTCTTGAAATATCCCCGCCGTAGCATTTGGCGGTTACATCCTTCCGGAATGGTGTAATGGTTGAGCGGGAAATGATTTTCCCTCCAATGGCGCCCTGAATCGCTATTTTAAACTGCTGCCTCGGTATTTCTTCCCTGAGGCTGTCACATGCTTTAACTGCACGTTCCCTTGAGCGTTCACGATGAATAATCATGGACAGTGCATCAACCTTTTCGCCATTTACAAGGATATCGAGTTTCACAAGGTCGCTCTCTCTGTAGTCAATAATCTCATAATCAAAGGAACCGTATCCCTGGGTAATACTCTTTAACTTATCGTAAAAATCAAAGATCACCTCTGCAAGGGGCATATCGAAGGCGATCTCAACCCTCCCTGTCGTAGGATAGTTCAAACGCGAATTCACCCCGCGCCGCTCCATGCAGAGCTTCATCACCGCCCCCACGTAGCGCTCGGGTATCATAATGCTTGCCCGTATAAAGGGCTCTTCGCCCTTTTCTATTTCTGTAGGGTCAGGGTAATACGTGGGGTTGTCTATCGTAACAACGCTTCCGTCAGTAAGAAAAAACCGGTATTGAACACTCGGTGAAGTCATGATGATGGACTGGTCAAACTCACGCTCAAGACGTTCCTGGACAATCTCAAGGTGAAGCAACCCGAGAAACCCGCATCTGAAGCCCTGACCGAGGGCTGCCGAGGAATCCTTTTGGTAAACGAGTGCTGCATCGTTCAATTTATATTTTTCGAGCGCATCGCTGAGCGACAGGTAGTCGTCAGATGCAATAGGATAAATAGATGAGAAAACAACAGGCTTTACCTCCACAAATCCTGAAAGCAGCTTCGGAGCCGGATTTGCGTCAAGGGTAATCGTGTCGCCTATCCGTGTATCACTCACTGTTTTTATGCCTGCAATGAGATAACCGACTTCGCCTGCAGAAAGTTCTTTCTTTGGTTCCATCTTCAACTGGAAGATGCCGACCTCTTCGACTTTGTGCGTTGTGCCCATAGCCATGAGCCTGATGGTATCGCCCGGTTTAACAGTCCCGTCAAAGACACGGCAACTCACAATAGTGCCCCGGAATGAATCATACTGTGCATCAAAAATCAATGCAGTCAATGGTTTTTCAGCGTTCCCCGACGGCGGCGGTATCCGTTCAACGATTGCTTCAAAAATATCTTCAACGCCTGTCCCTTCTTTTGCAGAGCAGAGCAATGCCAGTTCAGCGTCAAGACCAAGCTCATGCTCGATTTCATCTTTTACACGATCAATATCAGCGGAAGGAAGGTCTATCTTGTTGATGACAGGGATGATGGCAAGGTTATGTTCCATAGCAGCATAGAGATTGGCTAAGGTCTGGGCTTCAACGCCCTGAGAGGCATCAACGAGGAGGAGCGCCCCTTCACATGACGCAAGCGCACGGGATACCTCATAGGAAAAATCCACATGCCCCGGCGTATCAATGAGGTTCAATTCAAATTCCTCACCGCTTTTGCTCGTATAAGGCAGATTAACCGTCTGGCTCTTGATGGTAATGCCTCTTTCTCTCTCAATATCCATATTGTCCAGAATCTGGTCGCGGAACTGCCTTGCATCAACGAGGTTTGCATGCTGGATGAGGCGGTCGGCAAGCGTGGATTTTCCGTGGTCAATGTGGGCAATAATGCTGAAATTTCTAATTTGTTTCATAACGCTGTATTATTTAACCTATAACTCACAAGAGGTAAACAGTTTTCAAATAGTTCTGTTATTTTTTAGTTGTAAATCCACCCCGTCTTGTAAGAAAATGGATGGTAGCAAATTAGCTCGCACAGCGAGCGAGAAGGGAAGTCTCTTCGGGCCGGGGTACCCGCTTGCGGGTCGCGAAGAGGGGGCGACCGGGTACCCGCGTGCGGGTGTTCCAGTGATTGTTGCAGGGAGGTTTATTATGAGGGTATATTTCTGGGGCACACGGGGTTCGTTGCCAGCCTCTGTTTCATCTGAAACAATCAAGAAAAAGATGTTCAAGGTCCTTAAAGCAGCAAGCAGTCTCAGTTTTCACAGCGATGAAGAGATAGAGAAGTTCTTGTATAAAAGCTTTACCAATAATAACCTTCCCTTTTCTGCAATCGGAAGCTATGGTACCAATACGTCCTGCATCGAGATTGACGGGGGGAATGAGTACGTTCTCTGTGATGCAGGGACCGGCTTAAGGGATTTCGGCAATCATGTTTTGAGAACAATGAGCCAAAGTCACCATCAAAAGCCGCATGTCTTCAACATCTTTATATCCCACCTTCATTGGGACCATATACAGGGGTTTCCATTTTTTACACCTGCCTATATGGCCGGTAACCATGTTAACATTTACGGGCTTCATGAGGAACTGGAAAAGGTTTTTGTGACTCAACAGGACCCTCCGTTTTTTCCCGTACCCCTGAAATACATGAACGCCCGGATTACATTCACCGTTCTGGAACCGGGAAAAGAATATGATATTGCAGGCCTCAGGGTGAAAACTATACAACAGAATCACCCCGGCAGTTCGTATGGCTACCGGTTCGAGAAAAATGGAAAAAGTGTTGTCTATTCTACCGATTCAGAGCATAAAGACGAGGCCTATGATGACGATTATCCATTTCTGGATTTTGCCAGGGATGCAGACCTTCTGATCTTTGATGCCCAGTACTCTTTACTGGATGCCATTTCCCTCAAGGAGAACTGGGGTCATTCAAGCAACATCATGGGCGTTGAGCTCAGCGTAAAGGCCAATGTGAAACATCTCTGCATCTTCCATAACGAGCCGGCGCTTGATGATGAAAAGCTCGACCAATTCTTAGATGACACGAGGAGATATCTGAAAATTTACGCGGAATCATACCCGCTTCAGATAGACCTTGCCTATGATGGACTGCAAATCGAACTTTAGGAGGCAAAGATAATTGATTACAGGAATTGGAAGTTTTCCTTTTACAGACATAGACGAGGCTATAGACGTTATTTTTTCAACATCACAGGCAATTCCATTCTGGCCGCAACTGCCTAAAAGGTCTCCTGACGAAAATATGTATACAACATTCCTTGAAGGTGTGCCCTCTGTGGTCATTGATAAGACGAAGGAAACCGTCTTTATGGATACCGAAGACACACAGGGGATAGAGCGGTTCTATGAGAACGTTTACAACGAAAACCTTGAAGCCTTCAGGGTCTCTGAGAAGGCAGCGCCCGGTTTCTACCGTTTTCTGGAGAGGCTCAAGGAAATCGAAGCTGGTGTGAAGTTCATAAAAGGTCAACTGACAGGGCCTTTCAGCATAGGTTTAGGGCTGAAGGATGAAAAGGGTAAGCCGGTCATATACAACCACGGTTACTTCGATATTATCAAAAAAGCCCTGCACATGAAGGCAAAATGGATGGTTGCAACTATAAAGGCCCATTATCCGGGGAAAGAGGTCATTATCTTCTTCGATGAACCTTACCTTGTTTCTTTCGGGTCTGCCTATGTTGCGATATCGAAGGATGAGGCGATTTCCCTTTTAAATGAGGTATTGGGCAACATTGGAGCGAAAAGGGGCATCCATTGCTGCGGCAATACGGACTGGTCTGTATTGTTCAACACAGATGTCGACATTGTAAATTACGATGCCTTTAACTTCCTCGAGACTATCTTTTATTACAGGGAAGATTTGGTAAAATTTCTGGAAAGGGGCGGTTGGGTATCTCCCGGTATCGTGCCTTCGTCAGAAGAGGTGCTGAAAACACCCCCGGAGGTTTTGCCGGATATTTTGAGGAAGTTTTCCGGGTTTATGGATGGCCTTAATCTGGTAAACAAACCGGAGGATTGGCTTATAACAACAAGCTGCGGACTCGGGAGTCTCAGTGTTGCAGAAGCCAAAAAGGCCATGGAACTGCTAAAAATGTTTGAAGTTATTTAAAGACGAAGCCGCACCAGGAATTTTTCTTTTCTGTACGTATCAGGGATAGTGGATGAAAAAGGGGTAGTACATCCTTTTTATTTTTCACAAGAACGCCTGAAATCACAATAAAACCACCCGATTTTAAAAGTTTTTTGATGTACCCGGCACGACGGGTAAATGTCTGAATATCGAGGTTTGCTAAAATGATATCGTATGTGCCCTTGATGTGGTGGAGGTCAGTACATGCTGTTTCTATCCTGCTTGTGTCATTGAGAGTAAGATTCTTTTTTACGGAAAGGACGGCATCCATATCATTATCAACAGCAATAATTGTTTTTGCCCCAAGCACATTCGCATAGAGAGACAAAATACCTGAACCGCACCCGATATCAAGGACCGACTTGTCCTCCATGTCTATGTGCCTCATGAGCTTGAGCATGAGTTTCGTGGATTCGTGTCTGCCTGTGCCGAAGGCCATCCCCGGCTCAATGACAATACATTTTTCACTTTTTCTTTTTTTGTGCCAGGGGGCAAGGATTGTCACATCTTCAATCCTGATGGGTCTGAAATATTTTTTCGTTAACTCTGCATAATCAAGAGATACTTCTTTCTCCACATTAACATCTTTAACAGATATATTCGATTTTCGAAGGTAATCAACAAATTCCTCAACATCAGAGGGATAAGCCTTTATGATGACATCATCCCCTTTTTCTTCTATCCAGATTCCCTGACCTGGAAGAATGTCGTATATTCCTTCCGGCAGTAGTTCTTCCGACCCTTTTTCAGCTCGAACATCTACCCTTATCTTGTATGGTTTTTCCGATGGTTTCATAGGTTATGTAGGGTAAACTACACTTCCCGTTCTGGTTATTTCGTAGCCTGTAAAGTCTTTTATGCACCCTAAAAGAGCGGGTTGTTCGAAGAAAGACAGAAAGGTTTTTACATGCTGATACAAGAAATACTCTTTCGGAATGACTAAGTGAAAATCCTCGCTGAAAAGGGGTATAAAATCCAGATCGAGTATATGCGCCGCATGCCGGATCCCGAATGCAGTGTCTGTATTGCTCTTGAGGACATTCAGTCCTGCCTGAAAATGTGACTCTACCTCATTGGTGTAGCCTTTTATTGCTGCCGGGGCTATGTCTTTTTCACGGAGCAGGAAGTCGAGGAGAAGTCGCGTTCCTGAGCCTTCGCTCCTGTTCATGAACGTTGCTCCTTTTGCTGCAATATCCTCAAGTGTTTTGATCCCTTTCGGGTTGTTTTTCTGAATATATATGCCCTGTTCCCTTGAAAATAGATGAATTACCACATAATCATTTTTTGTTAGATACCTCTCAATATAAGAGAAATTATATTCACGTCTTTTGATGTCCAGAATGTGGACACAGGACATGGTAGCCGACCCGTTTTTAAGCGCTTTGAGGCCGTTGATACTGCCTATGGGAGCATAGAAGATTGTGGATGTATGGGCTGCGTTGAAAAGATCGATAATCCTTCTTAAGAGGATATCGTCACTTCCGGCAATGTAAATTTGTTTTTCTCTTTCGGTATTTTCCAGTATCCACCTGTCGATAAGCTCTTTAGAAAAGGCTATTTTCCCGCCGATTTTGACGTGTGGCAATTTGGATTCCTGAACGAGTTTATAGATTTTTTTCTCGTTTATCTTCAAGTATTTCGACAGTTCACGTGTTGATAAAATTTCCATTTCTTCCATTATATCGGAAAACATCAGGGATTTGCAAATAAGATGTGAGAAATAAATAATGGTAATAAATAGTTATTATTAGTACTAATTAGTAATTAATAGTTATAATTAATGCTTATTATGCTTGATTTTTTAGATAAAGGTGACTATTCTATTAGCATAATTTCTTTAAAAGGAGCGCGTATATGAAAAGATGGCGTTATACAGGTTTGGTTTTGCTGTTTTTAATAATTCCATGCATTTCCTGGGCAGGAGACAGTAAATTTATCCTCTTATCAAGTACTATCGGCCCAATCGATTCGGGCATTGTGGACGTACTGGAAAATAAATTTGAGGAAGAAACCGGTATCAGGGTCAGGCATGTAGGGGCCGGGACCGGGGCTGCATTGGAGATTGCAAAAAAGGGGAACGTTGATCTCGTGATGGTGCATGCAAAATCTCTTGAGGAAAAATTTATTAAAGAAGGTTTTGGAACCGGAAGGATAGATTTAATGTACAACGATTTTGTGATTGTCGGCCCTTCTGTTGATCCCGCGGGGGTCAAAGGAATGAAGGATACTGCTGAAGCGCTCAGGAAGATTGCAGGTAAGGGCGCTATATTTATAAGCCGGGGAGATAAGTCCGGTACACATGTAGCGGAGATGGTCTTATGGGAAAAGGCAGACATAAAACCATCGGGCTCCTGGTATCAGGTTTATGAGAAAGGCTCTGAGGGGAATGTGCCGACATTACGTTATACAGACCAGAAAGGGGCCTATACCGTTATTGACCGCGCAACCTATCTCTCCCTTCAGAAGGAGATAAGGCTTGTTGTTCTGGTGGAGAAAGATAAGGCCCTGCTGAACTATATCAGTCTTATACCGGTCAGCCCGAAAAGGTTTCCAGGGGTCAATTATGACGATACAATGACTTTTGTAAAGTGGCTTACTGCTCCCGACAAGGGTCAGACAATCATAAAAGATTTTGGAAAAGAAAAATATGGGAGCGCTCTGTTTTTCCCGAATTCAAAGCAATGGAAAGCATCGCAGGGATTAAAGGATTAATAAAATTTCACAAGGAGGTAGAAAAGCATGAAAAAGTTTTTTGTAGTATTGCTTGCACTGTTCCTCGCAGTACCTGCTGCTGCCTATGCAGGGAGCGTAACGAGCAGGTATGATGTAACAATCGGTGGTTATGTAAAGTTTGATGTTGGTTACACAACACAAACGCAAGGCATGGATTACAGGGTGCCAAATAGAGCATCAACGAGCGCCAAACAGCAGATTAATGATGAATTCGGAAGTCTTAGCTGGGCGGATGGTGAGACAAGATTGAACATGCTTGTCAAAGGTCCTGATGCATGGGGCGCAAAGACAGGCGCATTCATCGAAGGTGATTTCGTGGGTGTAACCAATTCAACTGCGAACTATGGTACATTCACCTTAAGGCATGCATTCATGGATTTCAATTGGACCAAAACAAAACTCCTTATCGGCCACACCTGGCAGGCATGGGGTTTGATCCCGTCCTATAATCTCTTGGCACGCTCCGAGAACCACTTCATGAGGGGTTTAACCAGGGTTCCTCAAATCAGGGTAACGCAGAAACTTACGAAAGACTTCAGGTTTCAGTTTGCCCTTGCCGCACCTTATCAGGAACTACTTGGCAACTCAGGAGCAAACTTTGCTAACACCAGCGTTAACCCAGCCAACGGTACTCAGAATAACATAATAGACAGGACAAGATCCCTTGTCCCGGATACCTCCCTCGAATTTGTGTATGCATCGGATAAATGCGGCAAAATCGGTCCGTGGATGCTTCAGTTCGGTTTGGGTGGTATGATAGGGCAGGAGAAAGTGACATACCAGGATTGGGGTACACCTGCTACAGTAACATCATACAGTTCCAAAAATTTAACAAAGTGGGGATCATCCTTCTGGGGTTATATACCGATCATTCCTGAGAAAAAAGGCAACAAAGCCGGGGCTATCGGGTTAACCGGCAATGCCTTCACAGGTCAGGGCATCGGCGATATGCTTCCTGCATATCCGGGCAATGGTGTTTTAAGCGGTGCATATAACCAGAATAACGTAGCCCTTGGAATAGGAAACGGCGCAGCATTAGCTGCAGCTGGAAACGGTCAGATAAGCCCTGTATATCCTCTGACTTATGGTGGATGGGTACAGCTTAACTACTACTTCACCGACGCATGGTCCTCAAACTTCCTTTATGGTTTCCAGCAGAACAAATTAAGCGACGCATACTCTGCGGCCAACGTTAACAGCATTATAACCCTCCAGAACTATATAGTTAACGTTATGTATGACGTGAATTCTGCTATCAGACTTGGTCTCGAATATACTTACCTAACCGCAGGTTTTGCAACATATTCTGCTGCTGCTGCAGGAAATAGCAAGGGTTCGATGCAGGGTGTAAGGTTCGGCGCATACTATTTCTTCTAATTAAATCTATCGCATATACATCAAGGACATCTTGTGTGCCCTTGATGTATATGCCTATCCTTTGACAATTGATGTGGAGAAAGAGTAACATTTTTCGGGAGGAAAATATGAAAACAGATAGAGTTTTGCATTGCCTGGTATTATCAGTAATCGCCATCTTTCTTTTGTTCAGCGCCACAGCACCCGTTTCTGCTCAGCAGAAAAACATCATCCTTGCCACCACAACAAGTACCCAGGATTCAGGTCTTCTGGATGTGCTTATTCCGATCTTTGAAAAGAAAACGGGTTATTTTGTGAAAACCATAGCCGTTGGTTCAGGTCAGGCCATGGCCATGGGACAGAAGGGAGAAGCAGATGTTCTGCTCGTTCATTCTCCTGATGCAGAGGCAAAATTTGTTGCTCAAGGGTACGGAGTGAACAGAAGACTTGTCATGCACAACGATTATATCATTGTAGGACCAGGGAAGGACCCGGCAGGTATTAAGGGTATGAAATCAACCGTTGAGGTCTTTAAGAAGATTGCCGCTAAAAAGAGCCTGTTTATGTCAAGGGGAGACAATTCCGGAACCAACTCGAAAGAAAAGGCAATATGGAAGGCATCCGTTATTGACCCTGAAAAAGAAAAATGGTATCAACAGACGGGCCTCGGGATGGGCCAGACACTTAATGTGGCTTCAGAGAAATGGGCATATACGCTTGCCGACCGGGGAACCTATCTTGCATTGAAAAAGAGGCTCGGACTTGATATACTGGCTGAAGGTGATGCAATTCTTCTCAACATCTATCATGTAATAGAGGTGAACCCTGCGAAATGGCCCAAAGTGAATGCAGCCGGGGCAAAAGCCTTCGCAGATTTTATGGTATCAAAAGAGGTGCAGGACATTGTTAAAGTCTTTGGTGTAGATAAGTACGGATCACCGCTTTTCTTTCCTGATGCCGGCAAAAAGGTGGAGGATCTGGGGAAATAATGGACCTGATCATTGAAGGGATCAAGAAGGCTTTTCTGCTGTTTATCAACCTTGACCCCGAGGTAATCAATATCACGCTTTTTTCTTTGAAGGTTTCCGGCATTGCTACTTTTATCAGCCTTTTTATCGGCATCTCTTCGGGTACGGCGATCGCCCTTCTCCGTTTTCCCGGGAAAAAGATTGTTGTGAGCCTCGTAAACACCGGAATGGGGCTTCCTCCAGTTGTTGTAGGTCTTTTTGTGACGATTTTTCTGTGGAGGAACGGCCCCTTCGGTTTTATGGAGATTCTCTATACCCCTTCCGCCATGATCATTGCACAGGCCATTATTGCAACGCCCATAGTGATGGGGATTACCGTTGCGGCGGTACAGCAGCTCCCTGAAAAGCTCAGGTTACAGATTATAGCGTTAGGCGCTACCCGAAGCCAGATGGTCTGGACGCTGGTTAAGGAGGCAAAGCTCCCCTTGCTCGCTGCTGTTATGGCCGGATTCGGCGGCGTCATATCAGAGGTGGGGGCATCTATTATGGTTGGCGGAAACATCAAGGGATATACCCGTGTACTAACCACTGCAACGGTCATGGAGACGAGCAAAGGCAATTTCGACATAGCCATTGCCCTGAGCATAATCCTCCTTGTGATGGCATTTCTGGTAAATCTTGTTCTGACATTGGTACAGCAGAGGCGGAGGCCGAACTGAGAAGGGCAAAAGGACTAAGCAGTAAGCGGTAAGCAGTTAGCAGTAAAAAAAAGTAAGTACAGTTTCTCTTGTTTCTTTAGTTTCTCCGGTTATTTAACCAAACAGACCAGAGAAACCAAAGGAACCAGATAGACAAAAAGGTAGCCGCAGGCTTCAGCCTGCGTTAAATGAAATATGAAAAACCAGAAAATCATTCTTGAGGGCAGAAATATTCAGGTCAAAAAAGGGCGCACCGTTATCCTTGACGTTCCCGAAATACAAATACATGGAGGGGAGTTTTTGTCTGTTATAGGCTCAAATGGGGCTGGAAAGACTACTTTGCTCCAGGCGTTATGCTGTTTGATGAAGCCAGACAGGGGGGAAGTTCTTTTCAGAGGCCGAAAAGTAGGTTCAGAGTGCAATCTCATTGATTACAGAAGAAAAGTGACCATGGTCTTCCAGGAACCTTTGCTCTTTGATACGACCGTTTTCGGTAATGTAGCCTCCGGACTGAAATTCCGTGGAATGAGGCAATCAGAGACAGAAGCCATTGTAATGGAAAACCTTGAACGTTTTGGAATTGGCCATCTAAAAAATCGTTCTGCCAGGACGCTATCAAGCGGAGAAGCACGTAAAACAGGTCTTGCCAGGGCATTTGCATTGAAGCCAGAGATACTTTTCCTTGATGAACCTTTCGGATCCCTTGATCCGCTCGCAAGAGATAATCTATTCAGTGACCTCGAAAAGATCATCCCCGGGTCAGGATTAACCGTAATTTTTGCAACCCATGATTGTGAAGAAGCATTGAGACTTTCTCATCGGATAGCTGTAATGAACAGCGGTGAAATCATTCAGGTCGATGAGCCTGAGAAGGTGTTAAAACGCCCTGTCAATAATTTTGTAGCTTCATTTTACCGATTGAACAAATCCTGAAGTTACACGAAAAGGTGATCGAGCATGCGTTTGAGCATGGGAGTGCCTTTCACCTCTGTCTCAAAGAGAGGAATAGTGGCCCTTACCCTGTCCCCGAATATATCCCAGATTTCCTGCATATGGTCTTCCTGCATGATCACACGGTTACGGACAAATTCAGCCGTATTTTCACCTACCTGGTCTTTCTGGATGATCCCGTTGACTATCACACCACCCACAGGGATGCCGAATTCATAAAACCAGTTGATAAACCTCGTAATAACAGCAATGGGAAGGCTCTCCGGGAGTGTGGCAAAGAAAAAGGCGGTAAGGTTATTGTCTGTAAGAAGACCCTGCACCTTTGCCATCCTGCCCTTAAACCCCAGCAGGTAGTTCATGAGGGGGTCTTCCTCGTTTTTCTTTGAAAAGGAGAGCAACTCCCTTAAAGTTTTTGCCTCGTCCCTGCTTTTCAGCATCTTTTCCACCCAGAGGGAATATACCTTGGACATGCCGAGGAGGCGCCGTGCGTTTGCCGTAGGGGCAGTATCGAAGACATAGAAATCGTATTCATCCTTGAACATGATGTCTGTCATATTTTCGAACATGGCTGATTCTTCAAAGGCAGGGTTCATCGTGGCAGATTCAATGAAGTCATCGGCTTTGGTTGAAAGGTCTGCAAATTTGAGAAACCAGTTGATCTTTTCACGGATCTCCCGTTTTGACCGTTCAATAGTATCCTTTGTATCGATCTCAAAGGCATAACAGAGCGATTCATCGCACACGGTAACGGCCTTGCCGAATACGTCCTGTCCGTAAAGGTTCGAGAGGCTGTGGACAGGGTTGGTGGAGGCAAGAAGCGTCTTTTTCCCTTGTTTTGCAGCCCATAATGCTGCCGTTCCGGCAAGTACAGTCTTCCCTACCCCTCCTTTCCCACCGAAAAAGATATACTTAAGGCCGGGGTGGTCCTTCATATATTGGGTCATACTGGTAGTAATCTGGTTCATCGCAAAACTCCTTAGCTCACAATTATTTACACGTTACCAAACATAGTAATTGCCAGTTTTTCTATCATCTCAAGCCCCGTAACGTCCCTGTCCATTTCAGGAACATAGGCGAGGATCTGGCCTTTGAAGGTCTCATCGATGACCTTCAGATATTTTTCCTGCATGACAAAACGGTTCTTCAGATATTCCGGAATCTCCTGCTGTTTCAATGTCTCGGACAAAACCCTGTTTACCACATAACCGCTTAAGGGGACATCAAATTTGGCAAAAAGTTCCGCCGCCTTCACCGTATCGGTAATAATCATCTGCTCAGCCGTAATCACAAAAAAGAATGCGGTCTTCTCCTTGTCGGTAAGAATGCCGGAAGACTTATTTATTCTCTCCTTGATGTAGAGGAGTTCATTGAGGATGGCATCTTCATCGAGCTCTTTATCCCTGCGCATGACAGCGGCAACCTGGTCATATTCCCTCATCTGCTGACGAAGATTTGTTATTTTATCGATCCATTCGTCATATACGGATGCCATGCTCAGATAATAGAGTGCATGTCCAAGGGGAACAAGGTCATAGATGTAGTAGTCATACCCGCCTGTCACAACGATATCAACTACCTCGTCGAAGATAGCGCTTTCTTCCATGGCCGGTTCAGCCGCTGCCGCCTGGATATAGCTCTCTATCTCCTCGGGAATCTTATCCATGCCGTACATGTCCAGAATTTTTTGCCTGATCTCCTGCTGATACTCTTTTACCCGGCGGTCGGCATCGATTTCCTGTGCATAGAGGTTCGGCATGATTTCTGTCGGCCCCTTACCGAAGATATCCCTCTTGAATATGTCGCTTAATGAAGCCTGCGGGTCTACGGAAAAAACAAGGACACGCTTTCCCTGCTTTGCCAGATAATAGGCAGTTGCAGCGGAAAAGGTTGTCTTTCCCAACCCTCCCTTACCGCCAAACATAATGTAACGCCTGTCAGGATACTGTTCAAAAATTTTTGTCAGTGAAATAGGAACCACCCCTTTCTTTTGAATTCAGTTTAAAGTTCAAAGTTTAAGGTTTAAGGTTTTAACTCGAAACTCGAAACTTTAAACTCGAAACTGTCTTTACGCTAATGCATCCGTTAAATCTTTTTCCCTCAGCATTCTCCTTTTCCAGGTTGCAATCTGGGGAACAACATAAGGCAACAACCGCAAGGAATAGTACGGCGGCAGGATGGGAACACCCAGCATATCCCCCATTGTAATGAGGATAAAGAGATGCTCCATGCTTGCCCTCGATTTTATGGCAAACCGTGCCGAATCGTGGGCAGCAACGCCGTATGCAAATTCTTTAATTGCCTGAAAAAAACCACCTTTTTTCTTTTCTTCATCTCCCATAATGCATACTCCCTTACTATGTTATTTCAATGTGCTATGTCCTGCCTTCGGCAGGATTAAGGCTTGCGCGTTTCGCCTTTCGCAATTAATTTATACCTTTGCAGCAGCCGCCTGGTTTTTTATTGCCCTGTAACGGTTGAAGGCCTTAAACCCTTCCCACCCTAATATGAGTGCAGCGACAACAAGAAAGAGCCCAACGAGGCCCATCAGGGTATTCCCGATGAGGTCCTGGCCCTTTACAGCACCGGAAAGAACCTTCTGGAGCAGGTTGAAGGACGTGAACAACAGCGCCGCTATGGTGGTAAGAAACATGAAGATCATGGGCCAGAATGTCCATGCCGCCGGTTTCCCTTCGGACATCAGCCATGCAGTCATAAGCATTAAAGCAAGGGAGGCCATCAACTGATTTGCCCCGCCGAAAAGTATCCAGAGATACTGCCACCATCCGGTCAGAACGAGCACCATACCGAGAATGCAGGCAATGAATGTCCCCACATGGGCATTCCTGAATATGGGGCTTATATCACTTAAAAGCTCCGATGTAGCAACCCTCATGAATCTGATAACAAGTTGCATAATCGTAACGGCAAGAACGATCATCATGACACTGCCGTAAGAACGACCCAAATTGGCAGGAAGCCCGAGGGCCCCCAGGAATTTCGCAACACCTCCTGCAAAGATACCGCCCGGACCTTTCACAATCGCAGCTCCATATTCGGCAGGTGAGGCATAGATTGTACCGGCAATAATTAACGCGAACAAGGCAAGCATCATCTCCAAAAACATGACCCCGGCGCCAACAGGCCGTGCATCCATCTCGTTTTCCAGTTGTCTGGCTGTTCCGGAACTCGATACGATGCTGTGCCAACCGGAAATGGCACCGCATGCGATTGTAACGAACATAATGGGCCAGATAGGACCGATCTTGATAGAGAAACCTGTATAGGCAGGAAGAGTAAAGTTAGGATGAATGATGAAAACACCGATGATCCCGAAAAAAAGTCCAAGAAAAACGATATATGAGGCAACATAATTAATGGGAAGCGCAAAACGCCATATGGGTAAAACCGCTGCAAAATAGCAGAAGACAAATGCTGCGATTGTCCATACAACCCTGCTGTTGGCAAGGTCTGTACCGAGGATCTTATCAGAAGGCGCAATGGTTCCGACCCATATACCGATGAGGGAAATAACTACCGTGACGACAGTTGTGAGGATGATATCTTTTTTCCATCTGTAAATCATCTGCCCTGCAAGGACACCGGCCATAGTAAGAAACAACCATGCCATAGGGGCTGCCTTTAATGCAATGGCTGTGCTGACAACGACATTGCCAAAGGCCCCTGCAATGAGAAGCAGGTAGAAATAAATAAAGGAAAGGAGAATGACCCTCGCCCTTGGTGATATGAGCTTATAGCTCAAGCCCCCGAAAGAGGCGCCATCATTACGCATGGCAACCACGGCGCTGGAATAGTCCTGTACCCAGCCTATAAACAAGGCGCCGCCAAGTATCCATATCAGTGCAGGAAGCCATCCCCACTGTATCGCAATGATCGGCCCTATGATCGGGGCCGCACCGGCGATTGATTTAAACTGGTAACCAAAAAGGATGTTTTTGCTTGTTGGCATGAACTCTACCCCATCCATATACATCTTTGCCGGGGTAGCCCTTTTCGGGTCAGACTTGATAATTTTTTCATCTATATACTTTGCATAAAAACGATACCCGATAAAGGCAACAATAAAACCTAAAATCAAGACAAATACTGCATTCATGTTTTACCCCCTTCCCTTTCAGGATTTCAAAAAATACCGCTCATACATTTTACTTTTAACATCCTGACCACTGTATACATAATTGTGTTTTAGTATTTTTATATTTTGTGCAATGATATTGTCAACTAAAATATTATTTTTGTTAGTAAAAAAGATGACAAATATATTTAAAAAATTGACAACTGTGTATATTGCTGTTAAGGATTTTATGTGGCTAAACGTTTAAAATTCAGCGGAGATTTGTGCACCACGGCCATGGGTATTATGCCGCATGAGGATGTTCATGCAGCGCTTGACCTTGCTCTCACCATGGATATTCCTTTCTGGCCCCAGTTACCACGACTCTCATTTTACGAGGATATGTATGTTCAGGCAATGGAAAACTTTCCCGGGGCGATAATTGATGAAGGGCATACAAGGATTTATGTTGATACAAACAAATTTATGGACGATATTCCCCGATACCTTGATAATGAAGACAATCCGGCATTTTTCAGGTTGTCTGACAGGTATTCACTTGTGTACAGGGAGTTTCTCTCAAAAGAACTGTCCAGTTTTACATCAATCAGAGGGCAGGTCATAAGTCCTGTAAGCCTCACATTAAAAGTTGTTGACGAGAACGATAAACCAATAGTTTATAATGATGAAATGCGTTCCCTTGCATTCTCTTTTATTCAGAAGAAGGTAAATGCCCAGTACAGGGAACTTAAAGAAAAGAACGAGAGGGCCTTTGTCTGGGTCGATGACCCCGGGTTGGAGTTCATTTTTAATGCCATGTGCGGATATGACAGCATGAAGGCAAAAAAAGAGCTGACAGAGCTTTTTGACGGCATCGAAGGTCCGAGGGGTCTGCATCTCTGCGGACGGCCTGACTGGGATTTCCTCCTGTCATTGAATATCGAGATACTGTCACTCAATGCATATGCCTTCGGAGATACCTTTGTTACATATCCGGGTACGAAAGATTTTATCGAGAAAGGGAACATTGTAAGCTGGGGGATTGTGCCCACATACTTTGAGGAATTTTCACAGGAGGATGTCGAAACCATTTCTAAAAGGCTTGAGGCAATGTGGAAAGTGCTGGGGGAAAAAGGGCTTGATATGGGTTTAATTGTAAAAAACAGCATGCTTGCTCCGGCAACATGCAACCTCCTTAATCCTGACAAAACAGTTACCGTTGAGAGTTCATTCAGGTTGCTCAGTGAACTTTCGAAGCACTTAAAAGAGAAATACGGGAAGGAAATTTAGAATTACGAATTGAGAATTGAGAATTGAGAATTACGAATTAAGAATTAAGAATTATTAAAACGGATCACGCATCACGGAATACAAAAGGTGTTCATATGAAGAAAATCCACATTGTGTGTAAGAAAAAAAAGGATGATGCAATAAAGCTTGCACAGCATATCATCGATGAATTTGGAAAAGACAATGACATATACCTGGATGAGGGGTCAGCCCGTTCCTTAGGGTACGAAAAACAGGTAGAAATCGAGCATATCGGTGAAGGTGCTAATTTTATTATAGTCCTTGGAGGTGACGGCACTCTCCTGGGTGTCGCAAGGCACGGAAAGGGAAATGATGTACCAATCCTCGGCATAAATCTGGGCAGCCTTGGTTTTCTTACTGAAAGTTCCGTGGAGGAGCTACCTGCCATGCTTAATGCAGTAATGAAGGGCAGATACAACATCTCAAAGCGGATTATGATTGATGTGAGCGTAAACCGTGAAAAAGAAAAGGTTTTTGAATTTACCATACTTAACGATGCGGTAATTACCAAAGATGCCCTTGCACGGATTATTGATATCGAGACATATGTGAATAACGATTATCTTGCCACCTTCAGGGGGGACGGTCTTATACTCTCTACGCCTACCGGTTCTACGGGATATTCCCTCTCGGCAGGGGGGCCAATCCTGTATCCGTCTCTAAAAAACATTATTGTTACACCAATTTGTCCCCACACGCTCACAAACAGGCCAATTATCCTCCCGGAGAATACCACAATAAGGGCTATTTTACTTTCCAGAGATGAGCGTGTTGTACTAACACTGGACGGACAGATCGGATTCCCGCTTGAATATGGCGATGAAGTAGTAGTAAAGCAGTCGTCACGTATCGTAAGCCTCATCAAGTCTTCATCAAAGGGATACTTCGAAATATTAAGAACAAAATTGAAATGGGGGGAAAGGTAGGAATGCTTACCTTTCTCAGGGTGAAAGGTTTTGCCATCATTGACGAATTACAGGTTGAATTCGAGAACGGCTTTAATGTAATCACCGGAGAGACCGGTGCGGGAAAATCCATAATCATCAATGCCTTGTCCACATTAATGAGTGCAAAGGTATCCTCTGAGATGGTAAGAAGCAGCGTACCGCAGGCAGAGGTAATGGGACATTTTTTCAAAGGTGATGAAGAATTTATTCTGAAACGGGTTATCAATGCATCGGGAAGATCAAGGGGGTTTCTCAATGATGACCCGGTCACATTGGCCAGACTGGAAGATCTGGGGGAAAGACTTATCAATATTTACGGTCAGAATGAATTCCAGGATCTCCTCGATAAGGGAAGTTACATCGGGGTCATAGATAATCTTCTTTCGCTCAACAGCGAAAGGGGTGACCTTGCCGTGAAGGTGAAAGAACTGAAGGAGGTCAGCACAAAACTGGAGATAAAAAAAAGAGAGGTAGACGGCAGGGATAAGGAGAGCGCCTTACTGGAATTCCAGATTGATGAGATTGAGAGGGAAAATATAAAACAGGGCGAGGAAGTGCAGATACGTGAGCAGCTTAAAATTTTGAAGGATGCGGAAAAGATTAAAAACTGCCTCCTGGGGATTTCAGAAGGTCTTTACGAGGGTGACGGTTCTGTGCATACGATGTTCAGGACATGTATGGCCATGCTCAAACCCTTTAGTCATATCGAAGCAATCGAAGGATTAAAAAAAAGGATCGAATCGGTCTCCTTTGATGTGGAGGAAATCCTCATTCATGTTAAGGAAATAGAAAAAACCCTCTCCGTCGACTCTGATGAACTTCAAAACCTTGAAGACAGGTTATCAAGGATATATATACTCAAGGAAAAATACGGAAAGACATATGAGGACATCCAATCCTACAAAGAGGCGGCTGGAAAGAGACTTTCCTACCTCAAAACATTGTCAACGGATATCACAGAGCTTGAAAACAGAAAGGCATTGCTTGCAAAAGAAACCGGGGAACTTGCAGTAAGGCTTTCTGCAGCGAGACAGGAAGGTGCCGGGAGGGTTGAAAAATTGATCATCAGTGAGTTGGGTTACCTCTCCATGGAGGGTATACAGTTCACGGTTTCTGTTGCTGATAAGGGCGCCATAGATGAAGAAGGGAAGGATGACATAGAGTTTTTGATAAGCACAAACCCCGGAGAACAGCTTAAGCCTCTCAGGAAGATTGCATCCGGAGGAGAGTTATCGAGGATTATGCTCGCCATAAAGCGGGTTATTGGCGGTGATGAAGAAAAAACCCTTATATTTGATGAGATTGACGCAGGTATTGGAGGCAGAGTAGCAGACCTTGTTGGTAAAAGGTTGAAAGAACTGGCAAAATATCATCAGGTAATATGTATTACCCATCTCCCCCAGATTGCCGTATACGGGGATCATCATTTTCTGGTGGAGAAGTATCAGGAAAAGAATGTAACAACAACAGGCATAAGGAGACTCCCGAAGGGTGAAAGGATTTCTGAGGTGGCAAGGATGCTGGGAGGTATTACCATTACTGATTTAACAATCCGGAAGGCAGAGGAGATGTTGCATAATGCTGAGAAAGGCGTCAATTAAGGATATAAAACAGATACACAGTATCGTGAATACAGCCGCATCAAATGGTGAGATGTTGCCGAGATCGCTGGGCGAATTGTACGATAACCTGAGGGATTATTTAGTTTATGTTGAGGATGGGAAGATTGTCGGTACAGGCGCCCTCCATATATGCTGGGAAGACCTTGCCGAGATACGGTCGGTCTGCGTTGTGGAATCATCAAGGAGGACAGGGATCGGCCGGAAACTCGTGAATGCCTGTCTTGAGGAGGCAAAAGAATTCCAGGTAGACAGGGTTTTTCTCCTCACATATCAGGACGGATTCTTTAAAAAGTGCGGCTTCAATATTGTTGACAAAAAAGACCTTCCACAGAAAATATGGTCGGATTGTATTAAATGTCCCAAGTTCCCTGAGTGTGATGAGATAGCAATGGTTAAAACGGTTCACGGTTGATAGTTCACAGTTCACGGTTTGGAAACGTTTGCTGGTATTTCTTCTATCTGTGAACAGTGAACCGTGAACAAGGAGTGTTTATGGATTATGAAAAGATAGCGGAAAGGATCGACAGCTCATTCGATAGCTGGGAGTTGTTCTTTTTAAATGAAAAAACGAAGAAGTACGAGTGCAGGGAAAAGGAATTGTACGGTGTGGAATTGAAGGAGGAAGATGGCATTGCCCTGCGGGGTATTAAAGATAGCAGGATGGTCTTCACATACACCTATGAAAACAGCGATAAAGCCGTCGAGATACTGCTTGAGAACAGTAAAGCACTTTTGCCTTTTATGGAGAAGGATGCCGATGCAGAGTTCCCGGAAAAGCACGAAGACTACCACAAACTCGACATTTATGATAATGCGGGTCTTGCCTGTGACGATGGATACAAGACTGAACTGCTCATAGACATGGAGAAAACTATCCTCGATTTTGATAAGAGGATCGTGGTTACAAGGAATTGTGAGCTCCAGGAAAGTGACATTCATGTGATGATGATAAACTCCAACGGTTTAAGGGCCGCATCGAAAAAGACGCTTTTTACCCTCTTTGCAATGGCTGTTGCAAAAGGCGAAGATGAAGTCTCTTGGTATGACTGGCTGTGGGATCATACCTTCACCAATATTAACGCAAAAACATTCGGAACAGAGGTGGCACAAAAAACGATTTCATTTCTCTCGAGCACACAGATCGATACAGGCATCTATGAGGGGATTTTAACCCCACAGGCTTCCTGTGATATGCTGGAAATGCTCTCTCAGTCTTTTCTCGGCGAGAGCCTTTATAAAGACAAAACAAAACTCAAAGGTAAAGAAAATACAAAATGTTTTTCAGAGGTCCTCAATATTATGGATTCAGGCCTGAAAGGCATGGACAGTTTTTCCTTTGATGGAGAGGGTACGCCTTCCGGGGAACGGTATATTGTGAAGAATGGCTGTTTTACCTCCTTTCTTTATGACAGCTATTATGGCCATAAATTCGGTTTACCGTCCACTGGAAACAGTGTAAGATGGGGCATAAAAGAGCCTCCGAAATGCGCCCCACGGTGTTTCTTTATCGAAAAGGGGCAGCGGAGGCTTACTACAAACGGGGTTATCATCGAGGAATTGATGGGAACACATACCGCTAACCCCATAACAGGAGATTTCTCGTTGGGTGCAGTAGGTTACCTGTGCAAGAATGGTGAAAAATTGCCGTTTAACGGTGTTATTTTTTCAGGTAATGTATTTGAATTATTGAACAATGTGAAAGAGGTGGGGAATGATGTGAGATTTTATGGAACCTGCGGCTCCCCTTCCCTTTATGTTGAAGGAATAAAAATCAGCGGGATATAACATGAAAAGGATACTTCTTGTTTTTGGTACACGTCCGGAAGCGATTAAAATGGCGCCTGTTGTCAATAAACTGAAAGAATACAGCGAGCATTTCACCACTATAGTGTGCGTAACGGCCCAGCACAGGGAGATGCTTGACCAGGTACTTTCTATTTTCAACATCACCCCTGACTATGATTTAAATATCATGCAAAATAACCAGAATCTCTTCGATATTACCACAAAAGTCCTGAACGGGCTTAAAGGTGTCTTTGAAGAGGCAAAACCCGATCTTGTCATGGTGCAGGGCGATACAACCACAGCCTTTGTTGCAGGTCTTGGGGCATTCTATCTAAAAATCCCGGTTGGGCATGTGGAGGCAGGCCTGAGAACATACGACAAGTACAGTCCATTCCCTGAGGAAAAGAACAGGCACCTCCTCAGCACCCTCACCGACTACCACTTTGCACCCACTGAATGGAGCAAGTCGAACCTGATAAAGGAGAATGTGCCGTTGGAAAGGATATGGGTAACGGGGAATACGGTGATAGATGCGTTAATGACAGTCGTAAGAAGACAGAAGTCAGAAGACAGTCAGGGGTCAGAAGTCAGGGGTCAGAAGTCAGAAGTCAGAAGTCAGAAGACACGGGTCAAAGCTCAGAACTCAGTGTTTTTTAACTCAAAACTCAGAACTCAACACTCAAAACTGATTTTGGTTACCGGTCACCGCAGGGAAAGTTTTGGAGAAGGATTTGAAAATATTTGCCAGGCCCTCAAGGCAATCGCCCGGGAAAGAAAAGATGTCATGATTGTGTACCCTGTTCATTTGAATCCAAATGTCCAGCGGCCGGTAAAGGCGATACTGAAAGGTATCGATAACGTATTCCTGATAGAACCCCTTGAATATGAACCATTCATATTTCTCATGAATGAATCCTATCTGATCCTTACTGATTCCGGGGGTATTCAGGAGGAAGCGCCATCACTCGGAAAGCCTGTTCTTGTCATGAGGAACACGACGGAAAGACCCGAAGGCATTGAGGCCGGCGTTGTGAAACTCGTTGGGACTGAAAAAGAGGACATTATCCGGAATACAATGGAATTGCTCGACAACCAGATGCTTTACGAAAAGATGTCTCAATCGGCAAATCCATACGGGGATGGAAGGGCATCAGAGAAAATAGTGGATATACTCTCAAGTGTTCTCTAATATAATAATTCTAAGAGCACACTGTAATTAGTAGTAACTGGTAATTCATAGTAATTGATTGTTTCGAAAAGGTCTAATCAGGGTGTCAGTTGTCGACAGGCTGTTGCCCAAACAAAAATATTTGTTATGAGTTGGAAGAACTTTTATGAAGATAGTTTATGCCATTCGCCATGTAGGTATGACCGGGGGGGTTAAGGTCTTTTTTCAGCACGTTGAGCTATTGAGAAACCTTGGCCATGAGGTGCACCTCGTTGCAAGGTACATTGATGAGACATGGGGGTTCAGGGTTACACCGGAGATAGTTCCTTCATTTGACGATACACATATCCCTGAAGCCGATGCTATTGTTGTGACAACCCCGAAGGACGTTGAAGCCCTCTGGAGGGTGGCGAAAAAAAGGGGGATTCCGCTCTTTCATTTTATGCAGGGCTTTGAGCCCGATTATGTCCTCGAAAGAATCCACGGCAAGGTAATTCCTGACAGGTTTCACGGAAAAGGCATAACTACAAAGATACAATACATGAAAAAAATCTGGGGATGGAAGAGGAAGCTCAAAAGGTTTGATGCACTTTACAGGATTCCCTCAATAAAAATGGCCATATCTCCCCACCTTGTCCAGGGGGTTGTGAACAGGTATGGTATGGAATGTTATCTCCTCCCCAACGGGATTGACCCGAACGTCTTTTATCCAAAAGAGAAAGGGCTCGATTATTCCGGCACATTGAGGATACTCTCCGTAGGCAATGCTACTATAGAATATAAGGCAATACCTGACATCTGGAAGGCTGTAAAGATTTTGAAAGACCGGGGTGAGCATGTTTTTCTAACGAGGGTTTCGCCCGCTGCTATTCCTGAAATAGAGAAAAATGCCGGAGTAGTTGACAGGTTTTTTGTGAAAATATCCGAGCAGGATATGGCAAACCTCTACCGGGAGAGTCACATCCTCATATCAGCCTCCACAGAAATCGAAGGTTTCGGACTGCCCCCTGTTGAGGCTATGAGCACTGGAACACCGGTAATTCTAACAAAAGTCTCACCATTTCTTGCATTCGATACTACCCATGATTATGCCTGTTTTGTCAATGTCCACAAACCGGAAGAAATCGCAGAAGGGGTGATTGCTATAGCGCGGGACAAGACATTACGGGACAGACTTGTAGCGAGAGGTTTTGAGATTGCAAAGAAATATTCGTTGGAAATGGTGGGGGAACATCTGGAAAAAATCCTGCAAAGACACGTTATTAAAAGGAGGATATGAACCATGCTTATCGATAAAAATGCACCAGGAACCCAGGAAAAGGTGTTATCGATTCTGCAAAGAATGCCTCCCGGGAAAATCCTTGATGCACCATGCGGAGAAGGAGCGTTATCGCAGAAACTCATAGATAATAAGTTTGATGTTTTTTGCGTAGATATTGATGAGGTCTATTTTAAACTTCAGGGTGTCCCTTTCACGAAGGTTGATCTCAACAAATCGCTTCCCTTTGAAGACGGGTATTTTGACTATGTGGTTTCCATCGAGGGCATTGAACATCTCGAAAATCCATTTTCATGTATCAGGGAATTTGCAAGGGTACTCAAACCGGAAGGCAACCTGATCATTACAACCCCCAACATCATGTCGATTAAGAGTCGAACCCGTTTTTTCTTATACAGTTACCACGATTTCTTCCGTTTTATTGATATTGATGATAATTTTCGCCATACCCGTCCCGGATATACCCACGAGCATATCAACCCCATGACCTTCATGGAACTGAGGTATGCTCTGCAAAAGGCAGGATTTCAAATAATCGGCATACATACGAACCGCTTTATTAAACCCAAAAAATGGGGTACTATGTATCCCCTCATCAAATCTCTGGTTATCCAGAAAACCAAAAGACGTTTACCGAAAGATAAAGATTTAGTATCAAAGGAGATCCTTGAAGGGGAAATACTTATACTTCACGCCAGAAAACAATTTCCCTAACTTCTCTTTCTGCATTTCTTTACACAGTTCTTACACATAAGGTTTGCATTGTACAATGCATAAAACCTTTCCGGAAATCTGTGATAAAGATATTCCCATTGAACGATTGTAACTATGGACAAAATCAGAATGGAATATGTCCAAAAGGAAGGGGCATAAATCAAAGGTGAAAACGCCATAAGGTATCCCCAGTTGTTAATTCTGCAGGTATTGCAGCATTTGTGCTGAATAATAGTTTTGAACGGACACCAGACCGTAATGCAGAACTGGTCCATAAAAATGAAGAAGACAACGATGATGCATAGCCACATCGTGTTCAATAGCCCTACAACATGCCAAAAACCCATCATCAGAACAAGCATCGTCCAGTATATGGCAGACCGGATTGCACCGAAATTCATTTTTTTAATATAATCTCTCAATTTTTTCTGCTTTGAAGGATTATCCTCACCTGCCGGTAAATAATTTCTTCCATATATCTTTCCCAGGTTAATTTTCGAATTTAATTGAGGTATTAGCCTTTTAATCAATATGAGGATGGTGAGGAGCCACAAAATATGATAGACCCTGAAGAACAGGATTTTACAGGTAAAAAAAACCGTAAGGACGTCGGGGTAAAAAATTGCAAAAAACAGCGATATTATTAAAATGATTCCCTTGATAATAAGTTTATCTAACCCGCTGTTGATGGACATGGTTTCAAAGTTTACCATAACTATCCTGAAGTTTCTCATGAAAAATGGTAAAGCATGGCTTTCATTGACTTTTGACTGTTCTTATGCTAAAAAACAGAATAACGGTGGGTGTAGCTCAACGGTTAGAGCATCAGGCTGTGGTCCTGGGGGTTGAGGGTTCGAGACCCTTCACTCACCCCAACATATTCGCTATAAAATCAAGAATGGCCCGAAAAAGCCGGAAAAGATGAGAATCCTTCGATGAAAAACACGGTCTTGTTGTGCACAATCATTTTGGCATTTATTCTTTTCTCCCATTCACAGGCTTATTCAGCTACAGCAGCCACGGACAACAGGAGGGACACGGTGGAAGAGGAGATTTGGGCATTGGAAGAGGCATACTTCACAAACCTATATAAAGCAAATTACGAAGGGGTACTTGCCATTGTGCATAGTCAATTCCTTGGGTGGCCGGGCGCCGTGCCGCAACCGATTGACAGAGAAGAAAGTGCTCGTTTCATGAAGCAATTAGTCCCCAAGCCCACTTCATGCACTTTCAAGATTGAACGAGCTGGTATCCGGTTGCTGGAAGAGGTCGCACTGACTCAATACATCATTCATGTCAATTGCAGTGAAACCGCCGGTGTGACGAAAACACAATCATCACGGATAACCCACACGTGGGTGAAAGATGGTGCTTGCTGGAAATTGCTGGGGGGCATGAGCTACGATAAATGAGCTGATTTAAAAAAACCTATCGGAGAAAGCTTGGTCAGCCCTTGACGTCCTGTTGCCCAAACAGATTTCACGCCGGAACACTGTATTTGGGCAACAGGCCGTTGAATGGAAGCGAAGCGTTGTCAGGGTAAGCAGCGCGGAGCTTGCGATCGCAAGTAAGATTCGGACAACAAGAAACGTTTGGTTTATTTCTTCCTGAAAAATAACCTTATCGGTGCGCCGGAAAAAGCATACTTTTCCCTCAGGGAGTTTTCAAGGTACCGTTTGTAATGCTCGGGTATGAGTTCGGGACGGTTGGAGAAGAGGAGAAACGTGGGGGGAGATGCGGTTACCTGGTTCACGTAAAAGATTTTTATCTGATTTCCCTGTACCCGGGGAATGGCAGTCTTTTTCAAAAACCCTTCAAAGGCTTTATTCAGGCTGGGTGTAGGTATTATCTTCTGCAACTGGCCGTATATCCTTATATCTGTTTCAATTATTCTCTCAATATTCTTCCCTGTTTTTGCAGAGGTAAAGACAAGCGGCACGAAGGAGCAGTGGGGGACCCTGTTCATAACCATCTGCTCGTATTCGTTTTGCCTTGCCTTTTCTTTTACGAGGTCCCACTTGTTAACAACGATGCAGAGACCTTTTCCCCTTGAAAGAACCATATGTGCGATACTGGCATCCTGATGGCTTACCCCTTCTGCAGCGTCTATGACAAGGTTTACGACATGCGCCCTCTCGATGGTTCTTATTGCGCTTGAAACAGAATATTCTTCAACCTTCATGGAAATCCTGCTTTTTCTGCGCAGTCCGGCAGTATCGATGAGAATGATGTCTTTTCCCTTAAATGTAATTTTTGTGTCCACGGAGTCCCTGGTTGTGCCCGGGATTTCGCTGACGATCATCCTTTCTGAACCGAGAACCCTGTTTGCAATGGAAGATTTACCGGTATTGGGCCTGCCTGCAATGGCGATAAGGATTTCGGATTTCGGATTTCGGATTTCGGAATGATAAACATCATCTTCTTTCTGATCTTCTTCGTTTGAAGTTTTGCCCTGACCCCTGATCCCTGATCCCTGATAACTGACCCCCGACCCCCGACCCCCGACCGGCAATGCCCTGCAAACATCATCCATCAGCTCGCCAATACCGAGCCCGTGGGCAGCGCTCACCGGATAAAGCTTTTCTGCACCGAGTTTGTAAAATTCAGTAAGATCGTTTTCTCTTTTTTGCGAATCTACCTTGTTGATCACATAAAATACAGGCTTGCTGTGCTTTCTTAAAACATTCGCAATCTCAGTATCCTGGGGCAATAAACCATCTTTTCCATCAAGCACGAAGAGAATGGCAGACGATTCGTCCATGGACACGTGAATCTGGAGCTCAACCAATTGAAACATATTGTCTTCAGTTGCAGGCTCGAATCCGCCGGTATCAACAAGGACAAGCTCTCTCCCGTCATACTCAAATTCACCGTAGTTCCTGTCCCTTGTAACACCAGGGGTGTCCTCGGTGATAGCCTTGTTGTATCCTACAATCCTGTTGAATAAAGTGGACTTACCTACATTCGGACGACCAACGATACTGATGATGGGTTTCAATTTTTAAACCTCACTGTTTGTTTAGTTCTTTTTGTTTCTTTAGTTTCTTTTGTTTCTTTTGCGTTCAAACCGAAGAAACCAGAAAAACAAAAGAAACGAGATAAACTTCCTTTATCCTTTATACCTTACTACCAGGGTCAGAATGAATCCTATAAGCGGAAGTATCATTATGGATTCAAGGGCAACGGGTACGCCAAAGTTATCAGCCACCAAACCGAGAAGAGTTACACCGATTCCACCGGTACCTATGGCAAAACCCACCATGAGACCGGAGGCAACACCGAGTTTATTCGGAAGAAGTTTCTGTGCCATAACTATCGTCACGGAAAATGTTGATATAAGGAGCATCCCCTGAATACCAAGGACGATAAATATGAGATAGGTCTTTTGGATAAAGGGCACAAAGATAAGGGGAAGGGTTATTGTGGCAAGAAACATGGACAGACGCAGAAAGAATTTATGCCCCCATCTGTCTGCAAAGGGTGCGCCGATAAGCGTACCCGCAGCGCCGCATACGAGATAGACGAATATAAGATTCCCTGCAAATAGGGGATCGCCTTTCAGGTGGTTGATGTAGTAAAAGGGTATGTAAGTGAGCAATCCCATCTGTGTCCATGACCGCATGACAACAATGGCAATAACAAGAAAAAGCGAGATATAGGCGCCTGCCTGGGCTTTGGATGCAGTCTTTTGCTGCTCGGCGTGTGCAAGTCTCGGAATAGCGATTGTTTTTCTGTAATAAATGATAATGGCTGTGCACAGGAGTGATGGCACAACAATAAGAGGGAGCGAAGAAAATCCGAGATACTGGATGATATATATTGCAAAGAGGGGCCCCAGAGAAAAACCAAAATTTCCGCCCACAGAAAAAATAGACATGCCGGTGACGCTCTTTTCGCCGGTAAAAAAGTGAGCAGTTTTATAGCCTTCCGGATGATAGGCAGCAACGCCGAGCCCGCTTATCACCACAAAAAAAAGAACAATAAAATAATTAGTTGGAATGGACAAAAGGGAAAACCCTATGCCTGCAGCAAGCAAACCGATGGGTAGAAGCACTGCCTTTGTTTTCCTGTCGGAATAAAAGCCAAAGAGGGGCTGGAGCACCGATGAGGTAAAGTTGGCCATCATCAGAATAACACCGGTCATGGTATAGGAAAGGGAGAGTTTTTCCTTTAAAAATGGCAGGGTGGCAGGAAGCGCGCCCTGGTATATATCGACAACCAGATGCCCCAAGGAGAGAATTAAAAGTACCTTGAAATTAAATTGTTTCATTTTTTACAATTTTTCTGAACTGCAGAAGCAGGCGACAAGTGGCACCCCATACCCTGTCGCCATTGTAATAAAAAGACGGCACTACCTGTATATTGCCCATGTGCTCCGCCTCTTCCATATCCGGGCTAACACCCATAAGATATTCTACGGGCAGGTCAATGAGGTAGGCAACTTCTCCGGGGTTGGTTTTGAATCTGTAAGGGTAAGGGATTATACCCACGTAAGGCGTTATGACAAACCCCGTCAGTGTATACATATCGTCTAATCTTCCAATAATTTCAACATCCTTTTTTCTCACGCCAATCTCTTCACAGCATTCACGAAGCGCGGTATTCATGATACTGCCATCATCATCTTCGCACATACCTCCCGGGAAAGAGACCTCGCCTTTGTGCATTCTTACCTCATTTGACCGTTTGGTGAGGACTATGAAGGATTCCTGCTCTTTTTCATATATAGGTATCACGACACCTGCACAAATGGCTCCGGGGCTTTCTATGGTTTTGGGGCTATACTGTTTTACCTTCTCCCGTATAAGCGAAATCACGTTCTATTAAACTATACAAACCGTTGAGAAATCAAATGCAAAAGATGGATACGACTGTTTGTTGATGTGCTTCAGATGTAATTTTCGAGGAGTAGCGAGAGGGTTTTTTCTACGCTTCCGGGCTCTTTCTGTTCCATTTCCCGGATCTGTTTTTTTATCTTGAAATAGGCGAGTTCGTCATTGAGATCATTGAGATGCCTGTAGATACCTGCCCTTCTCCCGAACCTGAATACGAGTCTTTGTTCATCGGTAAGCGAGAGGAATTCGTCAATAACCCCCAGTAATTTCTCTTTTTCTTCGGGAAGCTTCCCTTCAACCTCTTCAAGGAGGTTAAGAATATGGTCACTTTTTATGTAACTTGTTATGCCGTTGAGGTGTTCGATAAGGAACCTTTCTTCCAGAAGTATTTCCTCTTCTGTGGAAAGGATAAAATCACCGCTTTCTACCTTTTCATAAAGAGGCATATCTTTGGTCACTTTCAACGTCCTGAAGCGGATAAAATCAGGATTGATAATGTTCAGGGCATCAGATGTGTCCTGGACATGTTCCTTCCACCACTTCCTGCCGGCCATACCGAGCACTATGTATTCTGAAAGCTCTATCCCCGACGCCTTCACCTTTTCCCCGCACTCAATATGTTCTTCTTTTGTAACACCTTTGTTCATGTATTTGAGGAGAAAGTTGTTCCCCGATTCCAATCCTATGTGGAGTCTCGTGAGACCGGCATCCTTCATCCTTTTTAGGTTATCAGCGGTGAGCCTTTTTGCGATAGTCCGTGAGCGGGCATAGGATGTTATCCTGTCAATGGAAGGAAATTTTTCTTTCAAATAGGCAAGTGCAGCGATAAAGTCTTCGGGGTTCATGGCTAAGGAGTTGGCATCCTGAATGAAGACGTTTTTTCCGCCGAAATAGAGCCACACGGCGATACTTTTATAACATTCGTTATAGGCATTACTTGAGAAAATAGATTCGGCAAGAGGTTCGGTGATTTTACCAGCAAATCCCTGTTTCCAGGATAAGCCTATAATATCGTCGTATATGGTCTTTATTGTATCAATATCTCTCCTGACCTCATCCAGCGTCCTTTTTTCGAATCTTCTTCCCTTGTATACATGACAAAAAGCGCATTGATTCCATGAGCAGTTTCTTGTGAAGCGCACGAGCAGACTGTATGCTTCATTCGGCGGTCTTATGGGACCGATTTCGTACCGCAGGGCATTACTCATTCTTTTCGACGTGTATCGGAAATACGGGGGTTGACGTCTTAGACATGACTTTTTTTCTCTTTTTTCCTGAAGCCGTTCTCTTCCTTTTCCTTATCAGTTCCGTTTTTTTTGTGTTAGATGGCATGGTTACCTCCTTTTTGTTCGCTTATCATAGCACATAACCCCTCTGCATTCAATAAGATGCATAAGCCAATTTGAACATAAAAGATAAATAGATTAAGATATTGAGATATTTTAGAAGCTTTCTGTTTGTGGTATATTTTTCTGATAAAAATCACGGGAGGGAAAAATGAAGGCAATGGTACTGAATAGAATCAGCAGGCTTCCGGAGGAAAAGAACCCTCTGTCTCTTGTCGATCTTCCTGTCCCTGTACCGGAAGACGAGGAGGTTCTTGTCAAGGTTTCTGCCTGTGGTGTGTGCCATACCGAACTGGACGAGATTGAGGGCAGGATTCCCCCGCCACAATTTCCCATTGTCCTCGGTCATCAGATTGTCGGGAGCATTGTAGGGATGGGGGAAAGTGTGGGCAAGCTGAAGATCGGTGACAGGGTTGGTATTGGCTGGATACATTCTGCATGCGGGAGATGCGGATTCTGTCTCAAGGGTGACGATAATCTCTGCGAACAATTTCAGGCAACCGGCAGGGATGCCCACGGCGGTTATGCCGAGTATACTGTTGTCCGGGAAGGCTTTGCTTTCAAGATACCTGATGCCTTTACTGATATAGAGGCGGCACCGCTTTTGTGTGCAGGCGCAATCGGGTACCGTTCTCTCAGGCTTACGGGCTTGAAGGATGGGGACAATCTCGGTTTGATCGGCTTTGGCGCCTCGGCCCATCTCGTAATACAGATGACACAACATAAATATCCACACTCAAAGATTTTTGTCTTCGCGCGCAGCGAGGGAGAAAGGACCTTTGCGCGGGAACTGGGCGCTTTCTGGGCAGGAGATATTGAAGATGCGCCGCCCGAAAAACTCCACAGTGCCATTGACACCACACCTGCCTGGAAACCGATAGTAGAAGGCCTGAAAAATCTGGAAAAAGGTGGAAGATTGGTCATTAATGCTATAAGAAAAGAGGAAATCGACAAAGAAGCCCTTCTGGCGCTTGATTACCCCGGCCACCTCTGGCTTGAAAAAGAGATCAAGAGCGTTGCAAACGTTGCGAAGAGAGACATTGGCGAGTTCCTTGAGCTTGCGGCAAAAATCCCCATAAAGCCTGAGGTACAGGAATACGGCCTGGAAGATGCTAATAAAGCGCTCGTTGAACTTAAAGAGAGAAAAATCAGGGGGGCAAAGGTTCTGAGGATATAAAACTAAAAAAGCTATATTTCAAAGCGAAACCCTTTCTCGTTAAACAGTCCCAGGCAGATATCGACTACAGCCGCATCATAGAGTGTGCCTCTGTTTTCCTTAATTTCATTCAGTGCTTTCATGGTGCCAAGGGAAGGCCTGTAGGGCCTGTGTGATGCCATAGACTCAACTACATCGGCAACCGCTATAATCCTCGCCTCCATAAGTATCTGATCTCCGGAGAGGCCGCGGGGATACCCTGAGCCATTCATCCTTTCGTGATGCTCATATACAATTTCGGCGATAGGGTATTCATATTCTATATTCTTCAGTATTTCGTATCCTGCGTTTGAGTGATCTCTCAGGACGCTTAACTCATGTGTACTTATCCTTCCCGGTCGACTGAGGAACTCTGCGGGTACATATATCTTCCCGATATCGTGGAGCATGCCTGCGGTCTGGATGGCTTTAATATGATCATCACTAAAATCCATTTCCTTTGCTATTGCTGTAGCAAGTTGCGTTACCCTCTCCTGGTGACCTGCGGTATAGGGGTCCCTTATTTCTACAGCCATAGACAAGGCACTTGTGGTTTCGTCCAAAACGTGCCGTAATGTAATATCTGCAGTAATATCTATAACTGTTCCCTCATAAAAAATGAAATTACCCCGTTCATCGTAAACAGCCCGGACATTCATGGAAACCCATACCCTGCTTCTGTCTTTTTTGTAAAATTGTGTCTCAAATCCCTTCGCACATCCATTGGATTGAAGAAGGTTCTTGAACTCTATGCGCCGATCGGGATTCACATATACCCGTTCTTCCATATTTGAAGCTGCGGAAACAAACTCTTCGGGAGATGCATAGCCCAGCAGGCGGGCCAAAGAGGTGTTTGCCATCGTGCACTTTCCTTCTGCTGTGGTCTGGAATATGCCCTCTATGGCGCCCTCAACAATGCTCCGGTATTTTGTTTCACTTTCCCTTAACGCCTCCTCATAAACCTTGCGCTCAGCTATTTCGTAGAGAAGGTCTTCATAGGTTTTTTTAAATTCGGACGTCCTTTCATGTACCCTTGCTTCAAGGTCATCCCTCGCAATCTGCAGGACCTTTTCCGCCTCTTCAAAATGCTTATGTTGATTTTCAGATTTTTGTATTTGTTTAATCAACCGGCGCATCTCTGCAATTTCTTTCAGAAGTTGTTCTTTTGTCTTTGCAGCGTCTTTAGACTTAACCATATTGTTTTTTCGCACAAAACACGTTTAATTTCAATGAAAAACGCTGCCATTAAAAATTATTCTATGGGGATGGTGCAGAAAATGGGGGGCATGATGACCCCCCCCATTTGATGTATTAAATTACTTTTTTGCTGGTGCCGCCGGTGTTGCCGGTGTTGCCGGAGCTGCTGCTGGCTTGTCGACTGCTGGTTTTGCTTCTTTCTTTTCTGCTTTCTTTACTTTCTTTACTTTCTTTACTTTTGCAGGTTTGTCTGCCTTTACAGGCTTGTCAGGGGCTGCCGCTTTTTCAGGAGCCACTGCTGCCGGTTTCTCAGGGGCTGCCTTAGGTCCCGGTGCCTGTGCAAACACGGTTGCCACGAATGCAACGCTAATCAATACTGTTAAGACAATCATTAAAACTTTTTTCATATCTTTACTCCTCCTGTTTTTATTTAACTTCCTGAGGAATAGTATGTGCATTTTCAATGCCAAAACAGTAATTAAAGAAAATGCTCTGATATTAAAGGGGGTAGGTCTTTGAGGGCTGCTGTCAGTTCGTGAAATGACGAAAAAATGGTACTACCTGTTCGTCAAATTGCGAATCCTGGTCTCCCCGTAATCGCCGGAATCACTGAGCGCATATCCCTTTTGGAACCATTCTTTATAGTTACCCTCCTTTTTGTCTTCTATCGCTTCCTCTTTTAGTTTTGAAGACAGCGGGGTGGTTTCGACTGGATTGGTCTAAAGGGGGTGGGATTCGAGCCCTATAAAGATTACGCGGCGGCAATTCCCCACCAACTTTTCATGGTATTTCAGATGATGTTTGCTATTATTACACCAGCGCTTATTATTGAGGCTTTTGCGGAGAGGATGAAGTTTTCCGCTTTTTTGATCTTTATAACCCTCTGGTCCACATTCGTATATGACCCGGGCTGCCACTGGATATGGGGTGTTGGCGGATGGCTCAAAAACCTGGGTGCCCTCGATTTCGCAGGAGGGACAGTAGTGCATATCAATGCCGGTATTGCAGCCCTTATGATTGCCATTTTTATCGGTAAAAGAAAGGGGGGGCATAAGGCGATATTGCCGCACAACCTGCCCTTTACGATTCTCGGTACCGCACTCCTCTGGTTCGGGTGGTTTGGCTTTAACGCAGGGAACTCCCTTGGCGCTAACGAATTAGCGGTAAATGCTTTTGTTGTAACGAATACCGCAGCAGCAGCCGCGGGATTAAATTGGGCGATTATTGACTGGATATTCCATGAAAAACCCACCATGCCCGGAACTGCAACAGGCGCAGTGGCAAGCCTTGTGGCAATCACCCCTGCAGCAGGATTCGTAAGTGCCCTTTCGGCGATTATAATCGGTATCTTTGTGAGTATATTCTGCTATAGCGCAGTAACCTTTATCAAACCTAAATTTGGCTACGATGGGGAATATCATGAAACTTGTTATAGCGATCATAAACCCCAACAGACTGGAAGCCGTGAAGGCAGAACCTACAATCAGCGCCATCATCAAAGGTGCCCAGACCGGAGAAGTGGGCGACGGAAAGATATTCATCCTGGACCTCGTGGAGTGTATCCGCATTCGAACGGAAGAGCGGGGAGGAGCAGCGATCGGCTGACAAGGGACTCTACAATGAGTTCCTCAACGGTACCCGGGCTGTACCGAGAGAACGGTCAACAAGACGGTCCCCCTTTATCTTCAGCCTGTTATAATCACCTATTGCCTCTCGCCTGGCATCATCGGATTTCAGACGGCCTTGTACTGGTTTTGGGCCGGAGCGGAACTCAGGGGCGATTGTCCTCAGGGGCGATTGTCCTGCCCTTGCTGAATATACCTGGCAGCCTGTTCTTCCAGTATGTGGCGCAGGTGCGGGGCTCTGCTCATCAGCGACAGGAACAAATCCCGCTGCAGGGTCAGGAAGACCGTTGAGATTATTGTGGCAACAGTGGCAATCCGGGGTATGCTCTTCAGCAGGGCAATCTCTCCGAAATGGTCACCGTCTTCCAGGACATTCACCACCTGCGTACTACCGCCGGCTATAATTTTTGTGACTTCCACGCGTCCCCGCACGATAATGTAGAATTTATCGCCCTGGTCGCCTTCGTGCACAACGGTATATCCGGGGGAATAACGCTCGGTAACAAACAATCTGGATATGTCCGTCAGCAGTTCATCGCCAAGACCCTCAAGCATTGGTATCATCTTAAGCCTTTCCGCCGTGACTTCAGCCTCTTCGCCGTCGCCGCTTAAGAGAAACCCGCTTTGCTGCTGCCAAAGGGCACTGTAATAGCCTTTCTGGTTGAGCAGTTCTTCGTGTTTTCCCTGTTCTACGATGTGTCCATCATCAAATACGTAAATCTGATCGGCACGCGTGATGGAGGAAAGACGGTGGGTAACGGAAATAACCGTGCGGTTACGCCCGATCCGGTGCAATGTAGCATTGATTGCGGACTCGGTGGCAGGATCCAGGGCCGATGTGGCTTCATCCATAACCAGGATCTCCGGATCGCGAACCAGGACCCGGGCAATAGCAATGCGTTGTCGCTGCCCCCCGGACATCCTGCCGCCCCGCTCGCCAACCAGCGTATCATAACCGCCGGGCATGCTGGTGATCGTGCCATGAATCTCAGCAGCCCTTGCCGAGGCCTCAATGTCGGCATCGCCGGCGTCCGGTTTTCCATACTTAATATTTTCCCGGATTGAAGTATTAAAAAGAAAGTTTTCCTGGAGGACAACACCCATCTGTGTACGCAGTGAATTCTGTGTCACTTCGCGGGCATCAATCCCGTCAAAGGTTATGACCCCGCTGCCCGGGTCATAAAATCTCATCAGCAGATTAATGGCCGTGCTCTTGCCTGATCCGCTGGAACCTACGAATGCAACCGAGCTTCCTCGATGGATTAAAATGCTGACGTTTTTTAAAATGAGTTGTTCCGGCGTATATCCAAAATTCACATTCCTGAATGCAATTTCCCGAGCAAGGCGGGGCAGCGCAGGGGCGTTGAGTTCATCCTGAATGAATACTTCTTCCCGGAGAAGCCTATCGATCCGCTCCATGCCCGCTGCGGCCTGCATGAGTTGCGGCAGGATAGATGTCACATCATATACGGACTTGCTGACAATGACAAAGATTGCATTGAAAGCGACCAAGGCTCCGATTGAGAATAAACCCTGAAAGGCAAGCACGGTACCGGCACAAATCACGATGACGTGAAAAACCAGAACCCCAATCCCGGGGGTTCTTTCCATCATAAAGCTGAGAAAATTGGCACGAACCGCTATACGGGAAAGGCCGGAAACCTGGTCTTGAAACTTATTTACAAGTAAATGTTTTAAATTGAAGGCCTTGATGATTGTTTGTGCGCTTATGTTTTCTTCCACCGTGTTCAGGACTTCTGCTTGTGCATTCTTGTAACGGTCATTGGCGTCGGTGGATTTTTTCCTGATGAGCCTGGGACCGATTAAGCAGACAGACAAACCCAGCATAGCCAGTAATGCCAGCTTCCATTGAAGGATAAACAGCAAAATTGTGCTGAAAACAAGGCCGATAAGAGACATGGCTCCCGTGGGGAGCGAGGTAGCTATGGCATTTTCAACGGAGGCAAGGTCAGTGGAAAAATTAGCGATGATGTCACCCGGACGTTTGCGGCTATAGAATTCGATGGGCAGGTTCTGTAGATGACTGAAGATCTGAAGGCGCAGGTCCTTTAACATATCTGCACTGAGCTGCGCATATAGATAATCCCGTCCCACGGCAATGAGCGAAACCAGTAAACCTCCGGTGAACAACACAACCAGGATCAGTACCAAAAGCTTATAATTACGGGGTTCGATGGCGTCATCGATGAGAAACTTGAAACTGAAAGGTAACATGGTATCATATACGATGCTCGCAATCATACCCGTAAGCAAGAGGGCCATCTGCCGTCTGTGGGGACGCAGATAGACATAGACACGCCCCAGGAATTTATTCATTTATCACACCCCATATTCACCTTTTAAACTTGATTATATTATAGCATAAGATATTTCTTTTTCACGTCTTCCTTTACTTTGAGTTCGGCACAACAAACTTTTTTGTAAAATTATGTTTGTGATACCTCTGCACTTTGCCAATTTACCGCAGGCATAGCAAAGCACACAGCGGAAACCGGATATCAAAAAGCTTGTTCAGTTAGTTTTTTCTCATTTATTTCAAACTGTCAAGCAACTCCTTCTTTTTAGGTTGATTCTACTGATTAAATTTTATAATCTTGATAATTAATGTATATATAACAGAAATATCTTATAGAGGAGGGTGTTATGCAGATCGGAGAAATAGATAAGGGGAAAGACAAAATCATTGTAACTGTGAAAGAGTTTAAGGGCAAGCAGTATATCGACATAAGAACATTCTTTGAAAACGATGATGGAGAATGGATACCTACTAAAAAGGGCATCTCTTTTACTCCAGAAAATCTCGATGAAGCAATCAAACTCCTGCAGAAGGCAAAAAAGAACGTCGCGGGAAAAGAAGAATAGAACGTTTTATGGGGGTATAAAAAATGGAAAATGAACAATTGATCCAAAAAATAAAACTACATGCAAAGGATGGTAAGATTGCATGCAAGCAAGCCTTAAAACTTGCCGAAGAAGAAAACATTGCACCGAAAGCACTGGGAGAAATGCTCAATGAGTTGAATATAAAGATCATGAGTTGCCAGCTTGGCTGTTTTCCATAATGCAGGCGGTTTCTTAAGTTTCTCTGGTTTCTTTGGTTTGTCTTGTTTGTATTGTTATAAAACAAAAGAAACTAAAAAAACAGAATAGACCATAGAAACAATATAAACCGTGAACTGTGAACAGGTTTTGATTGCTGTGAACCGTGAACTGTGAACCGTGAACTGTTTTTGATTGCCGTGAACCGTGAACTGTGAACTGTGAACAGGTTTTGATTGCTATGAGCCATCAGCTATGAGCTATGATCTACCCCAGATACGGTTCCCACATCTTCGCAACCTGCTTAACATAGTCTCCGGGGAGGTCTTTCACGATGCTATTATGTCCCGGCAGGAGGATATCAATTTTTAGTTCAGCCAGACGGTTGAGCGATTTCTTGAGTTCATTTGCGTCGGCGCCAAAAAGATCAAAACGGCCAATGGCGTGATCTGCATAAATGACATCTCCGGGAATAAGGATCTCAAGGGCAGGATTGTAAAGGGCTATACCTCCCATGGAATGACCAGGGATATGGATAATCTCCCATACCATATTGCCGATTTCCAACACTTCTCCGCCTTCAAGCTTCCGGTCGACTGTCATTTTAAATGAATCGGGTTTTAAACCATACTGCATGATACACATGCCTTTAAAATCATCCATACCGTATACAGCACGGTCATCTCCCTGCTCCAGCAGTTCACCCTCTGACCTGTGCACCCATAACTCGGCCCAGGGAACCTGATTTTTTATCTCGGCGATACAGCCGATGTGGTCTAAATGTGTATGGGTCATGATTATCCGTTTTATTGCAGACAGCTCAATCCCGGCCTTCTGGATAGACTGTATCTTGTAACTGCCCTTCCCTGTCAGGCCAACATCGATAACAGAAAGGTCATTCGATGAAGGGTCGCCTATGACGTATGTATGGGAATCAGGAATCATATCATCCCTTCCCTGTATAAAATAAACACCTTCATGTATTTTAGCCATTATTCACCCCTGAATAGATTTTTGTCGCTTGCTACCGAATTGCCGTATTTTACGTTGTCCACCAAGGTCAGGTCAAGACAATTCATACTGGATTCCTGCCTCTGGTTTCAATAGAATCTTTACTGCTTTAGTGCTATAATTAATCCTTCATGGAAAAAATACTCAACCACTTCGAGAATACAGAAGATTTGAAAAATCAGGCATCCGGATTCCACCATCTTTCCAAAAACGAAAAGCTGGAGCTTCTGGAGAAAATCATAAAACCCAAAAACGCCAACGCAGGGGCATTTTTAAACCTCATTTACCCCGGTGAGACAGACAAAGACATACAGAAATATATAAGGATGCTGTTCCATAAGCTCAAAACAGCCGGTATCAAAACTGAAGAGCCAAAAATATCCGGCGAACCGGTCCTCAGGAAAATAGAGGACAAGAAAGAACATAAAGGTTTCATGTCCAACTACGATGATTTCAATACACGGGTCGTATTGTCGGCTTTTGAGGTAAAGAAAAATAATTTTATCTTTCTCAATGGAACAGTCCACTTTACAGATGGACTTGTTGAGTTGCTCACAGCGCCTGTTGATAAAAAAGGGTTTGAAGAAATAGTAAGGGAATACCGTCTCGGCACGGGTGAAGGCATGGTTTTCGTGGATATTTCTTCACGGTATGCCGGTTATATTTTAGAAGAAGAATCGAAAAGGTCCGGTAAATACAAGGAAGACATATCACAGCTAAGAAGATTTTCATCACATGTACAGGACTCCATCCGGAAACCTGAAGACATCTATGGCCTTGAATGCCCCGAGACAGCACATTCGCTGGATATCGAAAAAATCCTGACACACGTTATATTCGAACCGTTTAATCTTACGTGGTCATCCATCGAAGAAGATAAAAAAGAATACAGCAGTACCGGCAATTCCACCATTGTCCTTCCGCCTTACATGGTTGAAGAAAAGAAACAGGCATTTCTCAAAGCCCTCCTCGAAAAGGATGATTTTAATGCAATTGTTCCGTCCATCAAGCGTATGCTTGAAGACTATGCATACATCTTTTACAGCCTGAAAGAATTGCCATATTACAGGGGTTTGACAGATTGCCTGCGCGATCCCGGCGCACCACTGAACGTCACCCTCCATTTCCTCAGGAAATCCCTTGATACAGAGGAGAAAAAGGAAGAAGGGCTTATCGTAAACCCTTATGGGTAAGTTCATCCCCAAAGACACCTTCTATAAAAAAGCAAAACAGGATGGATACAGGGCAAGAAGCGCCTATAAGTTGAAGGAAATTCAGGATAAATATCACATCATAAAAAAGGGCGACAAAGTTCTGGACCTCGGATGTGCGCCCGGCAGTTTTTTACAGGTCATTTCCCGGATAGCAGGCCATGACGGTTTGGCTGTGGGGATAGACATCCTGCCCATAACCCCCCTTCCCTACAAAAATATCCTGACAATGGTCAATGATATCAAAAACATTAACATGTCTGACATGCTCGATATACTTTCAATACTACGCTTTGATGTTATCACATGCGATATTGCGCCAAACCTTTCAGGAATAAGGGAAGCTGATGATAAAAACATCGAGGAACTCTACGAGGCTTCAAAACGTATCGTAGCGGAAGGGTTAAAGCCTGAGGGGCATTATATCGTCAAGTCATTTTTCTCTGAGGCATTTTCGGCAAAACAAAAGGATTTAAAGAAACTTTTTACTCATGTCTCTGTCTTTAAGCCAACATCTTCACGCAACATCAGCTCGGAAATATATTTTGTCTGTAAAGAAAAGATAAGATGAAAAGACTCATTATAAATGCTGACGACTGCGGCGCCGATGAGGCAAGAAATGCAGGCATATTTGAGGCCATCAAAAAGGGTGTTGTAACAAGTGTAAGCATCCTCCCGAACGGGCCAGCATTCGATGATGCCATTCAGCGCATAAAATCCCTCAATAACGAGAAGGTGTCATGGGGGGTACATATAAACCTGTCAGAAGGGGAACCATTGTCATCAGGTTTGCAAATTCTGGCAGGACCTGATGGATATTTCCCGGGAAAACTCCCTGCAATCCAACTTCTTACGGGTATCATCAGTACCGCTCTTGAAAGAGAGATAGCCATTGAAGTGGAAGCCCAGATCAAAGCCTTATCAGATACAGGACTGCCCGTTAACCATCTTGACGGCCATCATCATGCCCATATTTTTCCTGCTGTAATCGAGACAGTCATTGAAATGGTACAAAAGTATAAGATTCCCTTGATACGCATCCCGGCAGAACCACAACCGTCTTATCGAAGTCTCCATATCTCAAGGCAATGTTCGGAAGAAGCACGATTATTCAGCACACATGCCGCATCAGCACTGGTTCGTATAAATGAAACGGGTATCAGGACAACGGATCACTTCAGGGGTCTCTACATTAAAGGAAGGCTTTCCCTTTCCTTGATGGAAGAACTTCTTGAAGGTCTTTCTCACGGGCTTACAGAGTTGATGCTTCACCCGGGGCGCGCCGAGAAAGATCATCTATATGGTCCCTTTTCAGGCTTCTCCACCCAGGACAGGGAGAAAGAACTCACAACGCTGCTCCACCCTGAATTTCATTTATTACTTAAAAGATCAGGTGTAATCCTCGCACCCTTTCCGGAGATTTGATATGGCATCTGTTT
>JAPLKD010000022.1 GCA_026388245.1 Pseudomonadota bacterium | reverse complement strand
CCAAATTCCTGTGCATCAAAAAACGGGCGTCTTACATGGATGTACCATTCTTCAAAGGCCATCAGGTTCGATAGATATATGATATTATTGCCAACTATCAGGTGGAGGTTTGTATATGCCCTGGGGGTAAAATTAATAGTTTTTGGGGAATGCATCTTCCCGACAATAAGTTTGTTGTCCTCAGGAAAATCATTTCTGAGCACCGAACCGGCAGCAACTACATTGCCGTACCCCATGCATATCGGGCCCACTATACCGCCCTGGCCGCCAAGAAAGACGGCCGGCCGGTTAAGCATCACACCCCTTGGCACATCACCGATCAGTGAAGCTGTGGTTTTATCGCCATCTGGTGTATAGTTAAAATGGATATAAGAGCTCCCCACCTCACTGTGATCCTTACGGCTTGTCCCTCCGGACATTAAGCAATCACAGAAATTAATCAGGCTTCCGAGCGTCACGAAAGGAAAAAGTATTGTCTGTTTTAAACCGACACAATGTGCGCCGTTGGCTTCCTCTTCAAGGATACAGCCTTCACGTACCTGTGCACCCGAACCCATGTTTGCCTTTTCAAGAAAGACAGCTTTATTGAAATATCCACCCTTAAGCTCAACTTTAGGGCCTAACTGGCAATTATCTATTGTGACCGGACCTTCATAGCCAATCCGGGCGCCTGCCGATATAACAGTCTGTTCACCGTAAATCCTGCAACCCGGATAAATCCTGACATCCTTTCCGGATATACGCTCAACATCCACCTCGTCGCCCAGATCCAGGGTTAACGGATTCGGAATATCAGCGCCTTTGTTGATAAGCTGAACAACCTTATCATGGCATCGCGGTTTAATATCCATCCTCTCCTCCAGAAATATAATTTATGGACCCGTTAAAAGTCTGCCGGCCCGTGACTCCTGAGAAAGCAGACGTCCAAAAATCGGTGAAAAATTAACACTTTCTCAATTTTGTGTCAATATGAATAAAATAGAACCAATAGAACATGTATTGCAGGTCAGAAACCCAACTGCTCACCGACAAGTATAACGACAATATCAGTCCGTAATGGCTTCCTGGCCAGAACCGTATAAATATTGCAAATTCTTTGCGGGGAGGAACAGTCCGCACATTCGCCGGTCTCTGCGCAGGGCGTTTTCAATCCAAGTCTCCGGGCATTCATGGGCGCAACCCACTCCTGGACTCTTCTCCGGGCATCTTCGATATCCTTTACAATCTTATTCACCCCGCAAACAAGAATCACCTTCCCGGGTCCGAACATCATAGCCCCTACCCGATTTCCTGTGGCATCGATATTATAAAGCTGCCCGTCTTCTGTGACAGCGTTACTGCTGCATAGGTAAATATCAGCAAGCAACATCTCCCGGCGCATCTTCAGCGCTTCTTCCGGCGAGATTCCCGGTACAGCCGAATTCATAAGTTTAATGGTAGGGTGATTTTTCGCCTCATCGAAAAACCCAATCTGATTAAGTGTGAGCGAACCCCCTACGCCAACCGTTGCCCCTTCCGGGATGATTCTGAAAATCTCTCCGAGGGCATCAGAAGCCTTCGGTACAAACCGTGCATCAAAATTATGCTTTTTCAACGCCTCAACGGTTCTCTCTATCTGTATATCCTGATACCATTTTTGAAATTCTGTCATGGCCTATCCCCTCCTCTTATTTATATCGTTCTCTTTTCAAAATCTGCCCTGCCGCCGACACCATATCATTATATCATAGCAGCGCAGCATATCATAGCAGCGATAAAATACAGTTCCTTAATCAACATATTCAAATTAATCGAAAATTCCCACAGAGCACTTTGATTAATAACCCTTTATATGCAATAATAAACAAAAAAAACGGGAAAATTATTATGTTCATCAAAGAACTTACAAAACAAAAGAGGTTAAGGGCAAACGTATGGACATTGAGCAAAAGTACAGACATTTAAGAGAGATTACAAAGGAACTTAAGAGGGTGATCGTGGCCTTTTCCGGCGGTGTGGACAGCACATTTCTCCTGAAAACGTGTGTTGGTGTACTTGGAAAAGAAAATGTCCTGGCCTTTATCGGGCTTTCCCCCACATGTCCTGCAAGAGAAATTGAAGAAGCAAAGGCTCTGTCAGCGCTCATTGGAGCCGAATACATCATTGTAGAAACATCTGAAATGAAAGACCCGAACTTTATTCAGAACGATATTTTGCGTTGCTATTATTGCAAAAGCCACCTTTTCCGCAAGGCAT
>JAPLKD010000208.1 GCA_026388245.1 Pseudomonadota bacterium | reverse complement strand
CGCTATGAATGAAACCTTCGGAAGCACATGCCATGGCGCAGGCCGCGTGATGAGCAGGAGTCAGGCGATCAGGGTGTCAAAAGGCCGGACTGTTTCAAAAGAGTTAGAATCAAAAGGGATTTATGTTCGGGCCGCCAGCAAGGCGACGCTTGCAGAAGAGATGCCCGAAGCATACAAGGATGTATCGAAGGTCGTACAGGTAGTTCATGATGCGGGAATTTCAAAACTCGTTGCAAAGATAATACCTCTTGGAGCCATTAAAGGCTGAGCAGCATTAGATGTGTTGGTAATGTCAAAAAAACACATGAAAAACCTTTTTGTTTTGCCACAGATAACAGCGGATAAATGCGGATGGGATATTCTTTTGACGGAATATGGGATAAGGCGGCATATCCCGTCAAACTCCATGCACCTTACCGGTGCAGGAGATAATTATACCCGCCGCGCAAGCGGCATGAGGTGTGGACTGTATTGACGGTTTATCACAATACAGGACACAGACTCAATTATCGTATTCATCCGTATTCATCAGATTTTTATCTGTGGCTGAAAAAGAATTACAGGGGCTTTGACAAAACCGCAGTATTACTATGGAGGATTTATGAAAAAGGAAAAAGGTCTCGTTGTCAGGCGAACAGAGCGTATGCCCGTCACTTATCAAAAATATCGACATATATCCCTTCGGGATGGGTTTCATATTTCACGGAGATGATCCGAGACCACAGATGGAAATGGTTGAAAAGGCCTGGTTTTTTATGGAAGAGATGCTTGAAACAAAGAAATACAATATACTTGTTCTCGATGAACTCAATGTGGCGCTCGCCCTCGATCTTTTCCCAATAAAAAAGGCCACGGATTTTCTCCGGAAAAAAGACAGCGCCCTCCACGTAATTATCACTGGAAGGGATGCACCGGCAGAACTCATTGAATTGGCCGATATTGTTACAGAAATGAAGGAGATAAAACATATATTCAAAGCCGGGGGGAAGGCAACAATCGGTATTGATTATTGAAACCTAAAAAATCTTTAAAAGGTATCTTTACATCCTTCTAAAAAAAGAGTAAAAAAGGGAGGAAACATGGACCCAAAGGGAAAACTAATCTTTGCCCTCGACGTAGAACACTTTGAAGAAGCCCAGAAGCTTGTTATGGAATACAGAGAGCATGTGGGTATGTTCAAGGTGGGCAAGCAATTATTTACCCATTGCGGTCCAAAAATCGTAGATTTTATCAACATGAAAAAATCGAAGGTTTTTTTAGACCTCAAATACCACGATATACCCAATACCGTCTCGAAAGCAGCCATAGAGGCAGCAAAACTCGGGGTCGATATGTTCAACGTTCATACCATGGGCGGTCTGGCCATGATGAGGGATGCAAAAGTAACACTGGTGAATACTGCAAAAAAACTGCAACTCCAGAGGCCAAAAATTATCGGTGTTACTGTTCTCACGAGTATGGATGATGAAGCGCTTGCAGGGATGGGCATCAATATAACGGTAAACCAATTAACAAAAAATCTCGCACTCCTTGCAAAAGAGGCAGGACTCGACGGTGTAGTTGCCGGGGGAAGCGAGATAGAGATGATACGGGAACTGTGCGGAAATGACTTTATCATTGTAACACCAGGGGTCAGGCTGGACGACAAGAAAGATGACCAGAAGCGGACAATAACGCCGAAAGAGGCTATTCTTAAAGGCGCAACATACATTGTCCTCGGCAGGGCAGTCAGGGACAGCGACAACCCGCGTGCGCTTTTTGAAAAAATCTATAAAGATATCGACAATGCCCTATCTCATTGATAAAAGCAGCATCCTTGAGGTTATCCGTAATAATCCTGAATGTGTGCGCAGGCTCTGGATAGAAAAAGGCTTCGAAGGGGTATCCCAAGGGGTCATTGAGGAGTCGAAAAGACAGGGCATATCGTTCAAGATTATCCCGGGAGATGCGTTTCTGAGGAAATTCAAAGACACCAAATCACATATTGTCCTTGAAAAGGAAGGCATGCTCTATACTGACCAGGATGTGTTGCTCAATGAGATAAGACAGGGAAGGGCAAACACCCTGTGCGCCTTTGACGGAATCTATGACCCTCAGAACCTCGGAAACATTATACGAAGCGCTGCGTGCATGGGCGTGGATGCCATCATCATTCCCAAGGACCGGTCATGCGGGATCACAGATACCGTTGTTAATATTTCAAAGGGTGGTATTGAGCACATCAGGATTGTGAAGGTGGTCAACCTTGCACGATATATTGATGAAATGAAGGATGCGGGCGTCTTTTGTTATGGCCTTGATGAGGACAGTGCAGCCCCCCTCTTTGATATAGATTTAAAAGGACGTATCTGCCTCGTATTTGGCAGCGAAGAAGGGCTAAGGAGACTCACAAAAGAGAAATGCGACGCCATTGCAAAAATCCCGACAAACAAAACCTTTTCATCCCTCAACGTAGCCACCTGCTTTGCCATCTCGGTCTATGAGGTGGTGAGACAAGGGTCAAAGGCAAACAAAAAATATTAGGTT
>JAPLKD010000063.1 GCA_026388245.1 Pseudomonadota bacterium | reverse complement strand
TAATCCGTTACTGCTTTGTCCATTGCCAATTACATTTGTCTGGATCATTTTCTTCCTCCTTTTATTTGGAGAAAAAGCAGGTTAAATAATGACCCTTAACGGTTTAATGGTCAATAACTTTTGTTACGTATAGCAGGAAGTTGTCCACACTTCAACGCGCCCACTGGTTCCATACAAAATTTTTACCTCCATTGTAAATAAAAAATCCAGCGGGCTCATCCTTTATCGTAATCGCTGAGAAAACAACATCGTTTATTTCTGTGTGGAATAAGGGGACGGATGTTCTTTGAAAAGTAAAAAACTGTTTGACGTTCCTCTTGGAAAAGCAAAAGAGGTCTTGCAATGACACGTTTAGTCTTGATTCCATCCTCACTTTCTTAATTCTCCTGTAATTTTAATAAATTTGCAAGTGAAAATACTATTACAAAATTACTTCTTCCCCCCCCATCCCATTTCGGCCTGCTGATTTCGGATATCGGACTCTGCTCCTTCCACGCAGGCTGAAGCCTGCGGCTACCCGCTCTACGCTCTACGCTCTATGCTCTCCGCTCCTTTCCCCTTCAGCGCAGGCTAAAGCCTGCGGCTACCCGTTTTTAATTGCCTGCCCCTCGAACCCTTGAACCCTCGATCCTTTGAACCCTGCCTTTAAGGTATCAATCTATACGGCAATGCCCGCTTTGCCCACTCACTGTCTTTGTATTCTGCGATGAGTTTTTCATATGCCTGTTTGAGATGTTTGGGGTCATGGGTACTCTTGTACCCGCAGACGCCGCGGAGAAAGACCGCTTCGGAGGCTGGTCCGCTTTTTGGATATTCGGTTATAACCTTTTCCAATGCCTGGAGCGCTGCAGGAAATTGATCGAGTTCATAGTAGGTTTTTGCCAATCCGAGCAGAATGGAAGGGATTAATTCCTCCGGCGGCAGAAAGCCGACTGTGCGGTGGTGCTCTTTGCCGTTCCAGTCAACGGTGATGAGAGTGGGTGTCCATTTTACGTTGAAATCTGTAGCCAATGGTTTTGCATTGAATGGCACCCGCAGAGGAATGACGTTGTTTAAGATAAAGTCCGTTACCTTGGAATCTGGATACGAAACTGCATCCATCTGTTGACAGCCGATTCAGTCAGGGTTAAAAAAATCTACCAAAACAGGTGTTTTCTCGGCCTGTGCCTTGGAAAGGGCTATTTTCCAATCCGTTTCCCATTTAATTGTATTTCCCATAACTATTCCTCCTTATTTTTTATCATCCTTTGTTTATTGAATCAGGACGATTTGAATATCCATCACATTCGTTCCCGTTGAACTTGTAATAAAAAGCTCGCCAATGTTTTTAAAGAATATATAAGAATCATTATGCTCCAGGTAAACCAAAGGGTCAAGACCTTTTGTTTTTGCCTTTTTTATTGTCTGCCCATCAACAATAGCCCCTGCCGCATCAGTGGGCCCGTCTGTGCCATCGGTTCCCGCAGACAAAAGGGTTATTCCATCTGTGCCTGCTATCTCGAGGGCAAAGGCAAGGGCGAACTCCATGTTTCTCCCGCCCAGGCCGTTTCCTTTTACGGTAACCGTTGTCTCCCCGCCGGAAATCAAACAGATTTTTCTGTTTTCTGTTTTCTGTATTCTGTCTTCTGCCTTCTGACCCCTGCTTTCTATTGCTTTTAGCGCCAGCCATTTTGCTACTTCGCGGGCTTCCCCCTGAAGCTCAGATGTCAGAATGGTCGTGTCAAAACCTGACTCTATAGCCTTCTTTGCTGCTGCCCCGGTTGCTATTTTATTGCTTCCAATAATGATATTTTCTACCCTTTCGAATACCGGATGCCCCCTTTTGGGAGTTTCCATTACTTTTCCTTCAGAACCTTTCGTTAATATGTGCAATATATGATCTGGAATGGTATCTCTAAGTCCATACTTTTCAATAACGTGAATGGCATCCTGATAGGTGGTTTCGTCAGGTGATGTCGGCCCTGATGCGATCACATCCAGCGGATCCCCTATGACATCTGATAATATGAGGGATATGACCTTTGAGGGATATGCGATTTTTGCAAGCCTCCCGCCTTTTATGGCGGAAATGTGTTTTCTCACAGTGTTAACCTCGTTTATATTTGCCCCGGCTTTAAGTAACAATTCTGTGACCCGTTGTTTTTCGTCGAGGGTTATGCTGTTACAGGGGGCTACGAGGAGGGCAGAACCGCCACCGGATATGAGACAAAGCACAAGGGTTTGATTATCACCGTTTTTTAGCATATCAATTACGTTTTTTGTTGCGGCCAATCCCTTTGCATCAGGAACTGGATGACCTGCTTCAAAAATCTCGATATTGTTGGTTAATTTACCCTGTACGTGGCCGTATTTGGTGATGACCATCCCTTTTGTGATAATATCCCGTATACTCTCTGCAAGCGCCTTTGTCATTGCAAAGGCGGCCTTACCAAAGCTGACAAGATAGAGTTTATTGCAATGTTCTTTGTGATATGCTGCTAATATGGATTCGGCATAGCCTTTAACCAATTTATAGGGATCAACGGCCTGTATTGCAGCGTTAAAAATATCGACTGCAATTTTCCTGGAAGAATCTTTTTCCATTCTTTTGTTTCTTTTGTTTCTTTTGTTTCTTTCGTTTTTCTGGTTATGAAACTAAAGAAACTAAAAAAACCAGAGAAACCAGAAAAACTGTTTAAAAGATTATACCTTTATCGGCTTGAATATCAATATGATTCCGATGACAACAAAGACCCTCGTTTTTGCAGCAGGTCCCCAGAGCCTTTTGCAAAAGGCTCATAATATAGAATAATTTCTCATGAAAACAATGTACCTTTTTCCTTACTGTTGATATGATAAACAGATGTTTAAGGACAAAACGCAGCTTGAAATTAAAGGGCAAATCGAGCGGATTACTTACTACAATGAAGAAAATGGTTACACCATCGCCAAGGTCAGGGTACAGGGAAAGGTAGGCCTGGTTACCATTGTTGGAAACATTGTATCGCTAATCCCCGGAGAAGTGTTGAAGCTTCAGGGTTTCTGGGATAACCACCCCAAGTATGGTGAACAATTTAAAGTAGTATCATACGAATCAATAATGCCTGCAACGGTGAAGGGTATAGAAAAGTATCTCGGTTCAGGCATGATCAAGGGCATAGGCCCTGTTACAGCAAAAAGACTTGTGTCGAAATTCGGCATTGAAATACTTTCCATTATTGACAACGATATAGAAAGGCTTAATGAAGTCCCGGGTATCGGTGAAAAGAGGGTCGAGATGATCCGGAAGGCTTGGGAAGAGCAGAAGGATATCCGCGATGTGATGATATTCCTCCAGGGACATGGCGTAAGCCCCGCCTACGCAATAAAGATATATAAGCATTATGGCAGGGATTCAGTAAAGGCGGTGAGCGAAAACCCTTACAGGCTTGCTATGGACATATTCGGGATCGGTTTCATCACAGCAGACAGGATTGCTGAAAAACTTGGTATCCCGAAAGATTCTCAAATCCGGATAGAGGCAGGTATCCTTCATGTGCTGAATCAGCTTTCCGATGATGGCCATGTCTATTACCCTTATGACCTGCTGATTACAGAGTGCAGCAAGATTCTCAATGTAGAGGAAGACCGTATTCCCGTCGCCCTCGATGCCGTTTACCTTGCCCGATTTTACCTTGCCGAGGTCGGCATTGCCCGGCATTTGACATCTCTCCTTACTGCACCGAAGCAGTTACGATTAATCAACATTGACCAGGCTATCGACTGGGTGCAGGGGATGCTGAAGATAACACTTTCCGGAAAACAGATTGAGGCAGTAAAGGACTCGATTAACAGCAAGGTTATGGTGATTACCGGCGGTCCGGGCACGGGCAAGACAACGATCATCAATTCCGTTATTAATATTTATAAAAAGATGGGGCAGAAGGTCCTCCTTGCAGCGCCTACTGGCCGGGCGGCGAAACGAATGACAGAGGCGACAGGGCATGAGGCCAAAACATTACACCGTCTCCTCTAATATACCCCGGGCAGTGGTTCATTTAAGAGGAATGAGCTAAATCCGCTTGATGCTGATTTAATCATAATTGATGAAACATCGATGGTTGACAGCCTGCTCATGCATCATTTTCTTAAGGCTGTATCCTTAAAAGCCACATTGATATTTGTGGGCGACGTTGATCAGTTGCCTTCGGTAGGGGCCGGATGTGTTTTGAAGGATATTATCAATTCGAAGCGCATTCCTACAGTCATACTGGATCAGATATTCAGGCAATCACGTGAAAGCATGATTGTTGTCAATGCCCACAGGATAAATACCGGAGAGATGCCGATATTTCAGGGCGACGAAACACACAAAAAAGACTTTTATTTTTTCTTTATTGAGGAGCCTGAGAAGGTGCTCGAAAAGATTGTATACCTCTGCAAGGAGGGCATACCTTCACGGTTTCATTTTCATCCACTCGATGATATCCAGATACTGGCGCCCATGCATAAGGGAACGGTAGGCGTGGCGAACCTGAATGTTGAACTTCAGAGGGAGTTGAATAATAAAAAGGAAGAAATTGTCCGGGGCGGGAAGGTGTTCAAGGTGGGAGATAAGGTGTTACAGATCAGAAACAATTATGACAAGGATGTATATAACGGGGATATTGGAAGAGTTGTAAGCATTGACGGAGAAGTGCAGGAAATGACTGTGGACTACGATGGAAGAAGGGTGACGTATGAATTCTCCGAGCTTGATGAGGTTGTCCTTGCCTATGCGATATCAGTGCACAAATCACAGGGCAGTGAATACCCTGTGGTCATAATCCCTGTGCTAACCCAGCATTATATGCTTTTGCAGAGGAATCTTATCTATACGGGCATCACGCGAGGCAAGAAACTTGTCATTCTCATCGGTACCAAAAAAGCCCTTTCAATCGCAATCAATAACAACAAACCACAGAAAAGATACACCATGCTCAGGGAAAGGCTGATGAACCAGTGCAGTGATGAGTTATGAGTTTTGAGTTGATAGGTGACCTGTATTGTTTTAGCCCAAATCTGTCATTGGGAAGGTGTCGGGGTATCCCGGAGCAAACCGTCGAGAGGCGAGGAAGCTTGGTCTTTTGCGTATGCAAAAGTTCCGAAGCCGAACGCGAGCGATTGAAGCCGCCGGAGCGGAATGAGCGTGTTTGCGAGGGATTATCCGACACCGATAGTGATTCTAATAATAAATCCGGATTTAGTACGTCCTGAAGCCCGGTGCGCCGCTGAATTTCGCAACCAGATTTTCCAGTTCATCCCAGCGATGATAGGCCTCATCCAGTTCCTTTTCAAGGGCTTCCAACCGATCATTGGCTGTCCTTAATTTAGCCGCATCGTAGCTTGCATAGAATTCGGTGGAATTCAGGGTTGCCATGAGGCACTGTTTTTCTGCCTCCAGAGCCTCTATTATCTGCGGCAGCGCTTCCAGCTCGTGAGTCTCTTTAAAGGATAATTTTTGTTTCTCCTTCGGGCGTTCCCCCCTCTTTTCCTTTTGCTCCTTTGGCGCAGTTGACTTCGAGGGCTCAACCGGTACCTGCCGCTGCCTGAGCCAGTCGTCATAGCCGCCCACATATTCCTGTAACAGTCCCTCACCCTCAAAGACAATCGTCGAGGTCACCACATTATTGAGAAACTCACGGTCATGACTGACCATCAGGATCGTCCCGCTGTATTCAAGTAACCGGTCTTCAAGCAGTTCCAGCGTTTCTGCATCAAGGTCGTTGGTGGGCTCATCCAGGACAAGAACATTGGACGGGATGATAAAGAGTTTCGCCAAAAGCAGGCGATTGCGTTCACCGCCAGAGAGAGAACTCACAAGCGACATTATCCGCTCAGGCGAAAAGAGAAAACTCTGAAGATAACCCACAACATGCTGAGAGGCGCCGCCCACCATGATCGTGTCGTTGCCTCCGCCAATATTCTCCCTGAGGGTTTTATTTTCGTCGAGCTGCGCCCGGAGCTGGTCAAAGTAGGCAATACCGATCCCGGTACCCAGACGGATTCTTCCCTGCTGCGGTTTGAGATCACCGAGGAGTATCCTGAGAAGGGTGGTCTTGCCGGAACCGTTAGGTCCGATGATGCCTACCTTGTCGCCGCGGATGATAGTGGTGGAGAAGGCTTCAACAATCTTCTTATCGCCCCAGGCAAAACAGACTTTTTCAGCATCCACAACCATCCGGCCGCTCCGCTCTGCCTCCTGAATCACAAGCCGGGAGACGCCAGCCTGCTCTTGCCTGCGTGCCCGCTCCTGACGCATATGCGCCAGTGCCCGAACCCTGCCCTCGTTGCGTGTACGACGGGCCTTGACCCCTTGTCTGATCCAGATCTCCTCTATAGCCAGTTTCTTGTCAAAATCATGCCGCTGTTTCTCTTCGTTTTCCAGCAGGGACTGCCGGCGTTCGAGATAAGTCCTGTAATCACAGGCAAAGGACACAAGGCGCCCCAGGTCGATTTCAACGATACGTGTTGCCAATCGCTGGAGGAACGCCCGGTCATGAGTGACGAACATGAACGTCTTTTCATGCTTCAGCAGAAAATCCTCAAGCCAGAGGATGGTGCTGACATCAAGATGGTTGGTGGGCTCGTCCAGCAGCAGGAGGTCCGGATCATTCGCCAGTGCCCTGGCCAGAAAGACCCGGCGTTTCAAGCCCGCAGATAAGAAGCGGAACGCGGCATTCTCGTCCAGTTCAGTCCTTGCGATCACGGTTTCCACTCGCTGGTGAAAATGCCAGGCACCGGATGTCTCTATCTGGTGCTGAACCTGTTCGAGTTTTCTAAGGAGGCCGCCATCGCTGCTCCGGCCTATTTGAAGGGTCAACTCGTGGTATTTTCTGAGCAGTTCCGCATGTTCCTCACCACCGGAAGCCACAATGTCATAAACCGTTCCCGTCAGATCGTCAGGCACATCCTGTGGCAGCATGGCGATTCTCACGTTGCCGCTATGAACAATCCTGCCTGCATCCGGGGTAATTTCGCCTGTCAGCAGTTTCATAAGGGTCGATTTGCCGGAGCCGTTCCGTCCCAGCAGGCCGATTCTTTCTCCTGCCTCAATCTGAAGCGTAGCGCAATCCAGCAGGCGCGGTTCGCCGAAGCTTATTGAAACATCATTGATCCATATCAGTCCCATACACGTGTCATAGTATAGCTGACAAAACCTGGAATTGCCACTCCCGGACTTTGTCAGCCATGCAAGTTATGGGTCTTGGACGCCTGAGTGTTCATGGGTGCATTACGCGATATGACGACATTTTTGTCGAATAGCACTGTGTGATTCGACAATTCTGCATCAAAACAGGTGCTCCCGTAAAGAAGGTTTGCTGAATTAATCAACCATTACGATTAGATACATATAATTAGCGTTATGGCACGGGTATTGCTCTTATATTTATATGAACAGAGAGAACAACAAGATGAGTCGTGGAGGCGTAAGATGAAGAAGATCATTGTAATGGTTCTGGTTTTGATGATGGGGAGTATGATTGTGAACCCCTCGGTGGGTTATAGCAGTTCTTTTGATCGTGACCGCGGCTACCGCTACAACCAGCAACCGTCCCGCCCCTATAATAATGTCCGTTATGCAGGATCCCGTGATAATAACAACAACGGCCTGCTTATCGCAGGGGCAGCCCTGGGCGCCGTTGTACTCGGTGCCGTTATCGTCAGCGCCATGTCGCAGCCGAGATATGCGACGACCCGGCAGGTTGTGTACAGTGCCCCTCCTTCCGGATCGATTGCCTATGCACAGCCGTCGGGATACGGAATGGATGCACCTCCCGGCCAATGGGTTACAGTACAGGGACAATGGGTAAACGGCCAGTGGGTTCCAGCCCACAATGTATGGCTGCCTGTTAATCCTTAACGTCAATGGCGGGTTTTTTCCGGCCTGTGCCCAGTTTTCACCCCCCGATAGAATCATTCGAGGGCAAGCTTTCTCTTCTGAATGCTTTATTGCAACCCGTAATACATAACAGCATATGGAAACGCCGCACACAAACAAGGCAGCATCAGACAAAACAGGTTGGCAGTGTCTGCCTATCCTGTTGACAGCCATATCAATTCATAGAACAATAATTTGTTTGCAAATCCCCGAAAAGGCTTATACCTCCTTGCTCCGCACGATTTCCCTTTTGAAACTTTCTTCTGAGGAACTCTCCGCCACTGTGGCGGAGATTCTTAAAATCACCGGAAAGTCAATAATGACGGTTAGAACAAATGATGGTGCGGGTAATCGTGCATGATGGGGATGTCCTTCATTATTTCATTATCTTTCCAGACTTAATGGTAAAAAAAGAGTATTAAAATCAACTTTCCTTTTGATGTACATAGCAAATATGCTATAATCTATTTATGATTTGGACAATCTCTTATTATAGCGAGTCCATACAGAAAGAAATCCTTGCATTACCCGCTGGTTTTCTTGCCAGCTATCTGCGATATTCTGATCGGATGGAGGTTTATGGTCCAGATCTGGGAATGCCTCACACACGAGCAATGCGTGAAGGCCTGTTTGAATTGCGGATTAAGGCCGCTGAAGGAATTTTGCGTGTATTTTACTGCACGATAGTTGGCAGAAAGATAGTGATGCTTCATCAATTCATAAAGAAAACAGACAAAACCCCGTCGAGAGAACTTAATATAGCCCGACGGCGGATGAAGGAGGTCAAAGATGCTCACACACAAAGAACTTAAAAACCGTGCCCTCGAACGTACGGATGTGAAAGCCGAATACGAAAGCCTTGCCGATGAATTTGCCTTTCTTGATGAATTCCTGAAAGCACGCACTGCTGCCGGTATCACACAGGCGGAGGTTGCCAAACGTATCGGCACAACACAATCCACGATAGCACGTCTGGAATCGGGCAGAGGGAAACACTCGCCATCACTGGCCACGTTGCAAAAGTATGCTCATGCGCTTGGTTGTCGTCTTGAGTTGCGATTGCGGAGGGATTAGGAGCGTAGGGGATGGGACGGGGGACATCCTTCAGTTATTCAATAACAAAAGAGTAATTGGGGTCGGACCAAACCCTTTAAAAGCAGTGTTGAGTTTTGAGTTTTGAGTGTTGAGTTTTGAGTTGAAAAAACCCAATAATATCCGCTCAAAGTGCTGTTTTTGGGGGCAATTTGTAACTCAAATTCCGCGATGTCCTGCCTTCGACAGGATTAAGGCTTGCGTGAATTTTCGCAGATCGGGGTCGCTGAACAACGTCCGGGCTGTCTCGTAACTGGCCGGAAGAGCTTTTTGCGAGTCGCGACTTCGAGCATTTCTTGGGTACCCTGCCGATAAGCTGAAATGGGCCTACGGCCAGACCGTGTTTAGGCCAATTTGTTGCTCATTCCATTCGCAATTAAACCTTTCCATGTTCGAAGACCAGGTCAAGCTTGAATTGGGTATAATGCGTTTTTTTAGGGCTTTTATTTCCACAATATCTCCTCAATGATCTTTCGTTTGAGGCTCTTTTTAGATCCCCTGTGGACCTTCACTAATGATTTCAGATATGCAAAACAACCATCAAGAGAATTTGTTGTATTGGGAATATTGAGATCAGGATGCTTCTGATAGGTAAATAGGGAAGGTTCGCTCGTAGGCTTCGGTAGGCAGAACGAAGCCTCCTGTAGTGAAGTAACTGTACTGGAGGGTTGTTGAAGAAAAGAGGGAGGGAGATTTAGAGTGTAAGATTTGCTATAATGATAGAGAATGTCTGTCTTCTATGCCCTATGCGTAGTATTTTTTTGTTCTGTCCTCGGAGGGTGTTCGGTCATTAAGGCTCCATACAACATCGTTAAAGGCACGGTAAAGGGCACCTATTATGGTGTGAAAGGGGCGTATGAGCTAACGGCAGGGACAACAAAGCTCGCCTATACGGTAGGTAAATTTACGTTCAAGGTAGTTAAGGCTCCTCTCGACTGGTCGCTTGGCAACCAGGATATAGAAAAAATTGACGGCATCTCCCCAAAGGAGGCAATCCGTCAGGGTCGGGTAAAAAATGCACCATATACAGTAAAGGGCAAGACGTACTATCCCATGTCTGTTGAGGAGGCACGTAGTTACCAAGAAACAGGTACAGCATCCTGGTATGGCTATGAGACCTTACGGAATAATAAAGGCAGTATGACCGCCAATGGCGAGGTTTTTGACCCCAATGGTCTGACGGCTGCGCATAAATATCTACCACTTCCCACACATGTCAAGGTGACAAATCTGGAGAATAACCGCTGGATTATCGTTAGGGTGAATGACCGTGGACCATTCCCCAGTGACCACAACCCTGCATCAGGCAACAGGATTATCGACCTCTCAACAGGCGCTGCAAAGAAGCTTGGTTTTTTCCAGAAGGGTCTGGCAAGGGTGAAGGTCGAAACAGTAGAACTGAGGGAGGAAGGGTAATATCAAACACCCAACATCCGGTTTAATTACCCTCCCCAAGCAGTATTTTATTACTCTTGATTTATGCAATCGCATTACGGTACATCAACGAAATTGAATTTGCTGATGAGTTCGAGATTGCGGAGATAAACTCCAAACAATAAAGATTCCCTATTAAAAATGCTCCATTCCCAATTCCCCCTATATTATAGAGGAAGGAGAAAGGAGAATCTGGAAACATTTGTATATCTTTTCTGGGATAGAATGTTATCGGCAATCCGGCAGAGTCATGAAAAACTTGATCATTTCATCAGCACCTGAAGATGAACAGGGAATAATCTTGCATTTCCGGAAAGAATCATTCATACTTGTCCAGATATTACAAATGGTTCCACCGAGAAACCTAATACATAAGGAGAATTAAAGATGCCGGAAGGAAAAGTTAAATGGTTTAATGATGCAAAGGGATTTGGTTTTATCGAGCAGGAAGATGGCAAGGATCTATTCGTACATCATTCCGCGATTCAGGGAGAAGGTTTTAAATCACTGGCCGAGGGCGATCATGTCAGTTTTGATGTTGTCCAAGGCCCTAAGGGTCCTGCTGCTGAGAATGTTCGCAAGCTGAAAAACTGATTATACGGGTTTTAGGCACAGTTCTTGAGTCGACTTGAAAGAAGATAATTCTGCTTATCCGAGAGAAACATGTTTGCATAACCGAACACATCTTGGCTTTATAGTGTTGACAAACCCGATAACTGTGTGTTAATATTTATCCGGTTCCGAAATAGTTCTATAATGGAACTCTCATTCTGTTTCAATTATAAGAGGTATATATGGATTATTATGATGAAATAGCAAAGGTTGCATACGATATTTTTGAAAGAGGGGGGGAAGTACACGGCAGACACTTTGATCACTGGATTGAAGCTGAGATCATTGTAACGACAAGATATAGAGAAAAGAATAACGACGGGCAGAACGTTACAAAAGTATCAAAACCGAAAAAAAGTGCCGTGGCAAAGACGGCAACAAAAAAGAGCAAAGCCAAAACAAAAACGACAGTAAAAACCGCTACAAAATCAAAGACAAAAAAGACATTGTAACAATAGTTCAATATGAAATCTGCTTTTTAGATTTAAGAGGTTGGGGGGGTGTTACTTCACCTACCTATACGTGACGTCCATACCCTCCCCCGGGCACCCTGACTCATAAAAATGGCCCCTGTGAGAGGTCGGATTTGTTTGGTGCCGCAAGCCCGTTACGAAACCCTGGAGAAAGCGGCAGGAATTGATATGGTCGGCTATTTTCTGGGTAACAAATTATTTAAGCAGTCTTGTTATTTAAGCAGTCTTGTCGAAAATACCATCAAGAAAGACATTCGAACAGGTTTGTCCTGCCAACTTATCTTCCACGAAGTGACGGTCTTATTTCCTTATCAAAACTATAATCTTCACGGGCTGAGGCGCTCATGCCAGAGGTTGTAGCTCGATCCCGTGCAAAACATTTTTTGATGAATGACGTCATGTTCTGAACATTCCATCTGCACCGTACTGCTTTCCTCGAAGCGCCCGTTACATCCTCCCGGGCATGACGACACCTACGCCCAGGCCTAGCCTCAGATAAAGGGAGACCACAAGGATTAAAGCCAGGGCTGCGAGGGTTGCCCAGTCGCGCCTGCCCATGGTCGGCTCATAGTAGAGCGTCCGGGGGGAATCAGGGGTAAAACCCCGCGATTCAAGGGCCATGGCAAGGAGATTTGTATACCGGATGGCAGAGACGAACATAGGCACTGCCAGGGGGATCAGCGTGCCGAAGCGGCTGACAATGTTCTTTGATTCGAGGTCAAGGCCCCGCGAAACCTGGGCCTGCACAATGGTCGCCCCTGCGCCGGCAAAAGTAGGCACAAGGCGCAGCGCCGTGGACAGTGCAAAGGCCACGGGATAAGGGAGCTTCATCTTGATGAGCCCGTTTGTCATGTCCTCATTCCTCGTGGTTGCAAGCAAAATCAGGCTTGTCATCACAAAAGCAGCCAGTCTGAGCCCCATGGCAATTCCGAACAGAAGAGATTCACGGCTTACCTTGAGGAACTTCCAGTACCATATGGTGGTAGGCCCTTCCGAAAAGAAAGGCCAAAGGATTGAGCTGAATGCTACGAGCAGCACAAGGATATACCGGAGCTTCCATAGAGCGGAAAGAGAGCGTGCCGAAAATGCGGCTGCCAATATACCCAGACTTATTCCCGCCATAAACAGGGGATGATTAAAAGACAGGATAATAGCGAAGAGTATGATTGCGCCGATCATTTTTGTTCTCGGGTCCAAACGGTGGAGCCACGAATCATGGTCCTGGAAGAGAGAGACATTCACGACTGAAGCTCCTTCACCATGCCTTCCACTGTGAGAGACGCAGTTCCAAGCCAGTTGCTCAAACGAACCAAGGCGGAAGGAACCAGAGATGTCTCAGAAAGTCCCCTCTCATCGGCGAAGACCCTGCGGGTCGGCCCGTCAGTGATAATCTCACCCTGTCTCATAACAATGGTCCGTGTGGCAAAGGACTCGGCAATCCACATGGCATGGGTGATAATGATGATGATATGGCCCTCTTCATTGAGACTCTTAAGCATTCTCATGGTCTCGAGCTGGTGGGCATAGTCAAGGCCTGTGGTCGGCTCGTCGAGGATGATGACACGGGGCTTTACAGCAAGCACCGAGGCCACCGCCACCCGCTCCCGTTCGCCCCGGGCGAGGAGAAAAGGCGATTTATCTTCATATCCCTCAAGCCCTGTGGCGGCAAGTGCGCGGCCTACGTTTTCTTCAATAATCCCCGGCTTCTCCCCCCTGATTTTGAGACCGAACCCTACTTCTTCCCGCACAGAGGGGGCAAAGATCTGATGGTCGGGGTTCTGAAAGACATACCCCACCTGCCGGGCAAGCTCGGGTTTCCTGTAGGCTCTCGTTGGTCTGCTTTCTACGAGCATCTCACCGGAGACAGGGGTGAGGAGGCCGTTTAAGTGCTTCGCGAGGGTCGTCTTTCCGGAACCGTTCTCCCCCAGGATGGCCACAAATTCCCCTTCATGGATGACAAGATTAATATTGCGCAGGGAGAGTACTAAACTTCCAGGGTATTGAAAGGACAGGTCCCGTGCCTCCAGCAGAGGATTCCCCTTTCTCGGGGAATGACACTCCTCGAAACCGCTCTTTTCTCGGCGGGTTACGAGGTTTCCCTCCTTTAGGAGGGACTTCGCGTCCTCAAAGGTGAAGGGACTGCCCGGCCAGCTCATGGCATGAAAAAGGGAGACCGTGGGCGGCGCCATGACGCCGCATGATTCAAGGAGAGGGGCATTGGAGAGAATTGAGGCACTTGAATCCTGGGCAACGATCTCCCCCTCTTTCATGAGCCAGATACGGTCCGCCTTTATGATGTTCTCATACTCGTTATCAACTACAACGAGTGTTCGCTTCTGGTCTCTCAGCCGACCCGAAATAGAAAGTATTGCCTCCCTTCCTTTGGGATCAAGGTCCGTGACAGGTTCGTCCATAACAAGGACGCGTGGTTCCATGGCAAGGACGGACCCTATGGCAAGGCGTTGTTTCTGCCCCCCGGAGAGGGTGGAAGAGTCGCGATGGCGCTCACCTTCAAGACCGACAAAGGAAAGGTACCGGTCTATCCGTTCCCTGATGATTTCCCTGGACAACATCTGATTCTCCGGGCCAAAGGCGATTTCAAGCTCCACATTGGTAGAAAAGAGTTGTGCCTCAAAGTCCTGGAGCACGAGGCCCACCATTTTTGAAAGCTCGACGATCCCGCATTTCGTTACCTTTTTCCCCTCTACCGTCACCCTACCATCGTAGTTTCCCCGGAAGAATCTCGGTACAAGGCCGTTCATGGCGCAGCAGAGGGTCGATTTGCCTGCACCGCTGTGTCCCATGAGGGCTATAAAAGTACCTTCCTCTATTTGAGCAGAGAGATCCTTGAGGACCCGGGTGCCTGCGTTGCGATATGCAAAGGAGAGAGACTCGATAGAGACGGAAGCGGGCATGGACGAATCAAAGAAGGAGGCTTCCGAGAATGATGATCCCCGCTGACAACCAGCTGGCAACATTCACGGGAAGCCCCGGGATGAGATTGCACAAAAGACCGAGGGCCACGCCCGCAGTCACGATCCATGCCCCCAAAGGACCTCTCGGACGTCTTACAGGGACTTCCACATCCATCACATCGGTCCAGACAAGGCCAAGCTGACCCCGTGTAATGTCATATACGGCAATGAGAAGGAATACGCCTATTATCCCGCCGATACTGTTATTGAGGGTAATTATCTTCGAGAGCACCGTGTAGGGCACAACGCCGAGGGCATCTACGGCTACAGCAATGATAATTCCAGACGCGGCGCTTGATATGCATGTGATTATCACATATCGTATCCAGCTTCGCCGGCTTTTGACCTTCCATTCGTAAACCTTATCTGCAAAGGGTACGAGGTTTGTCCAGAGGGTATAGATGAGGTATCCCTGGAGAAAATTGCCGAGGAACCCTGTCAGTGATGCAGGCCCGAAGGTGCCGCCGAATAGATCTCCCATAAGATTGCCGAAGGCGAGTCCCCATGCCCCTGCCGGGCCGAAGAGAAAACCGAAGACGACAAGGAAAATGCCGGCCACACGGACCTCCGTGATCCCCGGGATAAGGGGTATGGCGGTCTTAAAGGCAATGAGGGCCGCTGCATAAATGGCCGCACATACAGCGACCAGAACGATCATACGCGTATTTTTCCACATGGAAAAGGCATAACCCATAGAAAATTATCTCCTGCTGCTGAAAATGCCGATTATAATGTGTGCTGCAATGAGGTGAATATATGATAGATGGGGTTTCGCTGTCAATGAGAAATCCCATTGGAGTTTTCTGAGTGTTATAATTCCACGAGACCTGAACGCTATTTTGCTATCTCGCAAGCTCTTTGAGTAGTTTCGCTTGGCATACCTTCATAGAGATTAAATAATCTTAACATCCGCCATGCAAGGAAGAAAGATTGGGGTCTTGCTTTTTGCAGGCACCTCAAATCTAAGCGTGTGTTTGCCACCCTCCGTATAAAATCTATAGTGTTTCAATTCCCTTAAGATCTCAAGCAAAAACTTCATGACTGCGCCGTTGAATACCGCATAAAATGTAGTATACCACCAATAAATGCCAGAGGCGCTCTTTCAGGAAGTTGTCCACACTTCAACGCGCCCACCGGTTCCATACAAAATTCCTGTTCCATGCTCATACTTCGCATAAAAAATAAACACATAATATCCCCGAAGGGAATGATGTGTCTGACCTGAATCGCCGAAGTATCACGATTCGGGTCAGTAGCTCTTTAAGGTTCTCATCCGTATGTATCCGATGTTATCCCTGTTAAAAGAAGATTTTTCATTTACTATCCAAAATTCACTATTCACTGCCTTCATCTGCTCTCCCCTTCCGCTATCTTCGCATCTTCGCAACTTCGGCTACTCCCCTTCAGCCTGTACCTTTCCCTGCCTTACCCTCTTGGATGAAATTTTTTATGAACCTCTTTAAGCCTTTTCTTGTCCACATGTGTATATATCTGTGTTGTTGAGATATCTTCATGTCCGAGCAGGATCTGAACTGACCTGAGATCTGCCCCCCCTTCAAGGATGTGTGTTGCAAAAGTATGCCTTATGGTGTGAGGAGAAACATTGAACTTCTCTATCCTGGAGCTGTATTTTTTTATGAGCTTCCATATGGCCTGCCTCGTGAGCTTGCCGCCTGTTTTATTGGGGAATAGAAAGATTCCTTTAGGTTTTTCTTTCTCGAGATACCCCATGGTTGCCTGTCTTGAATATTCACCGATGGGCACAACCCTTTCCTTTGACCTCTTGCCTGATGCAATGAGGAAGCCGCCTTCTAAGTTGACATCACTCTTTTTGAGCTGAATAAGCTCCGAAACCCTTAATCCTGTTGCATAGAGCAGTTCAAGTATCGTTTTATCCCTCAGGGAGGTTTTTGAACCTTCAGGCTGCTGAATAAGCGCCACCATTTCCTGTTCACTCAAAACATCAGGTATGGGTGGTTGATATTTCGGAATTTCAATATCTTGGAGGGGATTGTGGGTGATTTTGCCATCGGCAATGAGGAAGCTGAAGAAGCTCCTGATTGCTGAGAATGCCCTGACGATGCTCCGCGTTTTTTTGCCCCCTTCTTTTAAATGACCCATATATCTTTCAGCATTTTCTCGCTGGAACACATCAAGAGAGCTATCTTCAAGAAATTTTATAAAGTGGAGAATATCCCTGTTGTATGCTTCTATGGTATGTGGTGAGGCGCCGCGTTCTGCGGTGAGATAACTTATGAAATTATCGAGGCAGGCATAAAGGTTCATCGTATCCGGTTGACTTCTTACTTTCTTACTTTCTTACCTTCTGCATTATTCACTCCTGTTGACCCGAATCCCCCTTTTCCTCTCTCTGTTTCGGTCAGGGTTTCCACGGCTTCCCATTTGCCCCTTACGATATTCTTGAATACCATCTGGGCAACTCTATCACCATTTTTTACGATAAACTGTTCGTTTCCGAGGTTGATGAGGATTACCTTTACTTCGCCCCTGTAATCACTGTCAATTGTCCCGGGCGTATTGAGGATTGTCACGCCATGTCTGAATGCAAGACCGCTCCTTGGTCTTATTTCCGCCTCAAATCCATCGGGTATGCCAATATAAATACCTGTAGGAATCAGCGCCCTATCGCGGGGTTTTAATACAATGGGTTCATCCAGAAAAGCGACAAGGTCCATGCCCGCCGATGCAATGGTCTCATATGCAGGAAGCTGTGCTCCTTCCTTCTTTGAAATTAAAACCTTTAGTCTTTCCATATTTTTGAGACGCGTTCTTTATCTGTTTTGCCGAGAATCGTAAGCGGGATATCACCGGGGTTTTTAAAAATTTCATTGCCTATTTCATCAACATCGGATTTCTTTATATTATCTATTTCATGTAATGTTTCTCTCAGGGCTATGTAACCTCCAAAGTAAATCTCATTCTTTGCGAGCCTGCCCATCCTGGCCTCTGAGCTTTCCAGGGATATAAACAAATTTCCCTTAATATGCTCCTTTGAGAAGGCGATCTCGGCATCACTTATACCATGATCCCGTATCCTTACGATCTCTGCTTTGACAAGACCAAGGACTTCTTCGATAAATTCCTCAGAGGTGGAAGTGGAGATTCCGAAGGTGCCTGTGTCATGGTAGCAATTCACATAGGAATATATGCTATATACAAGGCCCCTGTTTTCCCTTATTTCCTGAAAGAGGTGTGAACTCATGCTCCCGCCGATAATGGCATTGAGTGCGTAAAGGCAATACCTTTTCCTATCCACCTGGCTTGCACCGTCCGTGCCAAGACAAAGATAGATATGTTCAAGGTCTCTTTCGAAGACATCCAGGCTCTTATGGGGAACAGGCTTATCTAATAATTGTTTCTGTGCGCCCGGAGTTTTTAAATCGTGGAATAAGCCATCGATCTTATTAACGAAATTATCATGATTAATCCTGCCTGTTGCAGTGATAATCAGGCAGTCCGGAGAATAATGGGAATAAAAATGCTCCAAAAGCCTGTCTTTTGTAAATTGTTCAATGTTTTCTTCTTTCCCGAGAATCGTCATGCCCAGTGAGTGATCTTTATAATACGATGCATTGAACATATCATAAATATATTCCTCCGGATTATCCTCTATCATCTTGATTTCCTGGGCAATCACATATTTTTCCTTCTCTATGTCTTCTTCATTGAAGAGCGAGTATTTATACATGTCGGAGAGAACATCAAGTGCAAGGTTAGTATCCTTCCTCAGTACCCTTGCATAAAGGCAGGTGTATTCTTTTCCGGTGAAGGCATTTATAGCGCCACCAACGGCATCGATCTCCTTCGCAATATCAAATGCGGTTCTCTTCCGGGTCCCCTTGAAGAGCATGTGCTCTATGAAATGTGATATGCCGTTATTCGAGAGGCTTTCGTACCTGCCACCTGTTTTCCACCACAAGCCCAGTGATACGGTTGAAAAGTACGAGATAGATTCGGTTACAACAGTAATTCCGTTATCAAGAACAGTTTTATTGTACATTAATAATTATCATCCTTTTAAAGTAGCTTGAACTATGATCCGAACTGATTATGTTTACGTTTCCTGTCCTTTTTGCTCCATGAGTACCGCTTTTCGCGATAGCTTAATCCTTCCGTTCTGTTCGATGTCGATTACCTTTACCATAAACTCATCGCCTTCTTTTGCGACGTCTGAAGTTTTCTTGATATAACCGTCAGAAAGTTGACTTATATGGACAAAGCCGTCAGCACCCGGCAGTATTTCTACAATAACACCGGCATCGAGTACCTTTTTTACCTTGCCGAGATAGATTGCGCCCAGTTCAGCCTCTTTTGTAAGTTTCTTGATAATCTCGATTGCATTATTCGCAGAGTCTACATCGGGCGAGACGATTCTCACGATGCCCGAATCTTCAATGTCTATTTTGACGCCGGTTTGTTCAATGATGCCCCTTATAATCTTACCGCCGGGGCCTATAACATCCCGTATCTTTTCGGGCCTTATTTTTATTGTATACATCCTTGGTGCATAAAGGGACAAGGTATCTCTCGGCGTGCTCAGTGTTTCAGCCATAATGTTGAGAATCTTTTCTATTCCCTGCTGCCCCTGAATGACTGCCTTTGACATAGTTTCTTTTGTTATACCCTTGATTTTTATGTCCATCTGGATTGCGGTAATACCGTTTTTTGAACCGGCAATCTTGAAATCCATATCGCCGAGGTGGTCTTCGTCGCCCAGGATGTCTGACAGAACGATTTCCGTGTCATTATCTTTTACAAGACCCATGGCAATGCCTGCCACCGGTTCCTTGATTGGTACCCCTGCATCCATGAGAGAGAGACATCCGGCGCATACGGTAGCCATTGATGAAGAGCCGTTTGATTCGAGGATCTCAGAGACTATCCGTATTGTGTAAGGAAAATCATCTTTAGGGGGGAGAATAGGGGTAAGAGCCCTTTCGGCAAGATTGCCATGACCAATTTCTCTCCTTGATGGTCCACGAAGCATTTTTGCTTCACCAGTCGAAAAAGGAAGGAAGTTATAGTGAAGCATGAATGATTTCGAAGATTCCCCTCCCTGTAAAGGTTCGATCCTCTGTTCATCTTCCGAAGTGCCGAAGGTTGTTACGGCAAGTGCCTGTGTTTCACCTCTCGTAAAGAGAGCCGAACCGTGTGTTCTTGGGAGTATACCCACGTCGCACGTAATTTTGCGTATCTCGTCAGGTGCCCTCCCGTCTATCCTTTTCCCTGTTGTGATTAATTGTTGTCTTGAAAGGTCTTTTGTAATGCCTTCAAAGGCCTCAAGTAAAAGGGAACCCTCGATATGTGTATAATCCGGCACAAGTTTTTCGAAGATCTCGTTCTCCCTATCGTTTCTCGTTCTTTTAGCAGGTATGGCAAAGGCTTCGAGAAGCTCTTTTTCAATTTTCCCTTTCAGTTCTTCCTTCAATCCATCAAGGTTTTCCTCAACCTTTACGGGCCATTTTTCTTTCCCCTGTTTTTCCCTTAGTTGCTCCTGGCATTCAATTAATGGCAAAATACTCTGGTGACCAAAATGGATTGCCTCAATGAGGTCATTTCCGTTTACGAACTTTGTTGCGCCTTCTACCATGAGTATTGCTTCTTTTTTTGCTGCTATGATTATGTCAATATCGCTTTCTTCCATATCTTCAATGGTGGGGTTTACAATAAACGAACCGTTCTTTCGCCCTACTTTAATGCCTGCGAGGGGTCCGTCAAAGGGTATCTGTGATATTGTGAGGGCGCATGAGGCTCCCAACATGCCGAGTAACGAAGGGTCGTTTTCCTGATCAGCCGAATACACTGTTGCAATAACTTGTGTTTCATGCCTGAAATTTTTCGGGAATAACGGCCGTATTGACCTATCTATGAGGCGGGACATGAGCACTTCCCTGTCCGATGGCCTGCCTTCCCTTTTGAAGAATCCACCCGGGAATTTTCCCGCTGCGTAAAACATTTCCTGGTAGTTCACTGTGAGGGGCAGAAAGTCTCTGTCAGACCCTTTTTTATCAGACACAACCGTGACGAGGACCACGGTATCACCGTATTGTACCAGCACGCTCCCATCTGCCTGCTTTGCGAGTCCACCTGTGCTTATTGTCAGCGGTCTCCCTGCGTAATCAATCGTAATGCTGTCTTTCATAAATGTTTTCCTTTAATTTAGTTAAATTTATTTTCTTAAGCCAAGCCTTTCAATAACCTTTTTATACCTGTCAACATTTTTTGCCTTTAAGTAATTGAGCAGCCTTCTCCTGGTGCCAACAATAATAAGCAGTCCTCTTCTCGAATTGTGATCATTAGAGAACTTTTTGAAATGTTCAGTAAGCGATTTTATCCTTTCAGTAAGGAGTGCGATCTGAACCTCAGGAGAGCCGGTATCCTTTTCGTGGACCCTGAATCCTTCAACAATCGTTTTTTTCTCAGTACTGCGTAAAGACATGTAAATCCTCCTTAATTTTTGATCAATCTTTTTATTTTAACCGTTTTTGAAGCCGTATCAACCATGCCGATTCCGATCAGTTCACCCTTTTTATTCAACATTTTTGCAAATTGCCCATTCTTCCATTCCCTCGCATTGTTGAGCAGGGGCACCGGCATTCCATTTTTCAGAAATCTTTCCAGCGCCTCTTCCACAAAAATTTCCTTGAAAGATTGTAAAACATTTTCTAAGGATATTAAACACTTTAATAAATCTTCTTTATTTTTAATATTTTCTATGTTGACGCCCATCTGGTCATTAAACTCCCCGTGAAGGGTTCTCTTCAGGGAATAGAGGGTAGCGCCACACCCCAGTTCTGTCCCGAAATCATTTGCAAGTGATCGTATGTAAGTGCCCTTGGAGCACGTAACATGGATATCCACATAGGGGTGTGAGTAATCAAGCAGTTCTATGCTGAATATCTCAACTTCCTTTTCAGGCGCCTCTACCTGAATCCCCTGCCTTACCAGCTTGTAGAGGGGTTTTCTGTGAATCTTTTTTGATGAATAGAGGGGCACCTGCTGTGTTATTTTTCCGGTATATTTATTCAATATATTTTTTATAGTAGCGTATTCAAATTTTTCCGGATTTATCTCTGTAAGCACTTTTCCTTCAATGTCATATGTGTCTGTAGTGACGCCTAAAAGGAATCGTGCCCTGTAGGCCTTTTCTACATTTTCAAAAAACGGTATCAGTTTTACCCCTTCATTGATGGCTACCGGCAGCACTCCGGTGGCATTCCTGTCGAGTGTCCCTATATAACCGATCTTTTTAAATGAGGAGATTCGTTTCAGTCTCCTGATCACATCGTAGGATGACATACCTGTGTTTTTGTCCACTATGAGAAAACCGTTCATAAGTAACACCGTTCAAGGTTCAAATATCCGCCTCTATGCTCAATGCCCCTTTTATTTTCACTTTTACTTCTTCGATGTTCCCGTCGATTGTGCAGCCTGCAGCACTTTTGTGGCCACCGCCACCGAAAACATTGCATATACGGGCGACATCCACATTTCCTTTTGCCCTCATGCTCGCTTTATATTTATTGCTGTCGAGTTCTCTTAAGAGCACTGCTACTTCGATACCTTTAATTTCCCTCAGGGTTTCAACAAATCCGTCTGAATGTTCCCTTGATGTCCCCGTCTTTTTGAACATCTCCTGTGTGACACATGCTATTGCAATCCTGTCCTCGTCGTATGTCTCCAGTGTTGTGAGGATCAGGCCGAATAAGCGGAACCTCTCTTTTGGATGATTTTCATATACCATCTGCGATACATAAGAAGGACTTACACCGAGTCGTAACATCTCTTCGCAAATGAGAAATGCGCTTGAATTTGTGTTTTCATATCTGAAAGAGCCTGTATCGGTAAAGATTGCAGTATATATATTTATTGCCATTTTGTAACTTAACGGAACATGTAATGAATGAAAAAGCCCGTATATGACTTCAGCCGTTGAACATGCCCCCGTGTTGATTAAATTTATCTCACCAAAGGTTTCATTTGTATCATGATGGTCAATATTAATGATTGTTCCCAGTTCCCTCAACTTTTCATATCCATCTCCAACCCTGAAGAGGTTCCCGCAATCGAGAACGAAGATGGCGTCAAACCGGTCCTTTGGTAACTCGTGGGTTATCGAGGAGGGCGCAGGGAGAAATTTATAGCGGTACGGTATTTGATCTTTTAAGTATACAACAGACTTTTTGCCAAGTGATTCCAGTACCCAATGCATCGATAATGCAGAGCCAAGCGCATCACCATCAGGGTCTATGTGAGTTGTAATTAAGAACTTTTTTCCATTGTCAATAATGTGTTTAATCTTCTGGAACATGCGCCACCTTTTTAAAAATTTCTTCTATCCTTTCCATGTGTTCATATGTGTCGTCAATGACAAAATGAATATCCGGCATAAATTTTAATTTTAACCGTTGTCCAAGTAGAAACTTTATATAGCCTCTCGATCTCTTGAGCGCCTCATTTGTTTTTTCTTTTTCTGTTTTATCGCCATATATCGAATACAATATCTTTGCTGTCCGTAAATCTTCTGTTACCCTCACGTCCACAATAGTAATCAACCCGAATCCAGGATCTTTTAAATCCCTCCGGATTATTGAAGAAATTTCCTCCCTGAGAAGGTCCTGAAGTCGGAGCCGTCTATATCTCATTGCCTATTATAATAATTTCTGTCCTTGTATTGATGATCGTACCGATATACAAAGACTCAATATATTCACAAACATTTTCAATTGCAGAGTTTACATGATCCTGTTTTACCCCGACAATAGAAAATCCGATAAGCGCCCTTTGCCAGAGGTTGTTTTGAGATATGTCTGCAATAGATATATAAAATTTTGCCCTTGTCTTTTCTACTATCTTCTTAATAGCCTGCCTTTTATCTTTTAAGGAGTGGCTCTCAGGTAAAAAGATTTCTATGCTCGAAACACCAACTACCATATTTTTTAACCATCAAGGTATTGTTTTTCTTTTTCCTCTATAAAAAATTCAAATGTATCGCCTTCTTTAATATCATTAAAACCGTCTACTGCAACACCGCACTCATAACCGCTTTGAACCTCTTTAACATCATCCTTGAATCGTTTCAGTGATGATAACTTTCCGGTGAACATGATGGTACCTTTTCTCACAACCTTAACAAGGGCATTTCTTGTTGCCTTTCCTTCAGTGAGATAAGACCCTGCGATGGTGCCTATCTTGGATACGCTGAACACCTTTCTGACTTCTGCCTTGCCAATGACTGTCTCAACAATTTTTGGCGCTAACATGCCCTCCATAGCCTTCTTGATATCATCTATCATATCATATATGACAGAGTATATTCTGATCTCAATCTTTTCATTCTCTGCCAGCGCCTGAGCCTTGCCAATCGGTTTTGTATTAAAGCCGATAATTATGGCGCCCGAAGCCATGGCGAGGTTCACGTCTGTTTCGGTAATAGCGCCTACACCACTGTGGATAATTTGAATCTCTACAAGCTGGTTGGACATTTTCATTAATGTTTCTGTAATAGCATCAATTGTGCCTCTTACGTCACCTTTGACTATTACATTCAATACTGTTTTTTCTGATTCCCCGATCTTTGAATAGAGGTCTTCAAGGGTGGTTCGTGAGCTCTTTGCCATCTCTTGCTGCTTCAACTTTTCCTGTCTGAACTTTGAAAGCTCCCTTGCATACCTCTCTTCTGTGGTTACTATAAAACGGTCACCTGCATGGGGGACATCCTGGAAACCTACTACGAGAACAGGTGTGGATGGAGGCGCCTTCTGTATCCTTTTCCCTTTGTCGTCGACCATGGCCCTGACCCTGCCAAACATTGTCCCTGCAATGAAAGGGTCCTGGATTTTCAATGTGCCTTCCTGAATGATTACGGTGCCCACAGGTCCCTGTCCTTTGTCAAGTTCTGATTCGATTATAATACCCTTTGCAATTTTGTCAGAGTTTGCCTTAAGTTCAAGCATTTCAGACTGCAGTATAATTAACTCAAGAAGTTCCTTGATACCTTCCTTCTTTTTTGCCGAGATCTTTGCATATAAGGTGGTGCCGCCCCACTCCTCCGGGACAAGACCTGAATCAGCAAGCTCTTTTGTTACCTTATCGGGGTTTGCGTTTTGTTTATCTATCTTGTTTATTGCTACGATAATCGGGACGTTTGCTGCCTTTGCGTGATTCATTGCTTCTATGGTCTGTGGCATGACCCCGTCATCTGCTGCCACAACAAGAACAACAATGTCTGTGACCCTGGCGCCCCTTGCTCTCATTGCAGTAAATGCCTCGTGGCCCGGGGTGTCGATAAAGACGATTTCTTTCCCGTGTGCATTTACTTTATATGCCCCTATGTGCTGTGTAATTCCACCGGCCTCACGCTCGGCGACTTTTGTATGCCTTATTGTGTCGAGGAGGAGGGTCTTGCCGTGGTCTACATGTCCCATAATGGTTACCACCGGGGATCTTGGTTTAAGATTCTCGAGATGTTCTGTCTGTCCGTCTTCCTGGGCCTGGAATTCCTGCTCTATGGAACGGGACCTTTCAACTTCGTAGCCCAGTTCAGTTGCAACGAGGTAAGCAGTGTCAAAATCTATACTTTTATTGACAGTTGCTACAATTCCGAGAGGCATCAGTTTACGGATTATATCCTTGGCCTTAATACCCATCCCTTTTGCCAGTGTATCGACCTGAATCTCATCTCCAATCTTGATACTCTTTTTGGCCGGTTTTATTTCTATTTTCTTTTCTTCTTCAATCCTTTTCTCAACGCCCCTTTCTCTTCTGCCTTTTCTGAATTGAGCGCCTTTTGGTTTTTGCCTCTTGTAAGAGTAAAGGTCTTCTTCTTTAATAACAACTTTCTTCTTAACGACACCTTTCTTTTTTAGTTTTTGTTCTTCAAATTCCTGTTCTTCTATCTTTTTAAGAAGTTTTTCTGTCTTCTTTCTTTTACGCTCTTCTTCTTCTTTTTCCTTGTCACCCAGGACTATATTTTTCTCAAGGTCTTGCTTGTACGCCTCTTCGAGAACTTTTGTTATCTCTATCTTCTTTGCCTCTGCAATGAGTTCTATATCACCCTTTGGTCTTTCTTCCTGGGGTACCTCTATTTCCTCTTTCATGGAAATTTCCGGTTTTACAGCTTTTGCTTTCGCAGCCCCTGTTTTTTGGACCTCTGCAGTTAAGAACTCTTCTTTGATGAGGGCCTTTTCGACTTCCGGTTCTTTTTTGATTCCTTTTAGCTCTGCTGAAGGTGTTTCTTTGGTCTTCGGGGGTTTTTCTCCCTTTTTTTCCTTAAGTTCTACCTTCTCCTGAACGGGAGGTGGTTGTACTCTTCTCCGTATGATTGTAGATGCAACCCTCTTTTCAATCATAGTCTCGCCCGAGGGCGTGGCCTTTTCTTCACTCTTTTCCCGGGGTGTCGCTTCTTCCCCCACCTCTTTTATCTTAACCCCCATGCTCTTTAATTTTGAGAGAATTTCATCGTCACTTATTTTATCAGTGAGAGTCGTAAGCTTTATCTTTGACATATATTAAACCGTTATTTCCTCGTTTTTGATTTTATTTATTATATCTCTGGCCTTTTCAATAATCCTTGTGCAGTCTTCAATAGAGATACTTGTTATTTTATTCAATTCTTCCGGTGAAAGCTTTGCTATGTCCTGTGCGTCTCTCAGATATTCGTCATGGAGAACCCTTGCAAGGATTTCACTTACCTCCAAACCCTCCATAAGGTCGTCGATAATCTTTTTTGAGGTCTTTTCCAGTTCTGACTCGCTGCTGATATCAATCTTCCATCCTGTCAGTTTTGATGCGAGCCTCACATTTTGACCTTTCCTCCCGATTGCGAGGGACAACTGGTCATCATTTACGATGATTTCCATGGCACGTTCCTCTTCATTCAGGTAGACCTTTGATACCCTTGCGGGGGCAAGGGCGCTACATACAAACTTGGCCGGATCCTTATTCCATGGAATAATATCTATCTTCTCGCCCCTCAATTCCTGTACAACGGCCTGTACCCTGGAGCCTTTCACGCCAACACAGGCGCCAATAGGATCGACATCGGAATCTTCGCTATATACAGAGATTTTTGCTCTCTCCCCGGGTTCTCTCGCTGCGATAAGAATTTTAATGATACCTTCCTGAATCTCAGGCACCTCCAGTTCGAAAAGCTTCATGAGAAAACCCGGGTGGGTTCTTGATAAGAGGATTGTACATCCCTTTTGATTTTTTTCAACGTCAAGCACATACCCCTTTATCCTGTCTCTCTGACGATAATTTTCGCTTGGTATTGTTTCTTTAAAGGGGAGAATGGCATCTGTTTTGCCAAGGTTAACCACGTAATGGTTTTTTTCTATCCTCTGAATAACACCCGTTACGATATCTCCTAATTTGCTTTTATATTCGTTGTATATAACGTCGCTCTCAGCATTTCTGACCTTTTGAAGGATTACCTGTTTTGCAGTCTGAGCCGCAATTCTTCCCAGCGACGAGGTATCCATTTTTATCCCTATACTGTCTCCTATCATACATTCAGGGTCGTGCTGCTTTGCATTTTCGAGAGATATTTCAGAATCTGACTCATTCACCTCTTCTACAACTGTCTTAAATTGGAAAACCTCAATCTCTCCGAGTTCTATGTTATATTTTGCTTCAAGGTTGAGATGGTTCCCGAATTTCTTCTTTGATGCTGAGAGTATTGCTTCTTCTAAGGCCTCAACGAGCGTTTCCTTGGGGATACCCTTTTCCTTTCCTACCTGTTCGATGACATAGCTCAAGTCAAAATACATGGTTACTCCTCAAAAGTGGAACTGTAAATGCGCCTTTTTTATAGCATATATCGGGATTGTAAATACATCAATTTTTCCTTTTATCTCCACTTTATCTTCATAGGTTTTTATAATTTCTCCTTCAAAATCATTCTTTCCATATAACTGCTCTTTTGTAATGATTTTGCAGAGTTTTCCTTTATATTTTTCAAAATCTTCCATTTTCTTTAAAGGTCTTGTAATGCCCGGCGATGAGACTTCAAGGGTATATGTATATTCAATGAAGTCTTCCACATCAAGTATCCTCCCAAGCTCCCGGCTGACTGTTTCACAGTCGGCAATCGTGACCCCGCCTTCCTTATCAATATAGACCCTCAATAGCCATCTTTTCCCTATGGGGTGAAATTCAATATCGATGAGCTCTAAACGGTCTTCAAGCAGGATAGGCATTAAAACATCTTCAATCTTTTTGATTGTTTCCTGCTCCGGCATTCCCGACCCTTAAATTAAAAAAGCGGGCTAAACCCACTTGAAGTGTTTAATTTAACATAATATTGTTTGCTATTGCAATGTAAATCAAACAAACAGGGTTCAAGGGGTCAGGGGTTCGAGGGTTCGAGTAAAATGCAAGCCAATCCAGCATTGCAACATTTTGTTCAAAAGACCCTTGACCCCTTGGCCCCTTGAACCCTTGGCCCCTGCTTTTGCTATTGACTTTCAGAGGTATTGCAGGGTAAAAGATAAAAAAAACAGGAGGTTCCATGCGTATATCTGTTATTGGTGTTGGTTATGTCGGCCTTGTCACAGGCGCCTGTTTTGCAGAAACAGGAAATGATGTGATCTGTATGGATATCGATGAAAAGAAGATAGAGAATCTGAAACAGGGGATCATCCCCATTTATGAGCCGCACCTGGAAGAACTGGTAAAGAACAACCTGAAAGAGGGGAGACTCTGCTTTACCACAGACATTAAAGAGACTGTTAATCATGGACTCATCGTATTCATCTCTGTTAATACGCCACAGGATGAAGATGGTTCTGCCGATCTTCAGTACGTGAAACGGGTGGCTGGTGATATCGGCAGGATTATTGAGAAGTATCGAATTGTGATAGTCAAATCTACCGTACCCGTGGGAACCTGTGAAATGGTGAAGGATACAATTACAGAAGAACTTACAAGAAGGGGGGTTGACATTCCCTTTGACATTGCCTCGAATCCCGAATTTCTCAAAGAAGGTGTGGCCGTTGATGATTGCATGAAGCCGGAAAGGGTTGTCGTCGGGGTCGAACACGGGAGGGTAGAGGAGATCTTGCGGGAACTGTATGCGCCCTTTACCCGTACGGGTGCACCCTTCCTTGTTATGGATGTTCGCTCCAGTGAGATGACGAAGTATACTGCTAATTCGATGCTTGCAACGAGGATATCCTTTATGAACCAGATTGCAACGATATGTGAGAAGCTTGGCGCTGATGTGATGATGGTCATGCGGGGTATTGGAAGCGACTCACGGATTGGCCCCAAGTTCCTTTTTCCCGGTGTGGGGTTTGGAGGTTCCTGCTTTCCCAAGGATGTCCGTGCCCTGATTAAGACGGCTCAAAGCTATGGGTGTGATCCTTCAATACTCGAGAAGGTAATGGAAATAAATGAAGAACAACGGATAGCCTTCACCGGGAGAATCGAGGCATACTACGCCAATGATGTGAAGGGGAAGACCTTTGCCATATGGGGGCTTGCCTTCAAACCCAATACGGACGATATGCGGGAGGCTCCTTCCGTATACATAGTCGACAAGCTTACCCGGGGTGGTGCATTCTGCAACCTCTTTGACCCCAAGGCTGCGGAGGTTGCATCGAAGATTTTTGAAGGGAACCCTAATATCAAATTCGGGAAAAACCAGTACGAAGTCCTGGAAAATGTCGATGGATTAATTCTCGTCACCGAATGGCTCTCCTTCAGGGAACCGGATTTTGAAAGGATGAAGGGCCTCATGAAAGAACATGTTATCTTTGACGGGAGGAACCAATATAACCCGAAGACCATTGCACGACAGGGATTCAAGTATGTATGTATTGGAAGACCGATGGCTGAACTGAGGTAATTGAGAGCCCCCTTACATACTTTAACCACTATGAGGTTAACACAATTATGAAAAAAAACTACATCTATCATACCTACCATATTCCGAAAAAAATCCTCGTCACCGGTGGCGCAGGGTTCATCGGATCTCACCTCTGTGAAAGGCTTGTCCGGGATGGACATGAGGTGCTCTGTCTCGATAACTATTTTACCGGTGATAAAGTGAACATTACCCACCTTATGAATCATCCCCGGTTTGAATTGATACGGCACGATGTTACCGAGCCGGTTCTCCTTGAGGTAGACTGGATATTCAACCTTGCATGCCCTGCAAGTCCAATCCATTACCAGTATAACCCTGTGAAGACCATAAAGGTAAATGTCCTTGGTGCCCTTAACATGCTTGGCCTTGCAAAGCGGGTAAAAGCTCGAATCCTGCAGGCATCAACCAGTGAGGTATATGGTGACCCCGATGTCCATCCTCAGGAGGAGGCATACTGGGGGAACGTAAACCCCATAGGGAAAAGGAGCTGCTATGATGAGGGGAAAAGGGTGGCAGAAACCCTCTTTTTCGACTATCTGAGGCAGAACAAGGTAGACATTAAGGTAGTTCGTATATTCAATACCTATGGCCCCAGGATGAGACCCGACGATGGCCGTGTGGTAAGTAACTTTATCGTTCAGGCACTAAACAATGAACCCATCACAATATACGGCGATGGCTCCCAGACACGTTCATTCTGTTACATTGATGACATGATAGACGGGATGATACGGATGATGGACTACGAAACAGAGGAGCATACCCGCGAACATGATTATACAAAACGGTACCTCTCCGGGTTCCCTGGTCCTGTAAATCTCGGCAACCCATATGAGGTTTCTATTTTGTCCATTGCCCGGAGGGCTGTTGAAATGTCTGATTCCAGGTCTGAAATTGTTTTCCACCCTCTCCCGGAAGATGACCCGAAGAGAAGGTGCCCCGATATCACCAGGGCAAAGACCTTTTTGGAATGGGAACCATTTGTGTCACTTGATAAAGGTTTACAAAAAACAATAGAATATTTCCGCGAGAAGGGCAGAAGCTAAACAATGGAAAAAGACTAAAGGTGTGGGGTGATCGCTTATAACGAATAGAGAGGATGAATTAATACAGGCCGGATGGGAAAAGCGCTTTGTTGCCTCTGAGCCAAGACTTACCGAAATGGTTGAGATGTATGAGGAAATCGGTTTTGAAGTTCATCTTGAGCCCTTACCTCCAAAAGAGGAGATGGATGCGCAAAACTGTGAAGGGAGCGGATGCACAACCTGTTTTGATGTTGACAGGGAACGGTACAGGATCATATTTACTAAACAAACTTGAAACCAGTGAATAGTGAATAGTGAATAGCAGGGAAAACAGAAGGTTAGGAGGTTAGAGGGTTAGCTAAACTTCCAATCATCCAAACATCCAATCATCTGTGAATGGCAGTGAACAGTGAACAGTAAGCAGTAGGCACCAAAAGCTTGTTTCTATAGTTTCTATAGTTTTTTTAGTTTCTTTAGTTAGTAAGCCGGAGCAACCAGAGAAACAAAAGAAACCAGAAAAACAAAAGAAACACGGTGAAATTAAGCGGCAGGCAGTAAACCGTAAAAAGCACAATAATTCAAGAAGAATTGTATTTGCTGAACTGGTAAAAATCAAAAGGTCAGAGATGAATATTTTGAAATTATTCAGGAAGAAAAAGAAGAGAGCCGATGATGACCCCAGGATTCGCGTAACAGAGGACATTGCACCGGAAGATTTTGTTCTCGTGAATGATCAGTCTTATATGTACAGGCAAAAGGTGCTCCCGGCAGCTTCAACCGTCGAATTCTGGAAGAACAGCGGGCTTGTTGCCTTCCTGTCTGACGACCGTTTCCTGAAAAGTGAAATTCTGGATGTCGGCTGCGGGAGCGGGGAGATAGACATCATTATAGCCATGAAGGGGTACAATATTACAGCCGTTGACATATCACCCCTTGCAATCAACATGGCACAGGAGTATATGGGAAAATTTCCCGAATGCAAGGGGAGGATACATTTTTTAGCGGGTGATATTGAAAAAATGACATTTGAGAAAAGATTCTCCACAGCCATCATTTCACATACCCTTGAGCATGTTATCAATCCCGAAAAAATGATGGGAAAGGTTCTTACAATTCTTGAGCCGGGTTCGTATATTTTAGTGGCAGTCCCAAACAGGAAGGCATGGAATGACAGGACGCACCTGAGATACTATAGCGAACGAAGTTTAAAGAAATTCCTTTCTCAATACTCTCTTGAATTGGAAACCAGGGTTGATAAGGTTGAAAAAATGATCTACTGTGTACTGAAAAAACCCGTTACGAACAGCACGTCACACATCACGCCTTCTTAAACAGGTCTTTCCATAATCCTTCTGCTGCTTCTTTTTCCGATTTCTTTGCTTCAGCATTATTAAATCTGAAATAATCGCAGTAATTTGCACGGTCTCTATTCTTCACATAATCTGCCTGAGATTCCCTGCATTTATTGGCCTTGCCTTCGTCATAAAACACGCAGTTCAGGCACACGTGGAGATCGAATCTGCAGTGAGGACATTCGTCCTTGAAAAATACCGATTCTGCCTCAATGATATTTTTGCACTTGTGGCACCTTTTCATAATTTATCAAGGAGTTCCTTCAAATTGTATATTACATGGCCATTGTTTTTTAACGGTCCCCGATACCTGACACCGGATCCCTGACTGTCCAGGTAATATGCCTCAATTCCCAGACTCAACGGAGCGTCGAAATCAAAGACAGGATGGTCGCCTACATGGACAATCTCCGAAGGCGATATGTTTAATGTCCCGCATAACCTTTTATAAAATTCTGTTCCTTTTTTAACCATTCCATAATCCGTTGTAGCAGAAACGACATGAGTGAAAAAGTGTGTCAGGTCAGCATAGTGAAGTTCTTTTTCCACAAATATCCGTGCAGCATTGGAAGCCACAATTAATGTGTATTTTTTGCTCAGGGTGTTGAGCACATCCCTTGCGTGGGGTAATGGTTCGATATGCGATTCGAACCTTTTGAGAAGTTCATGTGTGGATACGGGGAGATCAAATTTTTCCAGCCAGTATTGAATTTCATACCAGAGTATATTGCCATCCCCAATTCCCCTGTATTTATTGATGATAAATTCCTTTGCTTCATCGAGGGGCACCGAATATTTTTTAGCATACTCTTCCGGGATGCCCTGGTTCCACACTGCATCACCATATCTTGCATCCACGAGCGTTCCGTCGAGGTCAAAAGAGATTACTTTCTTCATGGCGACTATCAAATGGGCTCACGCCTGTCCCCGTAAGGGGTCACCCCTCCTTTCTTAAATGTTCAAACAGCTTAAACCGCTTAAATGGTTCAAACAGCACAAACTGCTTGAACGGTTCACGAGGAGCCTCCCCCTCTCGCTCACCGTGCTCGCTATATAGATGCCGCTCAATGCTTTTGCGGTGAATCTTTCCCCGAAGCGACGCAAGGCAACAAGAGGGTCCCGGGCGTAAGGCCGGGAGTGAATGTTAATTATAGCACTTTTTTAACTAATTTTCGATTCCCAATTTTCAATTTGCGATTTATAATCCTTTGCGTTAATGTATAAGAATGATTGAGAGCATAAGAATGATTGAGAGGTTAAAGGATTGGAAGAAGAAAAGATAAAGAGCGAATTGAATTCAACATGTGATGTCTCTGTTGTATGTGCACTGGTGGAAGATGCGTTAAAATCATCGGAAACGTTGTACCAGACCATTTTTGAAAATACCGGTACGGCCACTATTATCGGTGAAGACGATACCACTATTTCTCTGGCAAATACCACCTTTGAGAGGCTTTCCGGATACTCGAAGCAAGAACTGGAAGGTAAAAAAAGCTGGACAGAATTCATAGAGAAACATGACCTTGAAAAAATGCTCAACTATCATCATCTCCGGAGGATCAAACCCGATGCTGTACCAAAGAACTATGAGCTGAAGTTTATAAACAGGAGAGGGGAGATACATGACATTTACATAACGGTAGACATTATTCCGGGAACATACAAAAGCGTTCTGTCCTTTATGGACATAACAGACCTTAAAAATGCCGGGAGGGAGGTCCGTAAACTCAACGAAGGACTCGAAAAACGGGTGCTGGAAAGAACTGCCCAGCTTGAAGCTGCAAACAGAGAGCTTGAAGCCTTTTCCTATTCTGTGTCCCACGACTTGAGGACGCCGCTCATCACCATTGAAGGCTTTATCCGCCTGCTCCTTAAAAGATATTCACCGCAGCTTGATGAGAAGGGACAACAGTTTCTCAATGCTATTCAAAAAAGCACGAAGCAGATGGGGCAACTCATTAATGATCTCCTTGCCCTGTCACGCCTCAAGCGTCAGGAATACAACGTGGCGCCGATAGATATGGGAGAACTCTCTAAGACAGTATTCTCAGAGCTCAAAATGATTAATCCGGGAAGGAAATTCAAATTTATCGCTGAAGAGCTCCCACGTACTCATGGAGATGCCTCGCTCATGCATCAGGTATTTATGAATCTTTTCTCCAATGCTATTAAATTCAGCCGGAAACGTGACGTTGCCATCATAGAGACCGGTGGATTCGAGGGAAAAGACGAAAACACATACTATGTCAAAGACAATGGTGTTGGATTTGACATGCAGGATGCCGACAAACTTTTCGGTGTCTTTCAGAGGTTTCACAGTGCCGATGAATACGAGGGGACAGGTATCGGCCTTGCCATTGTTCAGCGGATAATTACCCGCCATGGTGGAAGGGTGTGGGCTGAAGGAAAGGTGGACGAAGGGGCAACCTTTTATTTCACACTGCCGAGGTAAGGGGTCGAGGGGTTCTTTGCTTTTTATCGATGATTTTTTTAACTTAATCTGCTAAAATCAAATAAGTACTGACGTAGAATAAATACTCTAAGGGGAGGTATGTATGGCAGGGAAGGAAAAACCAAAAGGCGAAGTCAAAAAGGCTGCTCAAAAATCACTGAAGGAAAAGAGGAAAGAGAAAAAGGAAAAGGAAAAAAACAAATAAGTAATTCACAGATAAGCCTGAAAACTTTTTAGTGCAGCACCATTCAAAAAGAATTTCTCAAAAGGAGGATATGCGATGAGAATTGTTTTATTGGGCGCCCCTGGTGCCGGAAAAGGTACAGTGGCCAAACAACTGACGGGTTATGATGGCTCGGTACAGATATCAACGGGTGACATTTTACGAAATGCTGTAAAGGCCGGGACAGAACTCGGCAAAACAGCAAAGGGTTTTATGGAACGCGGCGAACTTGTTCCTGATCAACTTATCATGGATATTATGGAGGCAAGACTGAAAGACCCTGATTGTCAGAAGGGATTCCTGCTCGATGGTTTTCCGAGAACCATTCCGCAGGCAGAGGCTTTGAAAAAATTGCTTGCCAAACTGAACATAAAGCTGGACCGGGTCATTAACCTCGATGTTCCGAAAGATGTCATTCTCGACAGGCTTACCACAAGAAGAACCTGTTCGAATGTTGATTGCCAGGAGATATATAATATCAAAAGCAAACCGCCGACACCCGATGGAAAGTGCATAAAATGCGGCTCACCGGCAGTACAGCGTGCAGATGAAACGGAAGAGGCCATTACAAAAAGGCTCGAAACCTACAATGAAAAGACATCCCCTCTCATCAATTTCTATGAGAAAGAGGGACTTCTCAAATCTATCAGCTCATTAAGCAGCGAAGAAATTGTTGCTCAGGTCAAAGCAGCAATAGGATAAAATCCTTAATACGCCATCCACACCCACTGTTACCTTTTCTCTATTCTCCACTGTTTGAATCTCAGGAGGATTTTTTAAAAGCAATAACGTGTGATAGAGCGTAATTATTGACTTTCATGAGATTTAAGAAGTTTCCGACACAGTGTCGGAAAAACCTTCTGATACATAATCGGGAGACCGATCGTAGTTCACCAGTTTATTCATCACCCCATCCACATCATACCCCTTTTCAGGAAAAGAGGTAGGCTGAAGGCTGGAGGGGAAAGGAGCGGAGAGCTATTCAATTTCGGATTTCGGATTTCGGAATAGAGACATTAAGAGAAACTGCGAAAGGAAAAGGGGGAAGGAAAAGAGGCAGGCTGATGGCGATAAAGACTGTTCAAGGTCCAAGGTTATGAAAACGCAATGGACGATGAGCTTGATAAAATGTCTTTAACTATTCACTATTCACTAACGACTATTCACTGAAGTAACACAGCGCTTGAAGCTAATATTATCTGGTTTTTTCAACTCAAAACTCAAAACTCAACACTGCTTTTAAAGGGCTTGGTCCGACCCCAAACGTCACAGCATAGAACCCCCGCTTCCAGTGATAGGGAATGGTGGGAGTTTTTACCGTGATGACAGAAAAAACTACAAGAATTGAGGAGGTGAGTTATTGACAACATCTCAAACAAACAACATTATCGACGCTGCAGAACACCGATTACCACATGAAAGAGAATAACGATAACAAGATCAGCTACAGGCGGAGCCTGTTAGATGCATCGCATTGTCAGGCGTTTTCGGTCGATTCATCGAGAACTGCCTTCCAGTAAAGTTCTGAAATGATGATAGGCTTGCGACGCTGAAGTTTGAGAACCATCGCGTCGGAAATCTTGTTGCCGTAGCTACCATGCGCCCAATTCGGGTTTTGGTCGTTGCCAATAACAAGGACATCGGTCTTGTTGGTGATGTGGTCAGTTGTGGTACCTCCCCGCGAGGTGACAGCCGCCTGACATTCCTTGCGAGTGCCGAACTCGAACTGGCCAGTGAAGCAAAACGTGGTGCCTGTAATGGTGACTTCCGGCAAAGGATCGTCGAATGGCGAACCATCCTTGAGAACATCCTCAATTATCTGCTCAAGCGCCTTCCGAGTCTTGGACGGGGTGGTTGGGCCTCGCTTGGGGTACCAGTCGTCGGGAATCTCCGTGCGAGCAAGAACGGCTTTATCATGGGGGCGGGGGTCTATGGAAACGTCCCCCTCGTCGCCAGTCGTATAAACGTATGCCGTCCAGAGATGCTTGTTGGCGGTGTCGGAAAAAAGTCGGCAGATGATGCCGGAACAAACGCCCTTGGTGAGCGGGCGGCTGATGTCGATGTCGAAAAAACGTAACACCTTGAGTTGGCCGAATGTGGCAGGGTCGAAGTGCCAATCTGGGTGGACTGATTTTAGTTTGTATATTCTCATGGTATGCGAGGAATACGCCTAACAATTAATCTACTGCAAGCTATAATTTATAAAATATCAGTATATACCGTATAGTTTGTCAACAACGATATTGTTTTCATATTACAGACTTGATAAATCAAAGAATGCTGAAATAAATGATTTTGAAATTTATGCTTCATCTCCCTATTACTTTATTTATGATCCTCATTCAGCATAGATGTCTGGTATTCATTATCAATCCATAGCATTATTGCATCTTGCATATATTGAAAAGATTTGTGAAATTCGCCCCTATGCTTTTTTGCATCGCAAAAACACCATTTATCGTTAATCTGAAATGAAGCCGTCCCATCTTCTAACGAAACAGATATATGCAGAAGATGATCTTCACATTTACCAACTAAATATAGATATTTAATTTTTTTCTTAGATGATAACGTTTCTACGCTTCCCAAGGGTACCGGCTCTTTTATCTTTGTTGCCGCCACAGTTTTAGTCATATACCTGGTGCTCCTGGCTGCACACCACTTAATTTGTTCCTCATTGGATTTTAATTGAGCGGGTATGCCTTTTGCTACCAACACACGCACTAAATGTTTGCATAATCTTTCAGGATCGTCTTTAGAGAATTTGTATGATTTCTCCTGAAAATAACCACATGTACAGGTAATGTTCTCGGTATCAACCTCATATTCAATTGACGGAGCGCTTAAGCTTTTAAAGATTATTATCGCCATTTATTTTTCAGGTCCCGAATTTTGTTTAGATTACCCTTCCTTCATTTCTATATTTGGATTTGTGGGGTTAAAATCGAACACAAGACCATGACGGGCAAGTTTAAAATTATCTTTCCCATCTTTTTTTAATGGTTTATAAAGAATAGGTTTTAAAGCAGATCTAATATCCTCTTCTTTATGAGCCGGTAAACAAAAGAAAAAGAGTATAAATGCTGGTGAAATGGTTTTATTTAATAAGGGGCATTTATCTTGAGGTATTATTTCAAAAAGTTTCCCATTTAATCTTTCAATAAGAATTTTCTTTAAATATGGGAGCTTATATTCTGATATTTCATTGAGAGGATCATAAGGGAAAACAAAAATAATACCTTCTTTATTTTCAGTAGATACAAAATTCATAAGAGTTGATTTTATATGTTTTAATGATTTTGTAAATTCCTTCATGCTAATTGGTGGGAATGGATGGTTAATTGATGGATATAATATTGAAATATCACCTTTCCATAATAATGTAAAAAGGCGCCCTTGTGTGGTATCTATATATTCTTTTCGATAATTATCTTTTAAATGGTATATTTCAAGCTTAATACTACTAAACCAGTTTTGATTAAACGTGCCTTTTTCAATATTATCATTTTCATTTCCATAAGATGTTTTCATAGCAGAATGCTTAGGTAAAATTACTGTTATCGTATAAGATGCGAGTGTATGGAGCTTTTCCCAGGCATATCCTGCATATGCTTTTTTGGAATCATAAAAAGTATCACCAAGCTCAAAGTTACAATTTTTTAGAGCTGTTAAAAAGGCAGACGGAACAGGCCAGGCAAAACCCTTTAAAAAATCATAATATGAATCCAAATTTTGCATAAATTATTTTTCCTTCGCTTTTATATCGAGGGAGACGGACATCCTTCAGTTATTCAATAAATCCTCTGCTGTCTCCCTCTTTTCTCCTCTTATGGAACTCTCTTATTCAATTCTGCTATTGTATTCAATAAATGTCAATAAGATTAATGTGGTTTTAACCATTACCGTTTGAAAGCTGCTACGAAATTTAAAAGGTTGTTTGTGTGGACTGCAGGAAGCTATACGTATAGCAGGAAGACATGAGGGCCAAGCAATCGAGAGGTACTCATATACTTCCTGTGACGAATATGTCTAAACCCTTGATGTTTCCCCCGCCCAACTGGGCCATGGTTTGTGCGGCAACGGTCAATCCTTCTTTGAGATAGATCCCGTCAATACCCGGAACAGCGTAGGAATAGAAAAGAACATTGCGCGTATCATCCCTCACTTTTGTTTTTTCATCTGCCCCCTGGCAAAGTACGCAGATGATGTCCTTTTCGTCCCGGAGCACGATCTCTCCTTCTGTCATTATGAATTGGCGACCTCCCATTCCAACACTCGTCTCCCCTCCCTGGGCTACATCGAGCATGAACCTGCCTTCGATCCGATCAAAATCAGTGACTGCCACGAGGATACCGGCACACATCTCGGCCATAAAGTGAGCATCGACCATGAGGTTGTACCTCGGAAACCCGCTCTGGATTGTTCTCTTAAGATGCTGGGGCAAGGGACATTCGAATCCGAAGCTCTGAAAAAACCGATCGTAGATATCGATACGCTGAGAGATACCAGCAAGTGTTTCCCGCTTTCTCATTCTTCGCAGGAGATTTCGCTTGTATTGATCAAATCCTGTGCTGTCGCTTAAGGGCTGGCAGTCTGAAATGAGCGTCAACCCAAACGCCACACCTGGGTACTTAACTTCATAGGCAGACGAGATTGAAAAATCTATCCATGTTGCCATCTTCTTTTCTTCCACATCAGACCTCGTAGTCAAAAACACTTTTCATGCAATTTTAGCACAAGATTGCAAATACGTCTCCAACCATTTCTGGAAGCGAGCGGTTGCGGATGTCACCTTCCACCATCCCATTGTCCCGCCTTCGGCAGGATTAAACCGTACGGAATATATCGATTGCGGATTTCGGATTTCGGAATACTGCAGTGAATAGTCGTTAGTGAAGCTCCCCGCCTACAAGGCGGGGCATCTTGCTAACTTCTAAAAAAGCTCCATTTGTGCACCTTTGATATCTTTATGGCGTTGTATATATCTTTTGATCTCATCTGCTGTTACTCTATCACCCACTGTTCATGAACCAAAAGGATAGTTCTTTAGGATGGGGTTTCACCCCCTCCTTGCCACCCCCTTCGCATTCCTCCCCGCCTACAAGGCGGGGCATCCTGCGTGGCTTCGTGAATAGTGAACAGTTAAAGACATTTTATCAAGCTCGCTGTCATTCCCCCGTTCGGGGACAGGACTCTTTCCATATTTTAAAATCTGTATCTCGTATTTCCACGCTTCACGCCTGTCCTCGCTTGGCAGGCGCTTCACGGATAACGCTTCACGGGTTTCCTCATACCTGTGGGGGCTTTTTCTTCTCCGGAGCAGGTTCCGGGGCAATCTGTATACGCAGTTCCACTAAAGCACAGAAAACATGCAGCTCATCAAGAAGCGTCACAAGGTCGGGCTTCGTGTATTTTGTGGCGCCCATCATATAAAGAAGTTTTAAGTTTTGAGTTCTTAGTTTTGAGTTAAAGATACAGACAAAA
>JAPLKD010000207.1 GCA_026388245.1 Pseudomonadota bacterium | reverse complement strand
TGGGGAGAAACGGTGCAGGTAAAAGCACCACCATGAGAAGCATCATGGGTCTTACCCCTCCGAAGAAAGGGCACATATCCTTTAATGATGAAGACATTACAGGCCACAAACCCTTTTTGCTCTTCAGAAAAGGGATCGGTTATGTTCCTGATGATCGAAGGGTCTTTGCAGATTTAAGCGTTGACGATAACCTTGAGATAGTGTTCCGCAGGGGAACCGAATGGAATAAACAGAGGATATACGAGATTTTTCCCGCTCTCAGCGAAATGAAAACAAGAAGGGCAGGGCACTTAAGCGGCGGCGAACAGCAGATGCTCACTATTGCAAGGGCGCTTATGGGGGGGCCCGAACTTCTCCTGCTTGACGAACCGACGGAAGGACTGGCGCCGCTTATTGTCCGTGATCTGGAAGAGCAGATTCTTAAGCTGCGGGATGCAGGTATCAGCATCCTCCTGTCGGAACAGAATGTCAGATCAGCACTGAAGATGATCAGCAAGGTATATGTCATCGATAACGGGAGAATTCGCTTTGAGGGAACCGTTGCCGAGCTCGAGGCAAACGAAGAAGTGAAGAAGAAGTATTTAATGGTATAGGCAATCACCCTGCCTTGCAGTCAAGCCGAATTCCTCAGGAAAAGTTTTAAAAGTAAATCGTGCGAGACAGTGTCCGTATTGACTTTCCGGAGATTTCAACAATGACAGACAATGTGTTTGTCGCTTCCGGTGATACCCCATGAAAATTGGCCCCAAGAAATGCTCGAAGGCGCGAATCGGGTAACGGTTTCCGGCGACGAAGGAGCTGCAAAGTTCTTCCTGCCATAGTGCAATTCATTGTATCCTTTTCATCATGCCATATTAATATTCACTGTTCCGTTGAAGAGTCCACTTTTAACTTTAAGATGACAGAACACAAGAAAGTATTTGTATTTTCCGTATTGCAGGGGTAGAATTTCAACAAAAACACAGGGGGCAACATGGCAACAAAAAAGACAAGCGCAAATCCTGAGTTTTTGTATATTCCCATAGGGAATATCGTGGCGCTGGAACAGGTGCGCTCGAATATCAATATCGAAGCAGATTCATTCAAGTCACTCATACAATCAATCAAAGACAAAGGTATCCTGGAGCCTCTCCTTGTAACAAAAGGAGACGGCGACTCATACTACCTCATCTGCGGGGAAAGGCGTCTGGAAGCAGCCCGGCAACTTGAACTTGAATTGGTACCGGTGCGGATCATAGAAGCAGGTAAGGAATCAGGTGAAACCATAGCCCTCCAACTGACAGAGAACCTTCAGCGGGAGGACCTGAATCCCATGGATCAGGCAAAAGGAATATTGGCATATATCCAGGCAAAATTACCTGATAAAAACTATGATGTGGATGGAGTGATGAATGATTTGGTAAGTTACAAGCGAAGGCCTGAGGATCTGTCTGATAAAATTGCCCCAACATTTGGGGCAATTGTCGAAATCACCGGAAAGTCAATAAATACGCTGTTTAACGGGCTATCACTTTTAAAACTTTCTACTGAAATTCAAGCCGAAATCCGATCAGGAAATCTCCCCGTTTCTCAGGGTTATCTCTTTGCCGCGAATCTCGATTGTCCGGATCGCGATAAGATTTTTGAGGCCGTCATGAAGACGCCGGTCACCTATCTCGCGCTTGAGAAGTTGCTTACAACATACAAGAAGCCCAAACCGGCCCTTGGCAAAACGAAGCCCCTACCCATGAAAAAGCAGATTGAAAGCTTACGATCCTTTGAATCACGCATTGAGATGGGCTTCGCAAAATACACAAAACCCGATCTTGTGACGCTTCTTGATGAACTGCACGTTTTCTGTGCCTTAGTGGAACTGCGGATACCGATTGCCCCGGAACCTCCTCCGGAGAAGAAAAAGCCTCCACAAGTGTGAGTGAGAAACACGATTATAGCGATGGAAAGAAAAGATTACAGCGATAATTCTATCGCAGGCATCGATCTATATCGTTGTTATCATTTTTTTGGCTGTGAATGGTGAATAGGTGTATTTTAATTGCTTTTTTAGGAGCATTGTTTCATAATTCAACAGGCACGCTGGTACGTCATTTGTCGGGCAGGAGGGGTCCCATTTGAAAGAAAGTTGCTTCTATCGGTCATCATAATCACTGCGATGATAACAATCACCTCAGATTCTCCGGGAAGGATTAAGGTAACATTTCCTGTGCGGACTGCGGTATATCTTGTCGGCATATTCAAGCCCATCAATGTCCACGCCTTCCGTCATTCCTTTGCAACCTACCTATTGGATTCAAACTACGACCGGGACGTACCCCGTAAGGTGCGCCAGTGGCGGGCTCAAGGGGTACACAGTAATCCGGGTTCATACCTATCCGGGAAGCCCCGTCCTGTGTGGATTCACATCAGAACGGTTCAGGAACTTATGGGCCACAAGGATGTATCGACAACGATGATTTATACGCACGTTTTAAATAAACCGGATGTTTCAGTTAAAAGCCCGTTGGATGGGTGAAAAATGACTGATAATTTCACAGATTGGAAGAACCCTGTAAAACTCGACTCAGCCGGGATTATACAGAAATATTTCTGTATACTTAATTGTTGGGCTGAAAACGGGCAAAGGGAGGAGGATTGAAGAGATGAGTGACAAAGCTGCACAAAGGACAGGGATCAGCGCTAGAGCCTTGGCATCGATGGTTTTATTTTGTGCAGGCGTGTGGTTAGTTCCTTCCGGCATAGCACTCCATTTTGCCTCACACGAAGGCGCCATTAGGTGGAACCACCTATTCATGACCATGCACAACACCGCTTCCCTGCTCTTCTTAATAGCTGCTGTCGTCCACGTGATTCTGAACTGGAAGGTTCTGAACCATTACGTGAACGCCAGGGTTGGAGAGTATATGCGGTTCAAGCGAGAGCTGTTGATTGCGGTTCTGGGTGTGTCCGGGTTTGTGCTGTTGGTGGCGTCCCATGCGCTCCACACCCCATAGAGGAGGTTGGCGCAAAGGGAACATTATGAGTCAGCGACTGCCATCGGACAAACTGATAAAAAATAGATTGCCCAACAAAACGGTGCAGCCAATCGGCCATAAATCCGGCCTCTGGCTGACCTCCGTGTTAGACAGGAATACTAATGGAAAAAATAGAACCTTTTAGTGCACAACAGTTGGAAGCGGTCTGCAAGGTGATCGGTGATACCGACCGTGGCCTCACCGGCTCAGAAATCGGTTACATCTTACAAGATTGCAAAGTCCCAGAGGTATCTCCTCAAGAGACTAAATGGAAAAGACTGTTTAATGCACTTGCCGGGATTCAAAATAAGCACCAAGTTGGAAATCACCTGATAATGTTTATAAATAGAGCTTTGGACCCAGTGAAATATGCACGGGACAAAGATAGGTTTGAGTGGCGAAGAAGTGAATTGAATGTGGTTTTATCTTTCACAGGCTTCAGCATAAGAGAGGACGGCAAGGTCACTCGGTCAACCAAAGAAACAACCATAAAAGGCGCTCGTGCTCGTGCAAACTCGCTCAAAGCCGCACTAGAAGACCGAAAAGCTCATATAGAGATTTTTAAATATTGCCGCGAGGAGCTATTAGATGAAAACTGTTTTCATGCAGTCCTTGAAGCAATAAAAGGTGTTGCTGAAAGAATTAGGATTTTGTCCGGGCTAAAAACAGATGGTGCTGATTTAGTAAATGCAGTCTTCTCCGTCAAGAGTCCCGTTTTAGCTATAAATACTTTGAGTTCCGATACTGAACAAAGCGAGCAAAAAGGATTCAGCAATATATTGGTTGGCTTGTTTGGGGCCGTAAGAAATCCCACTGCGCATGCACCTAAAGTAATGTGGCCCATGAGCGAACAGGACGCTCTAGATATTTTATCGTTAATTTCGTTTGTACATAGGAAACTGGATGGTGCTATCAAACTATGAGGATTTGGAAAAATGTCTGACAAATGCATGCAGCCAATCGGCCTGAAATCAGGCCTCTGGCTGACGCTGGTGTTATGAATCAAGATAGAGCAGATGGCTGTACAGGCCAGAGCAGGGGGAGGTAGTTATGGCACAGAAATCCGTAGATCGTAGCAAGTATTGGTGGTTGTGGCCGAATTTCTATAGCGAGAAAGATGCCCGAGATGGAGCAAAAATGGGCGTCATTGCTTCCGGTTTGATTATGGCCGTTACGGGTGTGGTGTTCGTGTACCGCTACGCGAGCGATGGTGACGTTTTTGGACTCGTTGGTGGCCTGGTCGTCTCCGTAGTCTGGTGTTTTCTCGGGTATGGCATGTTTTTTAGGATGTCTCGTGTTTCTGCGCTTATAGCACTACTTCTGTTCTTAGCGGACAAGCTCTATACGGTTGGAATTGAGGGAAAACCCTTGGGTATAGCAACCATCCTGGTTCTGTACCTTGTAAACGCGAACAGGGCCATATTTTGGTTCAGACGGAAGGGTGGGATAGAAGACGCTAAGGCCAGTAAAATCATTACTTGCGAAAACTGTGGTACAAACCAGAATCCCTCCGACTACAACCAAGAGACCCCGACATGGCTGTGTTCAAACTGTGGCAAGGAACTTTTCGGGCAGGGGTGAACATCACCGATGAGAGGAAGCTTTTGACCGAACGGACACATAGGTATCAGATTATTCCGGGTACATAGGTAACACTTTTGTATACATTCATAAGTAGCAGGAGGCAGCAATGGCCGTTAGAATTGTCAGGCTAGGCACAGCGCGAACCGAAGGCGAGGGCACTCGCATTGGAACTGTGCGTCGTCCGCCAAGGGGGGTGCCAAAGTCCCGGTTTGCATCACAAAATTGGTACGACGTGTGGTTTCCGAATCTCGCCCCGAGCGCTGAAACTATGAAGTTTGGGCAAGAGGCAAGTACGCCCGCCCAATGGGCCGCTTTCGTCAAGAAATACAGAGCCGAGATGGCAACTCCAGAAAACAGCCGAACACTTGATCTGTTGGCGGTCCTTTCGCATCAGAGCAATTTCTCCGTTGGGTGCTACTGTGAAAATGAAGCACACTGTCATCGGTCGGTACTGAGAGCACTATTGGCCGAAAGGGGCGCAAAGATTGAATGAGGAGGATATTGGGGACGCCCTTAAAATGTTGAAATGTGATGTATCAAAAAATGTTATGAACCGTTGCCCAATAAGGCAATGCAGCTAACTCGTTATACTCGTGGCTAATTTTTGTGTTATGCAATTCATTGTGGAGGTGTTAAATGAGAAACTTCGTTGTATTAATAGTCACTGTGCTCATACTTTTGTTGAAGCATGCCCTCTGGGGTCAGGTCTTGACGGCCTGTTGCTCAAACATACACACAACCAATAATATTGGAATATAAGCAGGAAGAACTTTGCGGCTTCGCCGTTAAACCGTTACGCGAGTCGCGCCTTCGAGCATTTTTGGGTACCCACTCGGTGAGAATAAACGCCCCGAAGGGCAATTCGCATGTCTGAGTCCCGGTATTTTGGGACGAGTTTGCGAAATTGAGTGATATTCGAGTCTGTAGTGGGTAAAAAGCGCAGCGAAGCAGCGAGGGAAACAGTGTTCCTGCGAATACCATATTTGGGCAACAGGCCGTCAAAACTTTATTTATTGAGCGTAGCGGGCGGCAAAAAAGTTTTATAGGTAAATAGTAACAAAAACTGTTATAATACGCTGACCGTGAAACGTTACTGGTACATGATTATTGCTGATGCACTGCTGACATCCGTTGCCATCATTTTTGCCATGATGCTCAGACTGGAGGTAATCTATCCCGACAAACTATTATTCAGCTATTATTTACGGATAATCTGGCCGTTTATTGTCTTTGCCATGATACTTCGCCCGACAGTGTTTTATTTTTCGGGTATATACAGGCGTATCTGGCGCTATGCCTATACAAAAGACTTTTTGGCGCTGACTGTGTCGGTCTTTATCGGATCAATCATTCTCTCCGTAATTTCACTATTTATTCTTAACCCGTTTTGGATGCGAGGGGTTTTCCCCCGTTCACTGCTCATTCTTGAAGGTATAATGAGCCTGTTTTTACTGGGCGGTTTTCGGGTGATCCTGAAAATGATGGAACGTTACCCTGGCGACATTGATTGGAAAATGACGGGGATAATCCCTAACCGGCGGGTGTTGATTGCCGGCGCCGGTCATACCGGTGTAAATATCTCACGGGAATTGCTGACCAATCCACAGTTGGGATTACAGCCGGTAGCCTTTCTGGACGATGACCCCAAAAAGATCGGGATGAAAATCCAGGAACTGACGGTATCCGGTCCTTTGATCAGATTAGTTGAAATAGTGAAAGAGAAACGCATTGACGAAGTGATTGTTGCTATGCCCAGCGCACCAACCCAGACAGTTGAAAACATTAAATCTTTCTGTCAGGGCATTCCGATTCCTTTTTCCTTGGTGTCTTCTTTCAGCAGCCTCATAGATCAAGCGGATGAGCAGGGAGTTGTGCCATCATCATCCCTGAAGGTGCCAATGGCAATGCCGGATATTACATCTGAGGAGATCCAGGCGGTCTTGCGGGTCATGCAATCCCGCAATCTGAGTATTGGTTCTCAAACAGTAACATTCGAGGGATTAGCTGCCGGAGAGGCAAGGGCCGGCCATGCAATAGCGGTGATAAATGGCACTTCAGCGCTTCATCTGTGTATGGTTGCAGCACACATTAAACCAGGCGATGAGGTCATTACGTCGCCTTTCAGCTTTATAGCATCGGCAAACTGTATACTTTTTGAGCGGGCTAAACCGGTATTCGTGGATATTGATCCAGTGACATTGAATATGGATGCCCGCAGGATAGAGACAGCGATTACGGAACGGACACGGGCAATCATCGTGGTGCATGTTTTCGGGCAACCGGCAGACATGAATCCGATTATGGAGATTGCTGAAAGACATAATCTTATCGTGATCGAGGATGCATGTGAGGCAATCGGGGCAGAATATAAGGGTCACAGGGTAGGGGCAATAGGCAGGGCGGGCACGTATGCCTTTTATCCCAATAAACAGATGACGAGCGGTGAAGGCGCTGTTTTAGTGACAAACGACGAGGAGTGGGCGAACCTTTTCCGAAGCCTGAGAAATCAGGGGAGGGATAAGTTTGACGGGTGGTTGAACCACAGCCGTCTTGGATACAACTACCGCATGTCTGAATTGAATGCTGCCGTCGGTGTTGTTCAGATAAGGCGTCTTGACGAATTGTTACGCAAACGGGACAATGTGGCACAGGAATACAACAGAATCCTGTCTCCCCTTGAAAGCGTCAGTCCTTTAAAGATTGCCCCCACAACGACACGTATGAGCTGGTTTGTCTATGTGGTGCGTTTAGCCCCCGGGATCAGCAGGGATAAGATAATTATTCTTCTAACTGAGCGCGGCATCCCGGCAAGGCCATATTTCAGCCCCATCCATCTCCAGCCTTTCTACCGGGAGCAGTTTGGTTTTAAGCCCGGAGATTTTCCTGAGTCTGAAGCTGCGGGAGAATCAATCCTGGCCCTTCCTTTTTATACGAATATGAAAGTGGGGGAGATTGAGATGGTGTATGAGGCGCTGGCGGAAGTAATTCAGCTCATAGCAAAGTAGCTGAAACCAGAGAAACAAGATTAATATTATAGATTTCCGTCTTGTACAGTTACCTCCAGTTCTCCTTTATGAAGTTTTACGGTGAGTGCCTCGCCGCCGCCGACCTGATTGGAATCAATGATGACTTCGCGGGTGTCTTTCTTCATGGTGATGCTGTATCCCCTTTTAAGGATGCTTTTGGGGTTGAGGTCGGTAAGTCGTTGGGCCATAGTGTCGAGGCGGGTCTTCTGATCCCTGAAATAGTTCGAAAAACCGTGAAGGAGGTTATTGAGGAGTTCATCCAGATACATCCTGTAAGATGTGAAGATGTCCTTCTTTTCCCTTAGTTCCATCGTATTCTCGTAAAGCATAAACTTCGATTTTTCAATCTTCTTTCTGATGCCCTGTTCCAGGGCATTTTTTGCGTTAAAGAGGGCTTCTGAAAGCTCATTTTTGCTTTGCACAGCCATATCTGCAGCAGCAGTAGGCGTTGGCGCCCGCACATCAGACACAAAATCGGCTATCGTAAAGTCTATCTCGTGGCCCACGCCGGAGACGACCGGGATATGAGAAGCATAGATTGCCCTTGCCACCATCTCCTCATTAAACGGGGCAAGGTCTTCAAGAGAGCCTCCTCCTCTTCCCACAATAATTACATCAACCTCCCCGGTTTTATTGAAGTATTCAATCCCCTCTGCAATCTCATAACAGGCATCATCGCCCTGTACCTTCACCGGGTAAATCTCAACTGCCATATTTCCGTATTTCCCGAAGATAATCTTCAGCATATCCCTTATTGCAGCGCCTGCCGGAGATGTGACGATGCCGATCCTCTGCGGGAGCATCGGGAGCAGCTTCTTTTTCTCTGCAGCAAACAATCCCTCCTTATACAGCTTCTCCTTCAGCATCTGAAATTTCAACTGGAGAAGCCCCAGCCCCCTTACCTCTATCATATCAACAAGAAGTCTGTATTCGCCCCGCTTCTCATAGACGTCAACCCGTCCCTTGCAGATGACCGCTGTACCGTCCTGTACCATTTCTGTTGGATATTTATTGTAAAAGTTGAAGACCACAGCCTTGATCATGGCATTGTCGTCTTTGAGGGTAAAATAGAGATGCCCGGAAGGGTAGAGTTTCAGGTTGGAAATCTCACCTTCCACGAGTATATCGCGGAATTGGGAGTTGATAACACGTTTTATGTCGGAGGTAAGTTGGGAAACGGAGTATATTTGGATTGGTAACATGGATTCACTAAGCACTAAGCAGTAGGCACTAAGCGCTATTTCTTAAAATAATCCTTCACAATCTTCATTGCGCAGAATTCGCCGCACATACTGCACACATCGTCATGGAGATTCCGCCCCTTCCTGAAGTCCGTTATCTTCTCCGGGTCGATGGCACATTTAATCTGTCCTTCCCAATCCAGTGCCTTCCGGTATACGGACATGGCCTTGTCACGCTGGAACGCCTTTTCATTGCCACGTGCGAGGTCTGCAGCATGGGCCGCGATCCTCGTGACCATGACGCCATCATGCACATCCTTCGGTGTGGGAAGCCCCAGGTGTTCAGACGGGGTTACATAACATAGGAAATCCGCACCATAGAAGGCTGCGAGTGCGCCTCCGATGGCAGAGGTGATATGGTCATAGCCCGGCGCTATATCGGTGACAATGGGGCCCAGCACGTAGAAAGGGGCATCGTTGCAGAGCTTTTTCTGGAGAATTATGTTCGTTTCAATTTGATTGATAGGCACGTGTCCGGGGCCTTCAACCATGACCTGGACATTGTTTTTGATTGCTTCTGCCGCAAGTTCTCCCAGGATGATGAGTTCCTCAATCTGCCCCCTGTCTGTAGCATCGGCAATACACCCGGGTCTCAGGCCATCGCCGAGGCTCAAGGTCATGTCATATTTTTTTGCAATTTTGATGAGCCTGTCATACTGCTCATAGAGAGGGTTTTCCTTGTTGTTCACGACGATCCACTCAGTAAGGAATGCGCCACCCCTGCTTACGATGCCGGTAATCCTCCCCTGTTTTTTCAGCCTCTCAATGGACCTCTTTGTGACCCCGCAGTGGACGGTAATGAAATCAACACCATCCATCCCGTGTTTCTCTATCACATCAAAGAGCTCGTCAGGATCCAGTTTGGTAATGGTCTTTCTCTTCTTCACTGCTTCTACGGCTGCCTGATAGATAGGTACGGTACCGATGGGTATCCTTGCCTTGTCCATGATGATTTTACGAATTTCGTCGAGGTTCCCGCCGGTGCTCAGGTCCATGACCGTATCAGCGCCGGCCTTTGTGGCCATCTCAAGCTTTTCGAGCTCTGCATCGATATCGATCCGCTCGGAAGATGTCCCCAGATTTGCATTTACCTTGACGCTTAACCCTTTCCCCACGCCCTTGGGAGTGAATTTTTTGTGTCTGTTGTTTGCGAGGATTGTCACTTTCCCCTCGGCGATGTATTGCCGCAGTTGTTCTTTGTCGACGCCTTCATCTTGCGCGACCTTTTCCATTGCCGGGGTGATTTTTCCCTCGCGTGCTGCCGTAAGTTGGTTTTTCATGATCGTATCATCTCCATCTTTTTTTTGAGTTTTAAGGGATTTTCCGCTTAAAGCCTGATGATGCAATTGCAGAGGACATATAAAAATACCCGTTATCTGCAATTCTGTAACTTTCTTTCAGCAAATCCTGCATGTATTGTTCAGACATAATGAATGCATCCTTCAGGTGATAGCCATGCACAAGGAAAGAAATGAGTAATGAAGAGAATGTACAGCCTGTACCGTGAACTTCCCTGTCTATCCGTTTTTTCTGCCATGTTGTAAACTCGTTGCCGTCATAGCAGAGGTCAACGGGTTCGCCTTCAAGGTGCCCCCCTTTTATGACAACTGCATTTGTGCCCATGTTCAGGATGGCCTCTGAACATACTTTCATATCGTTGAGGCATTCGATCTTTATTCCCGTGATGAGATGCGCTTCGTCAATATTGGGGGTAATAACGGTTGTCAGGGGAAGTACTGTGTCAACGAGTTTTTTCAGCCCTCTGTCTGTGATGAGGCGGGTGTTGTTTTTCGCAGATATGACGGGATCAAGAACAACGGGAATTTCGTCATCACGCAGGCTCCTGTCCGCCAGGGCCGAGGGACAGGCGGGAGAGCCTGCGGCTGCCCTGACAGAAGAAATGAATTCCGACAGGACTTCAACGTGTGACTCGTCCCACATAACGCCAATTTTTACACCGTCTATCTTTGTCCCATCTTTTACTCCTTCAAGCATATATGAGAACTGGTCGAGCGGTATAGGGTAGACACCTGTAACTCCCTTTGGTCCCTGGTTAACAATGCAGGTTGGCACAGAAATGCCATGCATTCCCAGAGAAAAAAACACATCAATGTCTTTTGTGATGCCTGCTCCGGATGAGGGGTCAAAGCCTGCTATGGTGAGGACATTCTTCACAGATAATACCTTTTTGAGAAGTCAGAATATATCATATTTTCCAGGTGAGAGGGAATAAAAAGCGCCCTTCGACATATGTGTCGAGCAATGCAATCCACTTCGACATTCATTGCCTCAACGACATGGAGACGTTTTATCCATGCACAATAAATTACTAATAATTACGATTAATTACGATTAATTTGAGGCAGATGATATTATGGCACGGGTATTGCTTTCTAATAGGGCAGTAAATAAAATTATTCAACAGGAGGACAAAATGAAAAGATGGTATGCAGTAATTATGGTGGTGCTCTTTGTGGCACTGGCCACGACAGTATTTGCTTTCGGTCAGAAGGGTACCGGTTCTGGTCCTTGTGGTGGTCCGGGTATGGGAATGGGTCATGGCGCAGGCATGTACGCAAACCTGAATCTTACCCAGGAACAGCAGGATAAGATGTGGCAGGCACGGGAAAAAGTCAGAAACGATACTTCAGCGGCCCGGTATGAGATGTTTAAAAAGAGAGCGGAATTGAAAAACCTCTATGCCGATCCGAATGCGAACGATGCTGCAATCCTTGCAAAACAGAAAGAGGTGAATGTATTAAAGCAGACCATGCAGGACAAGATGGTTCAGTTTAAGCTTGCTCAGAGAAAGATACTTACCCCCGAACAGATCAAGAAAATCGGTGAATCAGGCTATGGTCCCGGTATGGGTAAGGGCATGGGCAGAGGTATGGGCCCGGGCGCAGGTGCAGGTGCCGGTCCCCGTGTGCAGTAACTGAAGTATTACACATGTTCAACGTTCAAGGTTCAACGTTCAAGGTTCATAAAATAAGTAAGGACCTTCATTCAAAACGTTGGACTTTGAACAGTTTTATTGTGAGGTTAATCGAAGGGAGGTTTACAATGAAAAAGAATATTTTATTCATCGTCATCATTGCACTCGGTTTTTTTACTGTTTCCTGCGCCTCATCGGGGTATAATACACAGAAAGGTGCTGCAATCGGTGCAGGCCTTGGCGCTATTGGAGGTCAGATTATCGGAAGCAATACGGCGGGTACATTGATAGGGACGGCCGTGGGAGCGCTTGCAGGCATGATTGCCGGGAATGCACTTGATCAGCATGTGAATAATGTGAGAACT
>JAPLKD010000217.1 GCA_026388245.1 Pseudomonadota bacterium | reverse complement strand
GCACGAACAGTGGGTGACAGAGTAACAGCAGATGAGATCAAAAGGTATATACAGCGCCATAAAGATAATAAGAGCACACAAATGGAGCTTTTTTAGAAGTTAGCAGGATGCCCCGCCTTGTAGGCGGGGAGCTTCACTTTTTTGAATTCTCAGAGATGATGAACCGAAATTTGATGAAAAATAGATGAAAGAAAAGATGGTTCATCTAACCGATATAACGAGATAAAGCGGTATATTTACGTATAGCACAAGCAAACATGTATAACAAGATTTGGTTGGGTCACCTTTTTTTGGCAGTTACACGAATGAAGAGTCCGTTGAAACAGGAATCGAAGAAGCTGGAGGTGAGATCTCAGAACCAAATCGTAAGCATTGGTTACATATAAGGGCAATAACAATAGATGAAGAGAATGCCCCCTTTCCCTTTCAATATATTTCGAGAGTAGTAGAAGGTTATACATCAATCAGGTCAACTTTTCTCTTGCAAATTATCGTAGTTTTTAGGAGAATTATCTCTGGAAAGTGATATGAAATGGTCGGAAACCTTGCGATTCTGGACAGAACGGACCAGAAAGAATTATTGACGACTGGAGGCTTGTAGCCATATGTCGCCAAGGGTACAGTATTAGAAATAGTAATCAACAATTCCTATTGACTTCTTTTTTTAAAATCGATAGATTTTCACTAAACCTAAGATACTAAATCAAAAAAGCTGCATGCTGGTGAAAGAGGTATTAAAACTACATGAAAACGGTTGCCTGCCTGTTATCAGAAGTGGCATCGGAGGCTTCGGTGTCGGTTCCGAATTTACCTGGAACACTGTCGGCTACTTCGGCTATCGTTTTACAACAAGCATTACCGGGTTGTTGGGATACCAGGCCCTCATGGATGCGGTGTTATGGGCCATTATCAATAAACGATAGTAAACGACCAAATAAGGAGGTAGTCAAAATATGACACGTTTAATGAAATTTGCCGTAACTTTTTTTGTTGTGATTCTTGTAGTCAGCGGGTCCATGGTATATGCCCAGACCACTCCGTCCTCCCCGGGGCAGGATGTCCCGCAGCCGACAGATAAAAGCCAGTCCTCAAGTCAGGACAAATGGCAATTCAGCGTAACCCCCTACGCCTGGCTGATGTCTATGAACACGAAGGCAACAATCCGCAACTATAGCGTCACCTCGAACATATACTTTTCGGATACCATCAAGGATGTGGCTTTTGCAGGCCAAATGCACTTTGAGGCACAGAAAGGAAAATGGGGAATTTTCTTTGATCCAACCTATCTTAAAATTACTTCCGATGGGACGCTCAGTACCGGCAGGGATGTGAGATTGCAGATTGAACAGTGGCTCGTTGAACTGGGCGGATTTTACCAGCTCGGAAAGTGGTCCCTTGAGGGAAAGGGGAAACGGTCTGTAACCGTTGACGCTTTAGGAGGAGGACGCTACTGGTATATGAGCGCCAACATTGATACGAGCAGTATCTATAATCCTTCCAAAACCACCCAGTGGATAGATCCTTTCATCGGTGCCCGTCTTGCTGCAGATATCACAGAAAAACTGGTATTCAACATACGGGGTGACATTGGGGGTTTCGGTGTAGGTTCTGACTTCAGTTGGAACGCCCTAGGCGCCTTCGGCTATCGCTTTACAAAAGACATTACAGGTTACCTGGGATACCGGGCACTCTATGTGAACTACAAGGCAGGGACGAGCAATATAAGGTATGAAGCAACAGCCTATGGTCCAATCATGGGGTTGAACTTTGCATTTTAAGGAGAGAAATGCGTGCCAGCGGTGATGGAGGTACAAAAGAGATACAATTAGGATAATAATGAAAAAACCTTGCACACTTGAAGATTGTTCCCAAGGAACAGTGATACGCAGTCCCGGCAAAAACATCCGGTATTTCGGAGAAAAAGACATGGAAGCTGCATGAAAACATTGTGTGTATATCAGGGATAGAGTCAGATGAACAGTAATGAAAGAAAAAAACTAAATATGTCTCTCGCAGAGGCGCAGAGTTCGCTGAGAGATACAAGATATAAATTTTGCCCGCAAGGGTGTGGCGGGTTTGCCGGATGAATCATTCTCCTATACTGGCAAAAAAACATTTTCTCTCAGCGAACTCTGCGAGAGGAAGAATTAGGATTTTTAAGAATAAAGAAGTTTTGTGAAAAACTACAATTTTAACAAGGAGGAGAACATGAAAACAAAAATACTGCATGTGTTTGCTGCAATCATTATCGGTCTGGCGTTCATCGCCTGCCCGGCAATTGCGGCGGACAAACCGAACATCCTTGTCATCTTCGGCGACGACATCGGGCAGGCCAACATCAGCGTCTTCACCAAGGGGGTGATGGGCTACCGCACGCCGAACATTGACCGCCTCGCCAAGGAAGGCATGACCTTCACCGACTACTACGCGGAGCAGAGCTGCACGGCCGGGCGGTCTTCCTTCATCACCGGCCAGAACGTATTTCGCACGGGGCTGAGCAAGGTCGGCATGCCGGCCGCGCCCGTAGGCCTGCGCAAGGAGGACCCGACCATCGCGGAAATGCTCAAACCCCTCGGGTATGCCACCGGTCAGTTCGGCAAGAACCATCTCGGCGACCTCAACGAGTACCTGCCGACGGTTCACGGATTCGACGAATTCTTCGGCAACCTGTACCATCTTAACGCCGAGGAGGAGCCGGAGCTTTTCAATTACCCGCAGGAGCCCAAGTTCCGTCAGATGTTCGGCCCCCGCGGCGTGTTGCAGACCAAGGCGACGGACAGGGACGACCCGACCGTGGACCCGCGCTGGGGCAAGGTTGGCAAACAGACCATAAAGGACACCGGCCCGCTGACCCGCAAGCGGATGGAGACCATCGACGATGAAACGTCGGCTGCAGCGATCGACTTCATCCAGCGCCAGACGAAGGCCGGCACACCGTTCTTCGTCTGGTACAACAGTACGCGGATGCATTTTCGCACCCACGTGCGAGCCGAGCACCGGAGCCCGAAGGGCGCCACGGCCCTCACCGAGTATGCCGATGGCATGATCGAGCACGATGCCACGGTGGGCACCATCTTGAAGGCCCTCGACGACCTGGGCATCGTGGACAACACCATCGTAATCTACACGACGGACAACGGCCCCCATGCCAATAGTTGGCCGGATGCTGCGACGACGCCGTTCCGGAGTGAAAAGAACACGAACTGGGAAGGCGCCTTTCGCGTGCCTGCTTTCATTCGCTGGCCGGGCCACATCAAGGCCGATGCTGTCTCAAACGAGATCGTCAGCGGGCTCGACTGGATGCCGACGCTGCTCGCAGCCGCGGGTGACCCTGACGTGAAGCAGAAGCTACTCAAGGGCTACAACGCGGGCGGCATGACCTACAAGGTCCACCTCGACGGCTACAACATCCTGCCCTACCTCACCGGCCAGGAACCGAAGAGCCCGCGCCGGGAGTTTATCTATTTCAGCGACGACTGCGACCTACTGGCCTTGCGGTATGAGAATTGGAAAGTCGTCTTCGCCGAACAGCGGCTGCCCGGCACCATGGCCGTTTGGAATGAACCCTTCATTCGTTTCCGTATGTCTAAGCTCTTCGATCTGCGCGCGGATCCCTATGAGCGGGCAGACATTACCTCCAATACCTACTGGGATTGGGCGTTTGACCATGCCTTTCTCGTGGTCCCGTTCCAGACCTACATCGTGAATTTCATTAAGACCTTCAAGGAGTTTCCGCCGCGGCAGAAGCCGGCAAGCTTCGGCATTGACCAGGCGTTGGAGAGTCTGCAGAACACAGCCGGAGGGAAATAGAATGCTAAAAGGTATTTATGGCAACTGCTGAGACCCCAAGAGGAAAGGAGAAAACAATGCGTTTTCAGCGTAGGAACCTGTTCGTAATATTATTGGTCCTGCCTGTTTTGCTTTTCGCCGCGGGATCGGTCTGCGCACAGGCCAAGCCCCCTAACATTCTTGTGATCTTCGGGGATGATATCGGCTGGTCCAACATCAGTGCCTACAACATGGGAATGATGGGTACACGCACCCCCAACATCGACCGGATCGCAAAAGAAGGGGCAATGTTCACTGACTACTACGGGCAACAGAGCTGCACAGCCGGGAGAGCCGCCTTCATCACCGGGCAGCAACCGTTCCGCACCGGACTGTTGAAGGTCGGTCTCCCTGGGGCTGAACTCGGGCTGCAGCCTGAGGATCCCACCATCGCCGATCTTCTCAAGAATCACGGCTACGTCACCGGACAGTTTGGGAAGAACCACCTCGGCGACCGCAACAGTTACCTGCCCACGGTGCATGGTTTCGACGAGTTCTTCGGCAACCTGTATCACCTCAACGCCGAAGAGGAGGTGGAGGACCCGCAATATCCCAAGATGCCGGAGTTCCGCCAGCGCTTCGGCCCGCGAGGCGCGCTGAGAACAAAGGCAACGGACCGTGATGACGCCACCGTCGATCCGCGCTTCGGGAAGGTCGGCAAGCAGACGATCGAGGACACCGGTCCGGTAACGCGGAAGCGCATGGAGACCGTGGATGAAGAGTTCCTCAGCGGCACGCTCGCGTTCATGGAGGGCGCGGTCAAAGAAAACAAGCCGTTCTTCATCTGGCACAACTCAACACGGATGCATGTCTGGACCCGGCTTTCGCCGAAGTATCAGGACAAGACGGGCTATGGTCTGTATGCCGACGGGATGCAGCAACTCGACGACATCGTCGGCATTCTGCTCAGTAAGCTTGAGACCCTTGGCATCGCCGACAACACGATCGTGATCTTCACCACAGACAACGGCGCTGAGAAGTTTACCTTCCCGGACGGCGGCACCACACCGTTCAGGGGAGAGAAGGGAAGTACCTGGGAAGGCGGCATGCGAGTGCCGTGCGTCGTCCGCTGGCCCGGATTGGTCAAGCCCGGCACGATCGTCAACGGGATTATGTCACACGAGGATTGGGCGGTGACTCTCCTGGCGGCGGCCGGCGAGCCCGACGTCAAGGAGAAGCTCAAGAAGGGACACACGGCCAACGGCAAGCCGTTCAAAGTCCACCTTGACGGCTATGATCAGCGCGAATTGCTCGCCGGCGCAGGGCCCAGCAAGAGGAACGAAATTTTCTACTTCGATGATAACGGGAGTCTCAACGCCGTGCGAGTTCGGGACTGGAAGGCTCACTTCGCGTTCTCTGACAACTGGACCTCGGGTGGTCCCGCCAAACCTCTGAACTTTCCCAAGATAGTCAACCTGCGCATGGACCCCTTCGAGGCCCACGCCGATTTCACCGAGTCACCTATGGTCTTCCGCTGGATGGCGGACAAACTGTGGGCCTTCGTTCCGATGCAGGGCGTCGTCGGGCAGTTTCTGCAGACCTTCAAGGAATTCCCGCAGCGGCAGAAGTCGGCCAGCTTCAACATCGAACAGGTCCTGCAGCAGATGGAGCGGGACACTGGGGGCAAGTGAGCTGACATCGCAAAGAGTAGTTTACGCCGTGTCAGAAACCGGCAAGCTTCAACATTGACCAGGCGTTGGAAACGCTACGAAACATGGCCGGAGGGCACTAAGCAGGTACGCGGGTCACCCGCTCCAAAGGTGGCCCGCGAAGGCATGCTAAAAAGGAGGGGACATATGAGACCAAACAGCAAACTTTCTCTCATCGCTCTCGTGGCCGTAGCCCTTGCATTTGCCGCCACGATTGCCAGGGCTCAGGACCCGCTTCCCTCCTGGAACGACGGTCCCACCAAGAAGGCCATCACGGCCTTCGTCGGGGAAGTGACCAGAGAAGGTTTTCCCAATTACGTGACGCCGGCGGAGCGCATTGCGACCTTCGACAACGACGGTACCCTCTGGGCCGAGCAACCGATGTATTTCCAATTTATTTTCGCCCTCGACCGTGTAAAGGCGCTCGCCCCGCAGCATCCTGAATGGAAGGACAAGGAACCGTTCGCATCGCTCCTCAGGGGCGACATGAAAGGCGTGCTTGCCGGCGGGGAGAAATCGGTCGCCGAGCTTGTCATGGCTACCCATGCCGGTATGACCACTGAGGAGTTCGAGCAGATCGTCAAGAACTGGGTTGCCACAGCCAAACATCCCAGGACGGGCCGGCCTTACACCGAGATGGTTTACCAGCCGATGCTCGAACTCCTTGCATATCTGCGGGCGAACGGCTTCAAGACATTCATCGTTTCCGGCGGAGGTATCGATTTCATGCGGCCATGGACGGAAAGAGTGTATGGTATTCCGCCCGAACAGGTAGTGGGCAGCAGCATCAAGACGAAGTATGAGATACGCGATGGCAAGTCTGCGCTGGTCCGTTTGCCGGAGTTGAACTTCATTGACGATAAGACGGGCAAGCCGATCGGCATCAACTCGCACATCGGCAGACGACCCATCGCGGCTTTTGGAAACTCTGACGGCGACCAACAGATGTTGGAGTGGACGCAAGGCAGCGGCGCGCGGTTGATGATGCTGGTACATCATGACGACGCAGTGCGCGAATGGGCCTATGGTGCGGAATCTAAGATCGGCACGTTCAGCGACGCGCTCATGGCCGAGGCGAAGAAGAGCGGCTGGGTCGTCATCAGCATGAAGAAGGACTGGAAAATCATCTTTCCCTTTGAGGGAAAATGAGCGCAGGAGGGGCGATTATGCATGCCGGGATTCGGTTTGGTGTTGCATTAGCGATGATGGCCATGGGCCAGGCCTTACCAGCGAGCGCCCAGCAGGCAATTCAAGCTTCGGGACACCAGGGCTATGCCGGCTCCAGGAGCTGTATAGAGTGTCATGAGCGGTTTTACGGGCTCTGGTCCACCTCCCGACACGGTTTGGCAATGCAACCCTACACCCCTGAGTTTGCGAAGAAGAACCTGACTCTGCAAGATAAGGAAATCAAGATAGGGAAGCACACCTATCGGACAGACATCACGGGAGGGTGGGTAGTCGAGAAGGGGCCGAAAGGAGAGAAGAAGTACAAGATCGAACATGCCCTCGGTGGCAAGAACGTCTATTATTTCCTGACCCCTTTTCCGAGAGGACGCCTCCAGACCCTTCCCGTTGCGTACGATGTCAACAAGAAGTCCTGGTTCGACACCGCTGCAAGCGGTATCCGTCACTTCGCCGGCACAGAAAGAGATCAACCCGTAAGCTGGAAGGACACGGGATACACCTTCAACACCGGTTGCTATAACTGCCACGTAAGCCAGCTCTCGACCAACTACAACCTCAAGACTGATGCCTACAAAACAACCTGGGCCGAGCCTGGTATCAACTGCGAGACATGCCACGGACCGTCGGCCGAGCATAACCGGGTCATGAAGGAAACACCCAAAGGGCAACAACCAAAAGACTATAAGATTATCAGCGTCAAGAAGTTCACCCCGGAGCAGCACAACGCAGCATGCTCGGGATGTCACGCCAAGATGTCCCCGATTACCGCAACGGTAACACCCGGGGAGCGCTTCTTCGACCACTATGACATCGCCACACTGGAAGATCCTGACTTCTACCCCGATGGCCGTGACCTGGGAGAGAACTACACCTACACCTCATGGCTCATGAGCCCCTGTGTAAAAGCCGGCAAGATCAACTGCGTTACCTGCCACACGAGTAGTGGCCGCTACCGGTTCAAGCCTGAGGAAAAGGCACAGGATGCCTGCATGCCCTGCCATGAGAGCCATGTGAAAAATGCGCCTGCCCACACGCATCACAAGGAGGGAAGCCGGGGCAATAAGTGTATCTCCTGCCACATGCCCATGACCTCCTTTGCACGGATGAATAGAACCGACCACTCCATGTTGCCTCCGACCCCTGCGGCGACGATCGCCTACAAGTCACCCAATGCTTGTAACCTCTGCCACACCGATAAGGATGCTGCCTGGGCAGACAGTCATGTCCGGCAGTGGCGCGCCCGCGACTACCAGGCGCCCATTCTCAAGCGGGCCGCCCTCGTCGATGCTGCCCGTAAACGAGACTGGAAGCACCTTCCCGCGATGCTCGAATATGTAAGCAGCAAGGAGCGGGACGAGGTCTTTGCTGCTTCCCTTCTTCGGATGGTTGCTTCATCGGGGGATGAAAAGATCACTCCTGTTCTGCTTGGAGCCATGAAGGATCCGTCTCCCCTTGTGCGCTCCTCAGCAGCCGATGCCCTGCAGCATGTGTCCACGCGGGAGGCAGTCCGGGCCCTTGTAACTGCTGCCGGCGATGATTACCGACTTGTCCGTGTGCGCGCAGCGGCATCTCTTGCCAGGTATCCTAACCTTCCCCTTAATGGGGCCGATAAGAAAACCGTGGAGGCTGCACACAAAGAATACTTTACTTCGCTCACCGCACGGTCTGACCAGTGGTCATCGCACTACAACCTGGGTAATTACTACTCGAACCGCAACGATCTCAAACAGGCCATTTCTTCATACGACACGGCCTTGAAGCTTGAACCGCGCGCGGTACTTGCCATGGTCAATAAATCGATGGCCTATGCGCGCATGGGAGAGAACAGGAAAGCCGATGAATCTCTCAAGAAGGCTTTAAAAGCGGCCCCAAACAACGCTGCAGCCAACTTTAACATGGGCCTTCTCAAGGCAGAGCAGAACGATCCGAAAGGGGCAGAACAGTATCTCAGGCAAGCCATCGAGGCTGATCCCCAGATGGCGCAGGCCGCCTATAACCTCTGTGTTATCACCTCAAAAGACCGCATCAACGAGGCGGTGACCTGGTGCCGGAAGGCAGCGGAGCTCAGGCCGCAGGAACCCAAGTATGCGTATACTCTTGCCTTCTATCTCAATCAGAAGGGAGACAGGGACGAGGCGGTCACGACATTAAAGGCAGTCATAGAGAAGTATCCGGGGTACAAAGATGCCGAGAGGCTTCTCGGAGAAATATCGATAAAGTGAAACAGTGGTGAGTAATATAGCCGTTGACGAGTACTGCTGCAGTGACTGAAAAACAGGAGGATGTTTGGTCATCCCCAGTTTTTCGAAGTGCTTGCTTTGTTAAAAAAAATCAAGAAAGATGCATAGACAAAAATGTAATGAGGATACCACGAACATTCGTGCGAAAACTTATGCTGAGTTGCGAAGGAAACATTGGCAGTACAGCAATGAAGAATTGCTGGAGACAGCCCGGCTCCGTGAAGACGTGGACAATATTGTCCGCCATGACCTTAAAGCACCCCTGAACAGCATTATCGGGTTACCGCAGATTATGATGCAGGAAGGCGAAATAACCGAAAAACAGTCAGAATATCGGAAAAATATCGAAGAATCAGGCTACAGGATGCTCCGTATGATACTGAACCTGTGGTCAGAAATATTTTAAATCCATTCGCATTATTATTGATAACTGCTTGAAAGCCACTACATGCCCGAGTTTGACCGGGTTGAGGATTTCAATAAATAATTCTTTGATTTGCTGAAAAGGCCGTATGCTTGACTTGTAGCGCCATAAAGATAATAAGAGCACACAAATGGAGCTTTTTTAGAAGTTAGCAGGATGCCCCGCCTTGTAGGCGGGGAGCTTCACTATATTAGGACCTGCCCGATCAAGTTGCACCAACTGTTGGTGCAATAGTCAAATCTTCGGAAAGGCTTATACCTCCTTGTTCCGCACGATTTCACTTTTAAAACGTTTTTCTGGGGAACTCTCCGCAACGTTTGCGGAGATTCTTAAAATAGTTGGAAAGTCAACACTGACACTGGGAATCCCATTCTTTGAGATTGCCACCCCCACGCTTTGCTCGGGGCTTCGGCTCACTCCCGGAGGTCGCTCGCGATTGGTACGGTTGCGGCGGGAAACTCCCCTCTGCGTCAATGCACCGGAACAACCCTTGAGAAGGGAATTCCGTCGCTGGATTATCGCTTGACGCTTAATCAAGGCTGAGCGCTGCAAATTACTGTATCCGGGAAAAAGAGCTTGACAATAATACCATTAATGATACTATACTGAATAGTGCATGAGCAAGATAGACGATATCGTTTCTCAAATGAAGGCAAACCCGAGCGGTGTCCGTTTTGCTGATTTGTGCAGAGTGTGTGATCATTATTTTGGCGAGTACCGGCAGGACAGTGGCAGTCATAGAACCTACAAAACCCCATGGAAAGGTGATCCCAGGATCAATATACAGAATAGCAAAGGAAAGGGGAAAGCGTATCAGGTAAAACAGGTATTATTGGCAATCGATAAACTGGAGGTGGATCATGGCTCTACAAAATGATCGTTATACATACAGGGTAACCTGGTCTGATGATGACAACGAATATGTAGGCTTATGCGCAGAGTTCCCCAGCTTGAGCTGGCTTGCCGGAAACCCGGAAACTGCCTTGAAAGGAATGCGCAAACTGGTTGAAGATGTTTTAAGAGACATGCAGAAAGAAGGGGAAACTATACCTGAACCGATTGCCTGCAAAAAATACAGCGGCAAATTCATGGTGCGGGTTCCTCCACATATTCACCAGAAACTCACTATTCAGGCAGCCGAGTCAGGCATCAGCCTGAATCGGCTTGTCAGCTCCAAGCTAAATGCATGAAAGTGAGGGACTTGGGGCTCTTGAAGTGTTGACATTCTGCTTGAAGTGTTGACTGCTAAATGACTGCTGCTGCTGATTGGGGTCGGACAAAATCGGGAGGTCGGACCAGGCCCCAGTGAAATAGAAAAGCAAATTCATTGCACCCTGGCCAAGACCGACTTCGCATGGTTTAGCGGGGCAGGCGCGGTAAACTAACCCATTGAAATAAGACGTTTTATGTATGGAAAATGGCCAATTTCAGGGCTTCAAACACTGTTTTTGGGGGCAATTTGCAACCTGTCTGCCACAACATAGGCACAGGCAGGCAAAGGGCACGACGCGGACAGAGCCTTATGAGCGAATGAAGGCGCCTTGGCATCAGACCTTTTTATAATTTGTTAGATATATCCCTGCGCTTACAAAAACAAGTCCAAAAATTAATCCTTTAGTAAGCTGCTCACCCAAAAATATGGCTCCGAAGGTAACACCGAACACAGGGGTCAGGAAGGTAAAGACAGCAAGTTGGGATACCGGATAGGTGTGTATGAGCTTAAACCATGCGAGGTATGAGGCAAAGGCCACAATAATGGAAGAGTATGCAAGTGCAGCAATGGCAGAACTATTGACATCAAGTATCCATTTTGGCTCTATAATCAAGGCACAAACAAGCATAATGGGGATTGAAAATACAAGCTGATAGAGGAAGGTATTAATGGGATGGACCGTTTCTGCAAGGTATTTCTTTATATAGATTGTAGTAGCGCCCCAGAGGAAAGCGGCCACGATTTCAAGAATATCACCTGTGAGCATGGATGTATTCCATGTTTTCGGCTTGCCTTCGAAAACAAGGTAGGCGCCGAAAAACGCAAGGATAAGCCCCGCTATCTTTGTGATACCCAGTTTTTCTTTCAAAAAGAAGTATGCCCCTATTGCAACAACAAAAGGGGAGAAATTGACAAATATCGCTGCCCGTGAGGCATTGGTATAGAGCAACCCGAGGTATATACAGACAAATTCTATACCAAAAAGCATTCCTACAACAAAACCATGAAAAAAACGAACATCCCTGTGAAAGAGGGGTTGCTTTACGCTTATACAATAGACAACCCCGAGAACAGATGCTATAACCGACCTTAGCAGTGCATTAAATATCGGGGAAAATCCAACATTTGACACTTTTATGGCAGGATAATTAAAACCCCAGAGAAGCGTCAGCAGTAATATTATGCCAAAGCCCCGCAGGTCAATATGGCTTTTTACCATCCAATACCTTTCGATGTGAGGATGGCCCGCGCTTTATCGTTACCAAGGGCTGCAGCCCTTTGATAGTCTCTGATGGACTCATCATTATTGCCCAGTAGTTCATAAGCAGAACCCCTTGCGAAATAAAGATTTGAGTCATAAGGCACAAGTCCGATTGCCTTTGAATAATCTTCTATTGCAAGTTGATGATTGCCCATCTTTTGATACACGTAAGCCCTGCCGATATACCCGTCAGGGTCAGTCGGTTTGTAATTGATCGCCTTTGTATAGTCTTTGATGGCCTCATCATAATTACCCATTGAGACATCCACATCCCCGAATCTATCGATGTAAGCAACGTTCTGACTACAGGAAACAAATGCAAATATTATTGCAAAAACAGACAGAGCATAAAGCATTTTCTTTATCCCATACCAGCTTTGTGTTTTCAATCACTTCCTCCTCAGTCCTTTTTTTTAATATAGTCGCATTATAGCACTAAACAATGGTTTTATGTCTATTTTCCTTCCACTTTTACCTTCAGTCTGCCTCTTTCCCTGTCTACTATTCACTGTTTTTATCATTGTCTTCATCGCCGTTCCGCCGATACGCCGTCTCGCCGGTTCGGTTCTTCCCTCCTGCCTTCAGCCTGCCTTTTTCACCTTTCACCTTTCACCTTTTACTGATATAATAATGTGGTTGTCGTGGACGAAATAGACAAAAAGATACTAAACACCATTCAGGAAGAGTTTCCTCTTGCCGGGAGACCTTTCGCAGAGATTGGAAAGGCGCTTCAGCTTGAGGAAAAAGAGGTCCTTGAAAGGGTAAGGCGGTTGAAAAACGATGGGTATATCCGCCGGATAGGACCGATCCTTGAACGGAAAAAACTCAGATATGTCAGCACTCTCTGTGGCGTAAAGGTAGACGAAGATATTATGCTGACCTTTGTTAATGAACTGAACAGGCACAATGGCGTTACCCACAATTATGAGAGAGATGGCGAATTAAACCTCTGGTTCACCATAGCAGCAAGAAGCATGGAAGACATTCAGGGGTATCTTGCCGGACTTGAAGAAAAATATTCATTAAAAATTTACAGGTTTCCTGAAAAGAAGGTCTTTAAAATTAAAACGTATTTTCCATTGTGAAAGGATTATACATTATGAATGATGAAATGGAAAGAATCTTTCTGGTAGATGGTCATTCCTACCTATACAGGGCCTTCTATGCAACACCCTACCTCTCAAACTCCAGGGGTATTCCAACGAACGCTACGTATGCATTCCTTAGTATGATCAAAAAACTCCTGAACGAGGAAAAGCCCGATATCCTGATAATCGTTTTTGACTCAAAGGCACCATCGTTCCGGGAGGAGATTTGCAAGGAGTATAAGGCCCAAAGGCAACCAATGCCGGATAACCTGTCTGCCCAGATTCCTTATGTAAAGATGGTCCTTCAGGCGATGGGTCTTCCGATTCTTGAAAAAGAAGGTTTTGAGGCGGATGATATTATTGGCACTATAACAGAAAAATTAAAAAAAGAAGATGCAACAATCTATATCGTTACAAGCGACAAAGATATGACCCAGCTTGTCTCTGACAAGGTCTTCGTCTTTGATAAAATGAAGAACCTCCTCATAGGCGAAAAGGAAGTAGTCGAAAAGTTCGGCGTAAAACCAGCACTTATAACTGATTACTTAGCCTTATGCGGTGATACATCTGACAATATCCCTGGCGCCCCCGGTATCGGTGACAAAACCGCCAGAGAGCTTGTCGTAAACTTCGGAGCAATTGATGAGATTTACAATCATATCGATGAGATTAAAAAGGCATCAGTGAAAAATAAGCTTATGGAGGGCAAAGACCTCGTTCTTATGAGTAGGGAGCTTGCCACAATCAGACTCGATGTACCGATAGACATCCATATCGATGACCTGAGGCAGAAGGAGCCTGATACAGAGGCCCTCCGTAAGATATTCATGGACCTTGAATTTACAGCCCTTTACAGAGAAATAAAGACCGTAAGAACCAATATAAAAGGTTGGCCCGAAGTAGAACTTTCCGGTCTGAATATGAAAAAAGTGGCAGTATTTGCCAGGTTTCTCGGGAAGAACACCTATGAGATGCAATTAGAGGGTTTTGCAGCCTTCGATGGCAATGGTGTGTTCTTCTCGCAGAGCGAAAACGATCTTTTTCATGTTATGACTCATGCCGACGAACTCATCACACACAACCTGAAACCGCTATCCATTTTATTGCTGAAACACCAGGGTTCAAGGGTTCGAGGGTTCAAGGGTTCGAGTGGTTCACTTGGCCCCTTGGCCCCTTGGCCCCTGGAACCCTTGCATTCTTTTGACCCCTCGCAGTTCTTCGACACCATGCTCGCCACCTATCTTATCAATCCCCTGAGAAAGGATTATAGTATCAATACAATATTGGAAGAATTTCTTGATGTCGGGATAACGTCTTCTGATTTAAAGGATAAGCTCATTGAAAGCACATCTTCGCTCTTCGAATTGAAAGATTTCCTGATTGAAAAAATGAAGGAACTCGGACTCACAGACCTCTTTTTCAATATCGAAATGCCCCTCATAGAGGTCCTTGCAAATATTGAATACACCGGTGTCAAAGTAGACAGGCAGGCCCTCATGAGCCTCTCAAGGGACTTCGATAAGAGGCTCAATACCATCATAAAGGAAATCCATTCTTTGGCGGGAGAACTCTTTAACATTAATTCTCCTCAGCAATTGTCACATATCCTCTTTGACAAATTACAGCTCCCCACAGTCAAGAAAACCAAAACCGGTTTCTCAACAGACACAGAGGTGCTTGAAACGCTCTCCGCAGTCCATCCTCTTCCACAGCAAATCCTTGCCTACAGGACGCTCACCAAGTTAAAAAGCACCTATATCGATGTGCTTCCAAACCTCATCAACCCCCGTACAGGACGCATCCATGCATCCTTCAACCAGATGGTTGTGGCCACGGGGAGATTGAGCAGCAGCGACCCGAATCTCCAGAACATCCCTATTCGTGGTGAAGAAGGAAAGAAGATAAGGGAGGCCTTTGTCCCCGAGGATGGCTTTCTTTTGCTCTCCTCAGACTATTCACAGATCGAGCTCCGCGTCCTTGCCCACATCTCAGGAGATGCTCTTCTGGTGGATTCTTTCATGAAGGGCGAAGATATTCACACAAAAGTTGCTCAGGAGGTATTCGGAGTAGACACAAACAATGTAACCCAGGACATGCGAAGAACCGCAAAGGTAATAAATTTCGGCATTATATACGGCATGAGCGGTTATGGCCTTGCAAAGGAGCTTGACGTTTCTCTAAGAGAGGCTCAGCATTACATTGACACGTATTTCATAAAGCATAACGGCGTCAAAGCATACATGGAAGGTGTTCTGAAGATCGCCCGCGCAACAGGATACGTGAAAACATTTTTTGGCAGGATCAGGCATATACCGGAAATCAACAACCATGACAACACAATCCGGCAACTGGGTGAAAGGGCGGCAATGAACGCCCCTATTCAGGGTACTGCAGCAGATATTATCAAGATGGCCATGGTAAATATCCACAAAAAGATAAAGGAGAAAGGCCTTTCATCAAGGCTGATTATGCAGATTCACGATGAGCTGGTTCTCGAGGTAAAAGATGAAGAGACAGAAATCGCTAAAGACATCGTGAAAACAGAGATGGAAAATGTGATTACGCTGTCTGTGCCTCTGAAGGTTTCTCTGGGGATGGGGAAAAGCTGGGCTGAATCCCACGATTAGAACCCGTCCGGGGCTCTCAGATATAGTACATGGGGGTATTTTTCTGGCTTTTTTCACTCTGCATCCGCACAAGAGACGAGAGGGTGTACCCGTTCAGGACCTCTTCAATCTTATTTCCCAGTATCATCCAGATGTCCCGTGTAACACAGGTTTCAACCTTCGGGCAGGCTTTGACATCATCAACGCAGTCAACGAGGCTGCATGGCCCTTCCAGAACTGTGATAATCTCGTTCAGGGTGATCCTGTCAGGTTCCCTATTAATAACGTATCCTCCCTTCCGGCCCCGTTGTGACTTTACGAGACCTGCCTTGTGGAGGGTCGCAAAAATGTGTTCCAGGTATTTTTCCGAAACGCCCTGTCTCTTTGCGATATCCGATAAGTAAACAGGCGTCCCGTTTTTCGAGGATTCTGCAAGGTCGATCATAGCCCGTAACCCGTACCTGCCTTTTGTGGATATCCTCATTTTAATCTCCTACTAAATTTATGGGAAAAGTATACATTTATTCTTGTAATTGTCAAGGGGTTTTTCTATACTGTTGCAGCACTTAGGAGAATATCAAACTAATCCTGTGAAATTGACAAGGATTATTGTATAGCATGTTGATGAAAAAAAATAATTCACAAAAGCACCATGTTTTTGCCAACCGTGATCATGGAAAGGGGAGCGCCCTGTCTTTCCTTGACAGCGAAGGTGCTGACCTGAAGAGGCTCTACAAAGAAGCCGATCGGATCAGGCACATCCATATGGGCGAAGAAATATATATCCGGGGTATTATCGAATTCTCGAACATCTGCGCCAACGATTGCCTTTACTGCGGCATAAGGGCATCGAACCACGCAGTAAACCGCTATTCCATGACCGCCGAAGAGATATTCTCTACGGCGAAGGCCATGGTGTTCAGACAGCAGACGACTGTGGTGCTCCAGTCCGGGGAAACTCCCGGCATTGACGATACGGAGATGGGAGAGATCATACGGAGAATCAAGAAAGAAACCCCGCTGGCAGTCACCGTTTCGGTGGGGAACAGACCGTATGACACCTACCGGCACTGGAAGGACTGCGGTATGGACCGGTACCTCCTCAGGTTTGAAACGAGCGACCCGGAGTTATTCGGAAGGCTTCATCCGGACTGCACCCTGGAAGAACGCTTGGAGTGCCTCTATGCACTGAAAGAACTCGGTGTCCAGACCGGCAGCGGATTCATGATAGGGCTTCCCGGTGAGACCGTTGATACCCTGGCAGAGAACATACTCCTTTGCCAGAAACTTGATCTCGACATGATCGGGATCGGGCCCTTTATTCCCCATCCCGAGACACCCCTCGGTGGAGAAAAAAATGCCTATGAAGGGAATGAAGAGATGTTCTTCAAGGCCCTGGCGGTCTTGCGAATCTTCAATCCTGATGCACACATCCCCGCAACAACGGCATATGACGCAGTCTTCCCCGGCGTAGGGAGAAACCTTGCCCTTCAGAGGGGCGCAAACATATTCATGCCCAACGATACACCCGTCGGGCACAGGAAGGACTATCTCCTCTACCCTGGCAAGCCCTGTGTCGATGAGAGCGCTGACCAGTGCGCAAGCTGTGTCCTTATGAGGATCGAATCCCTTGGAAGGACAATAGGGAAAGGGCATGGCCACTCGATAAAAAATCATAGGAGGAACAGTGAACATGGAAGGCATAAACATGCAGGATAAATGCAGGGAAGAAATTACGGTAACCCATGACATTCGCGCGAAGATCCCCTCGCTCATTCAGCGGATTGTCTCAAGCTATAATCAAGACGGCCGCTTTCACCATATCGGTCCGGAGCCTATTCCTTCGAGACACGCCATCATTGACATTATTTACAAAACATTCCCCGTTCTCTATCCGGGGTACTTCTCACGCAAACGCCTTGATGATATGAATCTCCACTACTACCTTGGTGAAGAAGTGACAGAACTCTTCGATGTCCTCTCGGGGCAGATCGCCTATGCCATACGTCATGATTGCATACGTTTTAACCAGCCATGCATCCGCTGCGAAGAACGAAGCCAGGAGGTCACCCTGAAATTTGTCGAGGCAATCCCGACCCTTCAGGAAACATTGTCAAAGGATGTTCGCGCTGCCTACGAGGGGGATCCAGCCTCCCGTCATTTTGATGAGATCATCTTCTGCTATCCCGGGCTGTTCGCAATCACCGTCTATCGGGTTGCCCACTTTCTCTATACACAGGGAGTCCCCCTCGTTCCACGGATTATGACAGAATACGCCCACAGCCGCACCGGTATCGACATCCACCCCGGTGTTGTCATCGGTGAAAGTTTCTTTATCGATCACGGGACCGGCGTTGTTATCGGAGAGACAACGACAATCGGGAATCGTGTCCGTATCTATCAGGGGGTAACCCTGGGCGCAATGTCCCTGAGTAAAGAAGAATGCGAATCATTAAGAAACAAAAAGCGTCACCCTTCCATCGAGGACGACGTCATTATCTATGCCAATGCCACTATTCTCGGCGGATACACGGTCATCGGTGCCCGTTCCGTCATCGGTGGCAACGTGTGGCTCACCGAATCGATCCCGCCGGATACAGAGGTGTTTCTGAAAAAACCCGAGCTGGTGATGAAGAACAAAAACCAGTGAATAGTCGTTAGTGAACAGTGAACAGTTGCCTACGCAGGCTGAAGCTTGCGACTACCCGCTCTCCGCTCCACGCTCTATGCTCCTTCCACTGCCTTTATCGCCGATACGCCGCCTCGCCGGTTCGGTTCTTCCCTCCTGCTCACACCTGAGGGGGCTTTTTCGTGACCGGCTTCACCGTCACCGGCTCCAGGAAGATCTCGGCAGTCCCTCCGCAAATCATCCCTTCATCTTCAACCGTTCTGCCGTTAAGGGAATACCGGAGGTTTTTTGCCTCTCCGTTGGCGATGACTGCCTTTGTATGCTGCCACACCTCGGCTTCCATGCAGCCACCACCAATCGTGCCGTATATCTTTCCATCTTCACCGATGAAAACCTTGGCCCCGGCGTCGCGGGGCGTCGCGCCGACCCGTGAAATAATAGTAGCAAGGGCACCTTGTTTTCCATGTGCCAGGTAATCGGTTATCGCATCAAAAGGCTCCATCGGTCGTCCTCACGTCTTCTTACAGGGGGACATCCGATGCACCAAGAGCCTTCAACACCTTGCGGCGCTCAATGCTCATCGTCTCGGGCATGGTAAGGGTCAGTTTATATCCCCTGGCAGCGGCAACAAAGGCTAATGAAATACCAGTATTTCCTGATGTGGGCTCAATAATCTCCATACCGCGTTTCAGCTTCCCCGTCTTTTCTGCCTCCCATATCATGGCAGCGCCGATCCTGCACTTTACCGAATAGGTGGGGTTTCTCCCTTCAATCTTTGCGAGCACCGTTGCACCGGCATCGCCTGTAACCTTATTCAGTTTTACAAGGGGTGCCTTCCCGATAGAATAGGAATTGTCCTGAAAAATATTACTCATGGTGTCCTCCTTGTGATATCGTACAATTTCTA
>JAPLKD010000215.1 GCA_026388245.1 Pseudomonadota bacterium | reverse complement strand
CTCTGCGATGTTGCCCGCCATCGTCTTGAAGGCTATGAGGACGGCAACAAAGATCGCGATAAATGATGCAGCAAGGTTGAACTTGTCAGAGAGGGCAAAAAGGCTGCCCAGGAGCTTAAGGAACGAGTCAGGGGTGCCTATGGTCGCTTTCTTACCAAGGATGTCCTTCAAAGCTGATGCCAACCCGGTGATCCTCTCCTGGTCTGCCTTAATGAAAAGCAGGTTCACATCGTTCGGACCAAAGGGGGAAACAGACTGAAGCTGCCCGGAATCTACCGCCAGCTTCTGCGCCTCTGCCAGCGGCAGATAGACATTTGCTACAGCTATCTTTGCGGCCCGCGAGGCATCCACCAATCCCACCACTGGATAGGACCTGCCAGCTATTGATATCGTATCATTTATCTTTATATTAAATTGGCGGGCATAGGCAACTTCCACAAGTGCTTCCGGTTTACCCTCTTCAAGAAAGCGTCCTTCAGTGACAGCATTACGAAGAATGGAGGGGCCGACAGGGTTCTGCTGCTCGATCCCCAGGACGATCCATGCCCTGTTCGGGTCGAAGACCCAGAGGAGCACGGCCTTGCCTATACCTCTGATGCCCGGAAGCGGTGCAATCTTCTTCATTTCTTCATCGCTGATCGTTACCGCCGAGCAGGGGAAAACAGCCCCGGTCAGTTCTTTGGGCACGTCGCCGGGCCGCTGCACGGTAATGTCGGCCCCGATCTCCTTCAGGGGCGCCTGGGCTGCCTGGCGGTAGGCCATTGAGAGGGCATTCAGGATGATCAGAAGGGCAATGCCGATGGAAAGACCGACGATCGCTGTGATCGTTCTCCGCCTCTGGTAATAAAGCTCATTTATGAGATAGTGAAAATTCATTTATTTCCTCCAATATTCAAGAATATCTCTTGTTTTTCTGTGGTACTACTTTAAGTCTTTTCAACAGCACTCTCTCGTGTCCCCGGATATAGTGATAATGGAGCATGGCAAAGATCACAAAGGAGGGATACAGGATCATAACCATCTGGGCAACGTACATGACGGCTGCCTGAAGTTCGTGAGCCTTGAAAAGGTTGATAATACCGTAAAAACCAAAAAGCACAGGGAGAAGCACACCAAGGTACTTTCCTATCATCCTGACTTCACCTGTTTTTCGGTTGATATGGCGGATTCCCAGATCATCCAGAGACCAGAGGAAAGAGAGAAGTAGTGAAGTGATTATAGTAAGAAAAGTAACAACAAAAAATCGCCCGAAACTGAACTGGGTTTGGGTTGATGGAAGAACGAGCGAAGAATCAGCGGTTGTACCCGTGTATATCTGTAAAAAGGTCAAAAACTTGGCGGCCATAAGCATCAGAAGTCCGATGCCTTGAAAAGGTCTGATAAACCAACTATCCAAACGACCCATCATTTCTGCCCGCTCTCCCTGAATCTGGATCAACTGCCTGTTCCCGCGATGCAAAATACCGCGTATTATAGAAAAGACCCAGGGGAGAAGGGGAAGGGGAAAGACTAAAATGAATGTAAAACGAAAGAAGCGAAGGAGTATTTTCCACAACTCTTTCTTTACGACAAGAAATCCAATACGTTCGGCAAAGGAAGAAATGATAAGCGTACCCAGCAACACAACCAGGGCCGGCCATATTTCTCTTAATATCCCTGCGACGTTATCTTTTTTTAAAAAACGTATCATAACCTCACCGAGAGGGCAGAATCCCGCCCAGGCTCAAAGGGCGGGGTTTGTATTGAATGCACCACCTTCTCCATCCTGTATTTTTTCATTATACGTCCCCCTCAGAAACATTACAACAACCAAAATGGCGGATTTTTTTACTGTCTTCCATATCCTCTCCTCCCGTATCCTTGAGGGCCGTATCCATAAGGGCCGTATCCATAAGGGATACCCTTCATTTTGCCTATCTGCTCAGGGGTTAAGAGTCTCCTCTGTTCAATCTCTGTCCGGTGTGCCTTTCTGGAAAGCTCCCGTTCCTGGGTATTCAGTTCCCGCTCAACCTTGTTGATGGCGTATGGGTTTGTTTTCTGGTCTTCGGAGAGCCTTCTAAGCTCAAGGCGTTTTTCCATAATCTTCCCTCTTGTGATTGCCGTATCATTGCGAAACCTGTCTGTCAGTTGCCGTATATTCTCGCACTGTGTTTGGGAGAGGTTGAGAGTGGCAGCCAATCCGCTTTGCAGGTCGCAGTCAGGAGGTTCCGGTTCGCCGGCAAAAACGGCTACGCAGAGGGCTACGAAAAGCAGCACGAGAACAACAATGCAGAACCAGCGCTTTATGGACATCCCCAGGATACAACAACAAAGTATCGTGGCCTGTTCTTTTCTTGTCCCTGTGCCCGTTGTTTCCATGCATGCCTCCCGGTTTCTTATCTGGATGTGACGGGGTTGTCCCGCCACATCCATCGCTGTTCATTTGTTACCAGCGACCCATGCGGCCGCCCATCCTGCCCATGCCATAGCCCATGCCAGGGCCATACGCTGTCAGTTGTGCCTGTTGTTCCGGTGTCAGTGCCTTCCTCATTTCAAATCTCGCGTTGGTAGTCTTCTCCTGGAGCTGGGCGCTGATATTCAGGATATCCTTCTGGAGCGCATTGATCTTTGCCTGATCCGGTGTCTGGGAGAGCCAGAGACCTCTCAGTTCCGTCTTTTTCGCAAAGAGCTGCTGCTGGAGCGGGGCGATCTCTTTGAAGGTTGCCTGCTGGATGGTCTGAATTTTCGTGGCCTGTTCCGGCGTCAGATTAGGGATAGGGGGGTTACCATACCCTGGGCCATAGCCTTCGCCACGACCGTATCCCGGGTTCCATGCCATTGCTGCCGATGCAACGAGTGCAAGTGCGAATACCACAACTATACCGATAAGAATGTTCTTCTTCATGTTTTTTCACCTCCTTTCTTTTTCACGTTTTCTGCTAAGGGTCTTTATGTAGATCCTCAATACAGCTATAGACCAAACTTGATTGGGTTACGTTAAAGAAGGATTAACAGCGAAGGGGCGGAGCTTCCGAGAAAGGATGCGGAATGATGGTTACAGCCGAATCGACCGTCTCTCCAAGAAGAGGTGACAACGATTGAAAGGCGAAAGGTGTGGATGACAGCCCTGCAAGGGCGAAATCGCCGATATGGTTCTGTGAGGTAACCGAATTATACATACAGGCCGTGCAACTCAGCGCTGTCTTGTCCTTGTTGAAAGGACACCCGCTCCCCAGTTTTTGAACAAACTTGACGGGGGTCAAGCCGAGGATAATGGGGATGAGGATGATTGCTGAAATAATAAAGAGTATGTTGCGTTTCCTGAGCATTGTATAATTCTCTTATGCTTATTAAAGCAATATCCATGCCATACAGGTGGCCCGCCGTGATGCATCGTATGAGTGTTGTGCAAAGCCTTTCCTGACAAGTCTTTTGCCTTCATTGTAGCGTTATTTTCAGAGACTCGGAGAAACAAAAGACTGGACAGGGTTCGACAATTCTTTCCGAAAAAAAGACAACGAGCCGACAATTGTGTCGAACTATAGATGTGTGCCCAGGGGATGTTAAAATCGCATGGTTTGAATATTGGTTTTGTGTGCTTTGTTCTTGACATTACTGTAAGCAAAATTTATATAACTTTATATTCGCATAGACGGTTATAAAGATAAAATGGAGAATATGTATGGAACAATTGACCCAGATGTATAAAGCGCTTTCGGAAGACATGAGGCTCAGGGTTGTGATGCTTCTTACTCATGGTGAAATTTGTGTCTGTGATTTGATGGCAATCTTTGGTGAAAGTCAGTCGAAAGTATCGAGGCACCTCGCATATCTCAAGCATTCAGGCCTTGTCAAGAGCAAGCGTGTAGGGACATGGATGCACTATTCATTGAAAGAACCATTAGACAGCACGATTGATGCTCAGGTTACCTTTATGAAGCAACAGCTATCGCAACTCCCTGTATTCCTGCGTGACGAAGAAAAGATGCAGGATATAAAGAAACAGAAACTCTGCGAGGAGGACATCAAAGATGGAAGAAGAGCAAGTCAGTAAAAAGCTTTCGTTTCTGGACAGGTTTTTGACATTGTGGATTTTTCTCGCAATGTTCATCGGTGTGGGTTGGGGCTATCTCTTTCCTAGCGTCGTTGACTTCTGGAATCAGTTCCAATCAGGGACAACCAATACCCCCATAGCAATCGGACTTATTCTCATGATGTATCCGCCGCTTGCCAAGGTGAAGTACGAGGAACTGGGGGAAGTCTTTAAAAATTATAAGGTTTTGGGGCTCTCTCTCGTTCAGAACTGGGTGGTGGGACCTATCCTCATGTTTATCCTTGCCATTATCTTTCTCAGGGGCTACCCGGAATACATGGTGGGCCTCATTATGATCGGCCTTGCCCGTTGCATCGCCATGGTCATTGTCTGGAACGACCTTGCAAAGGGAGACACGGAATATTGTGCGGGGCTTGTGGCGTTCAACTCCATTTTTCAGGTCCTCTTCTTCTCCGTGTATGCCTACATATTTATCACGGTCCTGCCGCCCATGCTCGGCCTCAAAGGCGTGGTTGTTGACATTACTATCGGCCAGATTGCGGAGAGCGTCTTTATTTATCTTGGTATTCCGTTTATCGCCGGGGTCATAACGCGATTCGTTCTCATCAAAGTAAAGGACAAGACATGGTATCACGAGAAGTTTATACCGAAGATCAGCCCTATTACCCTGATAGCCCTCCTTTTCACTATTCTTGTCATGTTCTCACTAAAAGGCGAATTCATCGTGAAGATTCCCCTCGATGTGGTGAGGATTGCTATCCCGTTACTGATCTACTTTGTTATCATGTTCCTCGTATCCTTTTACATGAGCGTAAAGGCAAAAGCACATTACGGACAGGCTGCCACGCTCTCATTTACCGCCGCGTCGAACAATTTTGAGCTTGCCATTGCCGTGGCTGTAGCGGTATTCGGGATCAATTCCGGTCAGGCATTCGCCGCCGTCATCGGTCCCCTTGTAGAGGTGCCGGTGCTGATCAATCTTGTTCATCTTTCCTTATGGATAAAGCGAAAATATTTCCCCTATGCAGTGGAGACACCGACGGGTGTTTGCTATTATAGCTGTAACCCAAAAGGAGGTCAAAGCTGAAATATCGCACCCGGAAACCATTGAACAGCCAAAGGCTTTAAACACAAAAGGAGAAAAACCATGACAATGGCAGACGAACTGAAGGACAAATTTGGCAGGCTGACGGATGAAGAAAAGATAGCTTTCATGAAGTCAGTAATGCCTTCTTTCTGTGAGATATTCAGCAAAAATCCTCAGAAGATGATGACGGAGATGATGCCGTTGTGCAGGGAGATGATGAAGGCATGCAATATGGACATGCAGGGTATGATGAAAATGATGGGTATGATGGGTAAGAATAGTGCCTGAAGATTTGTTTATTTATTTTCGAGTGAGGGGCACCATGAATTTGGATGCCATCACGGCTGGCTACCTGGTTGAATGTTTGGTATACTAATGAAAGAGCCTGTCGGGGAATGCGCGTAACTTGCCCGCCGGGCCGGTAAAAAACAAGTAAGGAGATGGAATATGTCTATTTTTCCAGTGATAGGGTGAATTACATGAGGCGATCCCGACGCGCCGACAGTTAGCCGGCGTACACTAAGGTTTATTGATGGTACACAGGCCGCTGTTACCGGCTTAGACGAAATACTGGCCGAACTTCACTCTGAAGGCAGGCAGGTAAATAAGGAGACTGCCGAAGAGATCATAAAAAGGCTGGAAGCCCACAATAACTTTATCCCCTCGTCCGAGCTTATCCGCAGGGAATACTCTTATCTCCTGCTGAAGGAGTACCAGGAATACGTTGAGAGTCGAACCGACAACAAAGGGTAATAAGACACCCTGTGATGTTGTTCTAAAAGGAGAAACCTTATCATGGCAGATAAAATCATTATTTACGGCACAGACACTTGACCCTTCTGCAACCAGGCTCGGGCAGCCTACGGGGATAGGGCCATCTATATCAATGTGAATTCAGACCCGGAGAAATTGAAGGAAATGCTCGTTTACTCCGGGGGAAAGATGGAGGTCCCGGTCATAGTCGATGGAGACAAGGTAACGGTCGGCTACGCGGGTGATGCTTCCCTGCGGGGCGGTATTCCTCTCTTCGGCGGAACTTGACCGATTAAAGGGGTCTCCCGGTGAGAGGTAAAAACGGATAAGATTTCAAGGATTATGTTTTTTTCAAGTTACTTTATGGCAGCGAACAAAGCAATCGGTCGGCAGAGATTATCCACTGTGTCAACCCTTCTGTTTTAATTTTTTTACAGACTTCAGGCTGATGGACGACTTGAACAGCATGTGGAATGTTTAGTCTCTTCTGGAAGTAAACCAAATTCTGACTTAAATTTAGATCAGAAACCTTGCATTCAATAAGACATAATGGCCGCCCCTTTTCGGAAAGTACAAAATCCACCTCTTTTTTCTCCTTATCCCTGATATAGTTTAAATCCAGTTGAATTTCTCCTGTTGACCTCCATATTTGTGTAGCCTTTAGGAGGTGAAGTGCGACAAGATTTTCAAATCTAAAACCTTCATGCTCTACCTCGATCCAGTTAAAAAGGTAAAGTTTTGCCTCTTTTCGAAGAGTTCGCGCCAATTTTCCTGTAAAAGGCTGTATCCTGAACAGATAGAAAAAACGTTCAAGCACCAGCAACCAATCTCGAATGGTTTCAAAGGCAACTCCAACATCCTCTTTGAGGGCATTCAAGGAAAGGGGGCTCCCGATTCGTTCGGGAAGGAGATGGGCAAGGTGTTCCATCAGGGATATCTCGCGAATTGCCGTCGCATCGCGAATATCTTCTCTGATTAGAAGCGTTTTATACTCTGAAAACCATCGTTTATAAAAAGCAGATGTTCCTCGGACAAAGGGTTCGGGAAACCCGCTAAAACGAAATAGCTGATTGTAACGCTCAATATCTTCTTTTGTGGAAGGTGAAGGATTGCTAAGTCTTTCAATAAACTCATCAAAGGTAGTAAGTTTTCCTCTTAATTCCCCCAGGCTCAGAGGAAATAGTGGGACGCTGAAATATCTGCCAAGCAGGCTGTCTCCACCTTTTTTAAAGAGCTCCAGACGGCCGCTTCCTGTTATGAGAAATCGGAATTGGTCTTTATAGTCGTCGTAAACACCCTTCAAGTAGTTTTTCCAACGTCCATACTTATGAATTTCATCAAAAACCAACAGGAAAGGTTTGCCCGGATCCCGGTTCTCATTCTCAAAAAAGAGCGGATCCGTCAAAATCCTCTTCTGTTGAACAATATTGTCCCAATTCAGGTAAAGTCCCTGGCCGAAATGCTCTTTATATTGTTTTGCAAGCGTAGTTTTTCCTACCTGTCTGGGCCCGCTGACGAAGGCCATTTTGTTATCTTTCTCAATGACCTCTTTGACGATCGCAGTAGAAGTTCGTTCAATCATACCTATATAATTAGACCATTATCTAAAAAAGTCAAGACTTTATTAGAATTTAGTAGAATTTTCCCTGAAAGCAAAATAAATTGTTTTTTGCTTTCAGGCTAATTTAATCTCATCAATCTAAATCGAATTCGACCATGTATTCATTAAACTTCCGCCGATTTTCCTCTGTAAGTTCAGAACAGTGTTCGGGCCCCAGGCCTCCTTCTGCCACCTGTGCAGCAAAGACAGTACAGGTAGCCCTGCCGCACTTTTTACAGTTCGTTCGGGGGAGAAGCTTGAGTATTTCTATAATCATGGGTTTTTTTCTTCCCTCATATTTCGGGGTGATACTGTGACACTGTTCCCAAGCTTCATTTATCTGGTCTTTTAACCACGAAAGTACACGTTCTGCCTCGTCTTCATCTTCCAGCGCATTGATGGCAATCTCTCTTGCCCCAACCTTGATGATCTTGCCGTAGTGGTGGAACATCACTTCAGGCGGATCATGGAAGTATTCTGTACCTCCCAGCAGGGCGTTCAGATAGGGCAACGCCTCAGAAATATCCTCATTCAGATGGGCTATGCAATGCACCGATTCAAAGCTTGGGTTGCACGTGGGTCTGAAAATCCGTTTCACGTATCCGTTCAGGAGCATTCCAGGACGGCCTCTGTTTTCTCTTTTCTCTTCCTCGGCGGCAACAGCGTTCCTTCCTGTTCCGATTCAGTTATTATGCATCTCGCCGGGTTCATCAGGTTTCAACTGGCAGTAAAGGTTGTTGTCGCAGGTCACGCAGGTGCACTCGATCTGCAATGTGCTGTGATCTACCCCGTTTTCTTTCAGCATCTCTTCGATTCTCTTCTTTGTTGTCTCAACCTCGCTCAGGGTCTTGTCGTCTACCAGCACGTGGGCTGAGAAGGCAACATGATTATGCGCTAAAGGCCAGAGATGGACATCGTGGATATCTACTACGTCCGGCATGTCGGTAATCTTTTGCGCCAGCATCTCCACATTGAAACCCTTGGGGGTCAAGTTAAGAAAAATAGAGATTGTGTCACGCACCAGCCGCACACCGCCCCAGATAATGATGCCACCGATCAGGACGCTTGCAACGGGGTCCGCATAGGCCCAACCGGTGAAATAGATGATAATGCCCGATATGATAACCCCCACGGAAGAGAGGGTGTCGCCGAGGACGTGGAGCCATACACTTTTGAGGTTGAGGTCTTCATGGCTGTGGCCGAGGATAAATGCCATAACAAGATTCCCCGCAAGACCGAGGATAGCGATCCCCAGCATAACGGGGATATCGATTCGTGGTGGGGAAAACAAGCGTTCATAAGATTCGTAGAAGATAAAGATGGCGATGACAAGCAAACTCAGTCCGTTGATGAGTGCCGCCAGGAGCCCGACCCGCTGATATCCGAAGGTGGCATTCCTGTCCGATGGTTTTTTGCTGATGCGGGCAGCTACAAGGCCCAGGGCTATGGCCAGGGCATCGGTGACCATGTGTCCCGCATCACTTAAGAGGGCAAGGCTGTTACTTAAATAGCTGCCAACCACCTCTCCTGCCAGGATAAGAACCGTTACGAGGAAGGTGACAGCAAGACGTTTTTCTCCACTCATATTCACAATTCTCTGCCTTCAGCAGTATCCAGTATCCCCGCTTCACTATCCACTATCCACTATTCCCTGCCTTTAGCACCATTCACTATTACTTCAGCTGCCCACTTAAAACTTAAAACTGGGGGCAACGTGAGCTCCGGAAATAGCAAGATCATAGCGGGGTCCGACCTGTCCTTCAAAAAACAGGATAAACCCGAGGAGTGCTGCTAAGATGGATACGACCATTAGTTTCTTGTTCATGGATGGGAAATTTAGACCGAACAGGATGAATATGCAGGCGCTGAAGGCAAGACAGAACAGACAGTAAGTGTTGTTCGCTATCTGCCAGCCGATAAGAAAAAACTCCACACCAACCGCGGCGGAGATCAGGATGGTTCTGAAGTGCGCGGCCATTTGATCGAACGATCCCCGCACAGAGAACGCACTTGCGAACAGTATAATCATGTAGGTAATCCCTACCCACTTCAGGTCAATCCCCATAAAGGTACCCTTCAGGTATAAACAGGATGTATCGCAATACTCATAGACAAGCATGAGCGTGATCCCTGCCAGGGGAAGAACGATATTGAGTATCTTCGTAATGATGTGGTTACCGGCAACTTTCAGATTCATACATAACCCTCCCTCATAATCTCAACATTTTGCAAGAGGCCCATCCGGAAAACATTCAGGCTATTTCCCGGGATACTGGATAACTGTCGGATTGCCCTGCGCATCTTTTGGGGGTATTCCACAGGTCGTTGAACAGGAATAAAGAGAAATTCCTATTACCGACAGTAGAATAAGAGCAAACAATTTTTTCATTCAAATCTCCTAATCAATTACTGGGGCTCACGCCTGTCCCCGTAAGGGGGTCGCCCCCTCCACCGGCAAAGCCACGACCCGCTTTGCGGGTGCCCCGGCCTCCCCTTCTCGCTCGCTGTGCGAGCTACTTCATTGCTGTTTTTTCAACGTCTCCTGCTCCAGACGTTCAATGGCGCTCAGAATCTCCGGTCCGCCGCTGTGTTGGTCTACTTTTCCACCCTGGTTTATGACACAGGTGGGCGTTGCGTGTATCTTGTCCTCTTTCAAATAACCATTCAACATGTCGAATGTAGGTTTAGTGTCAAAAGGTTTGAATTTCATACCTTTATTCTTGAGATACTCCTCCAGTTTAACCTGATCGGTTATCTTCTCAAGGGATGCGCCAATCAGAACAGACCGTGCAAGAAGTGCAAGTTCGAAATCCTTCTTCTCATTCATGATGTAGAGAAAATACCGTGAATACATCACTGAGGCTTTAGAGAACGGGGTATCAACAAAGGTGACATTGATGATATTCTTCTTTACCAGTGCGGTAAGGACTGGTTCAATCTTCGGCTCCATAGCCCTGCAGGGCGGGCAGAAGTAATCGGTATAGATCCTTACGGTAATTTTTCCTGTCCCGAAGGAAAGGAAGAGCGGATCATCTTTTTTCACTGTTACGCCGGAATCCGCACAGACAATGGATGATAAAGTAACTAAGAACAAAACTGCAAATAAAATAGAGATTTTCTTCAGATGCATGTCATCGCCCCCTGTTTTATAGTAGTTTTTTAATCTCTTCCACCGACAGCACCCTTCCAACACTTTTTACTTTGCCGTCGATTACGATGGCTGGTGTTTGCATAACGCCATAACTCATGATTTCTTTGATATCCGTTACCTTAACGATCTCACATTCCGTCCCTTTCGCTTTTGCCGCTTCCTCTGCGTTCTTTGCAAGTTTCATGCAGTTCTGGCAGCCGCTTCCCAAAATTTGAATCTTCATAAAAGTGTAACCTCCTCATATATATTTTCACAGCTCATTATAAAATAGCGTTGAATAAGTAGCCAACAATAATAATCGCTACGGCAACAATCCCGGTAAAGATAGCGAGGAGCTTTGGTTTGATGACATTGCGAAGGATGATAAGTTCAGGCGCTGATATGGCAACAATGGACATCATGAAGGCGAGCGCTGTACCCATGGGCAGACCTTTCCCTACAAGAGCCTGAACAATGGGAATGGTGCCGGCGGCATTCGAATAGAGCGGAATACCCAATAATACCGCCACAATTACGGCAAAGGGATTGCCCGGCCCCGCATATTTCAACACATAGTCCATCGGGACATAGCCATGAATTAAGGCTCCGAAACCGATCCCGACAATAACAAAAATCCATACCTTCTTCAGGATGTCTTTTGTATAGCCCTGGGCATATTCAATCCGTTCCTTCCATGTGGGAACGGCCATTTCGGCTTCACCCATCTTTATTTGGTACACATATTCTTCTACGAGATGTTCCAATTTCAATTTCCCTATGAGAATACCCCCGAAGAAGGCAACGGCAATGCCTGTGGCGGTATAGAGGAGGGCGATCTTCCACCCGAACAGTCCCCAGAGCATGACCAGGGCTACCTCGTTTACGGCAGGCGAGGAGATGAGAAAGGAAAAGGTCACCCCCAGGGGTAGTCCCGCCTCTATAAAACCGATAAACATCGGCACTGCAGAACAGGAACAGAAGGGTGTAACAATACCAAGCAGCGCAGCTAAAAAATTCCCCACATATTCCCGGCGATGGCCGAGTAGCTTACGGGCACGTTCAGGAGGAAAGAAGCTCCGTATAACTGCAACGACGAATATGATAGTAATCAGAAGCAGAAAGACCTTTGTCGTGTCATAAAAAAAGAAATGGAGTGTATCCCCCAACCGTGTCCCCGGTTGAATCCCCATCAATGTGTAAACCAGACTGTCAGCCAAAAACTTCAGCATGAAATGCCCCTTCCTCCACATAAACAAACCTGCTGCCTCTTGACATTATTTTCAATCACTGCTGTAACGCAGCCGAAAAAATCCGTTATACATGGCACTTCAAGTTTGTAGATCATGTCCGACCCGCTTTTTTTCGATGATACAATCCCTGATTCTTTTAATACGAGGAGGTGCTTTGAAACGGTCGATTTATCGGATTCGAACATTCCATTAATCTTCGAAAAGGACAATTCACCTTCCTTGAGCACCTCAATAATCATCAGCCTGACCGGGTGAGACATGGCCTTAATAATTCTGCTTCTTATTTCTGCTTCTTCGAAGGTTATCATAATGTTTTGTCCTCTTATCTTATTATTGGTAAAAATACCAACGTACCAACATATTGTCAAGAAAAATTACACATGCTTTTCATACGTGTTCATCATGACGTATTGAAATTGGTGCGCCAAACGGTTATGATGTTTTGTGTAACGCATGTTCGGGGATATAATGATTTTTAAAAAGGAGGCAGTTATGAAAAGGGTTGTTGTATATGTAATCGGGATTGTTTTTTTAGTTGTATTGAGTATTCCTCTTTATGCCCTTGGACAAGGGAAAGAGGCTGCCAAGGCAGACCCCGCCAAAGACCTTTTTGAGAAGAAATGCAGCGTATGCCACAAGGCAGACAGGGCAACATCAAAAAAGAAAACACTGAAAGAATGGGATACCACCGTTATGCGTATGATTAATTCACGTGGTGCTCAGATTAATGATGGCGAGGCAAAAATTATCATTGATTATCTTGCTGCAAATTACAGCAAGGAAGAGAAAAAGTAGCTTACGGTAATAAAATTCCGATAACACTCAGGATGGCCTGTCTGAGGAAGACGATGAGGGGATTTAAAACGCCGAGGTATAAAAGGGCAATAATGATAAACATGCCATAAGGCTCGATCCGTTCAAGGGTATACTGTGCCCTCCGGGACAGAAAGCCCATGAGGATTTTGGACCCGTCGAGGGGGGGTATGGGGATCAAATTGAACGCTGCGAGCATGATATTGATCTGTGCAAAATAGTAAAGGATTGTGGACAGTATTCCAAAGGGCGAGGGCGTGAGAAGGCGAAGGAGCAGGAAAGAAAAGAAGGCAAGGATAATATTTGCCACAATTCCTGCCGCTGAGACAAAAATGATTCCCTTTCGTTCATCACGCAAATTATTGAAATTTACAGGAACCGGTTTTGCCCAGCCGAATCCGAAAACAAAAAGCATGATTGTTCCGATAGGGTCCAGATGTTTTATGGGGTTCAGGCTCAGCCTTCCGAGCCATTTTGCAGTGGAGTCGCCCATTTTATAGGCAACCCACCCATGTGCCAGTTCATGTATTATGATTGAGTATAGCAAGGGTATAGCCACTAAAACAAAGGCAAGGGGATCTTTAAATAATAGATTAATAAGGCCCATATGTAGCCCTTAGTATCACACAGAGGCATTCCAATTTCAATGTAAACTTGATTTTAAGTGAATATAAAAAGATTGATTTTTTCGGGAGATATATCCATAATTGAAGACAGAAGACAGAAGGGAAACGCAAAAATGTTGAAACCAAAGACAAAGGAGGAAGGTTATAAGCTTATAGCTAACGGCTAACCGCTAAAAACATGATTGTAAGAAGCTTTAATGATCCTGAAGTATTGGCAACTACCTACATCGCCCACCGTGGCGCTGTGGCAAGAATGGTTATGACAAGCCATTTTCTCCAGAGTATGGAATTTCTCGCCTACGCCATATTACCACCGGGAAATGTCATCGAAGAGCACATCGATGAAGTAGAAGAAATTTATTTTATTCTTAAAGGCGGCGGCCTTATGAAGGTGGGAAACGAAGAGAAAGAAGTCAAAGAATGGGACGCAACCTGGATACCTGCAGGTGAACCCCACCGCCTCCAAAATACGAAGGACGAAGAAACAGTTGTGCTTGTCATTGCAGCATACCCGCGTTAGCGGTTTATCACTTCCACTCCTCCGTCTGTGGCTGGGGGAGCTGATAGGTCATAAGGTGATTTATGTATTGATAAAACCCGTCTTTGCCGCTCTTCTCCCTCTTCTCAATTTCGGGACGAACCTTTTCCATCACCTCTTCATCACGGACCACACCTGCAGGATAATTTATGTAGGAACCTCGCCTCAGAAGTGAGTAGGCCTGCTTCTGCTCCTTTGTAAGAGAGAGATAGTCATCGAGATCGTTCAGCATTTTTGCCTTGTTTTCGTCGAGATACCCATCCACATACATCAAAAGATTCAAGCCAAAATCGGCACAGGAGAAATAGCTGTGCATTTCGCTCAGATTTTCCACAAGAATCCTGATTTCAGCCACGATCTCCTCGTCAGTCATAGGGATAAACGTTCCATTTTCGACCATCTTCAGCATGGGAGACATGGGATGCATGGCAAAGGTACGAACCCTGATGAAATCCGGTTCAACCATATTCAATAACCTGGCCGTTTCTAAGGCATGTTCTTCACTTAAAGTACGACCACCAAGGCCGGGCATGATATATTCAGAGAGTTCAATGCCGGCTTCTTTAACATGTTTGCCCCCAACGACAATATCATCCTGGGTTATCCCTTTTTTGACCATTTTCAGTACTTTTTCAGAGCCGCTTTCCATTCCGACATGTATCCTTGTTAATCCGGCTTCTTTTAATTGTTTAAGCTCTTCCACACTCCTTTTCCTGAGTGTTGGCGCCCTGGCATAGGATGTTATCCTCTCAATGGTGGGAAATTTTTGTTTGATGTAACGCAAGACTTCCAAAACATCTTCTGTTTTTAAAACGAGTGTGTCGCCATCTTGCAAGAAGGCTGTCCGGACCGGATAGCCTGCGTACTCTTTTGCCATATTGTCTAAGTCTTTCTTGACCTCTTCCACGGTCCTCCGTGAAAACTTTGTCCCTTTGTAGGCCGGGCAAAAGACACATTGATTCCATGGACAATTTCTCGTTACCCTTACCAGAAGACTCGACGCCTCACTTGGTGGTCTGATTACTCCCTGTTCATACATGATTAGCTCCTTCTCATTGACAACCTGGTTTCTTTAGTTTCTCTGGTTTCTTTAGTTTCTCTGGTTTCTTTAGTTTTTATAACCAGACAAACGAGAGAAACAAGAGAAACAAAAGAAACGCCTTTGTAGTTTAATATATGTCGTTTTTCAGTAATTTCAAGGGCAGGCTTATATAGTATGGACAAAGGGCATAAAAATCTCTTAAAATCATTCATTCATGTGGAGGATACGATGAAAGGGTTCTTTAATCAAATTCTCATTATAGATTTGACCTGGAAAAAATATTACAAGGAAGAGATCCCCGATGAAGTATACGAAAACTATCTTGGCGGGAAGGGTCTTGCCGTCTATTTACTGCTTACCAGGAATAAGGCCGGGGTTGATCCCCTGTCTCCGGAAAACCATTTTATAGTAGCCCTGGGGCCTGTGAACGACACGCCAATCTGGGGAACGAGCAGGTACGGTGTTTTTACGAAGAGCCCCCTTACCGGATTTATTTCTCATTCTTACTCGGGGGGGAGGGTTGCCGAGCCCATCAGCAGAACCGGTTATGACGCAATAATCCTCAAAGGGAAGAGTGAAAAACCCGTGTATCTTGAAATAAGCGATGAAGATGTAAAATTTCATGATGCAGAAGGAATCTGGGGTCTCGATGCATATAAAACCGAGGACTCTCTATTGGAGAGAACCGCTAAAAAAGGCGCCGGTGCATTGGTAATAGGTCCGGCAGGGGAGAGGTTGGTCAAATTCGCAACTGTAGCGAATAATTACTGGCGCTGTGCCGGAAGAACAGGGGCCGGGGCAGTTCTGGGCTCAAAGATGGTAAAGGGTATCGTTTTCCACGGGAATAAGGCGAGGGTACTTGCCGATCCTGAAGCTGTCATGAAATTCAAAAACGAATGGCGGGAGAAAATAAGCAATTATCCTTCTGCTGCCTCCTATAAAAAGATGGGAACCACGGGTCTTGTAGCAATCATTAACACACTGGAGGCCTTTCCGACGCGTTACTGGCACGAAGGGCGGATGGAAGGGTGGGAAAATATCAGCGGAGAAATGCTCCATTCCACATATATGGTTAAACCACATGCATGTAACAGATGTCTCCTTGCCTGCGGGAGGTTGACAACCATAACTGAAGGCAGACATGCAGGTTTGAAGATTGAGGGTCCTGAATATGAAACGATTTATGCCTTTGGCGGTTTGTGCCTGATAGACCGTCTCGATGAGATTATATATTTGAATGACATATGTGACAGGCTGGGCATAGACACGATTACGGGCGGCAATCTCGCAGCATTTGCTATAGAAGCATCAAAAATGGGGAAGATCAGCGAAAAAATTGATTACGGCGATGTTGATGCAATTGCACAATTGCTCCACAGCATTGCCCGAAAGGAGGGCATAGGGGCGGTATTGGCTGAAGGCATTGTCCGGGCTGCGAAAGAGTGGGGCATGGAAGACATAGCCATCCATGTGAAAGGATTGGAGCCGGCCGGATATGACCCAAGATATTTCAAAGGCATGGGGCTTGCCTATGCCACATCGGACAGAGGTGCGTGCCATCTCCGCTCTACTGTCTTCAAGGCAGAGGCGTCGGGGATCATC
>JAPLKD010000204.1 GCA_026388245.1 Pseudomonadota bacterium | reverse complement strand
ACAATCGTTTGCAGGTGGAAAACAGGAAGAATATATCCGTAACGTCAATACCCTCGGGGCAGCAGGGTGGTTTCAGAGTGGCTATAATGCCGGTATCACGGGTAATCACCAGACAGCAATAGCGTCATACAACAACGTGATTGTGCTGCAACCGAGAAACGCAAACGCTTATTATAACCGGGCGGCTGAATACGGCAAGCTGGGCAACCACAAAGAGGCTATACGGAACTACACCAAGGTTATCAAGCTGGAACCTAAATCAGGTAGGGCATACCATAACCGCGGTATTGAATACGGTAAGATAGGCAACACCAATAAAGCCAGAGAAAACTTCAGGACTGCTGTCAAACTGAGGCATAACCCGTCACGCCGGACTTCTTCTTTTTCTTCTTCACCACCACCTTCAAGATCGGGTACAGGATCGGGTTCAAGGTCGGGTTCAAGGTCGGGTACAGGATCGGGTTCAAGATCGGGTACAAGGTCGGGTACAGGATCAAGAAGATAATATAACATAGCAGAGCGTATATGAAAAAGATTCACACCATTTTTATCTTTTTTCTCATGATGATCATCATTGGACCATTTCCCGCCTATGCCGTCTTACTTCTCACCCCTGAGGAAGCCCGACAGGAAGATGCTCCGGGCGAATCCATCCGATCCACCATACAGCCTCCCACTCTTGAAGGAAAGGTGCCAGCGCCTGAAGGTGAACAGCGTTTTTTAGTGATTCCTAAAACTGCGCCCGCAGGTCCTGATATAAAAATCCTCTCGCCTGAACTTGAAAAGGCAATCCTCTCGCCTCTTAAGTTAATGGTGCTATTCATTCCCCGTGAAGGAACACAGGTGGACATCTCTACCTTAAGGGTTGAATGCCTGAAATTCATCACCATTAATATCACGGACAGGTTAAAGGAATATATCAGCAGCCAGGGGATAAATGTTGAAAGGGCAGAACTCCCCTCAGGCACACATAAAATCAGAATAACCGTGGCCGATACAAAAGGAGGTACAACAAGAATGGTGTTTGTCTTCAGGGTACAGTAATCAGGCCATCGGGATATTTTTTCAAAATAATAATATTTTAATAAAATCTTTGAGATGAGATTGGGGTCGAACCAAGCCCTTTAAAAACAGTGTTGAGTTGTCCCTCCTCAGTCGGGATTGAACCGTATGAGTGTTAAGTTTTGAGTTGAAAAAACCCAATAAAATTGGCTACAAGCGCTGTTTTTGGGGCAACTTGTAACCTGTCTCTGCCTGTGCGATGCATGCAGACAGGTGCCACAACCCAGGCACAGGCAGGCAAAGTGGTACGATGCGGACAGCCTTATGAACGAGTTAGTGAACTACGCCCTCAAGCCTGACTCCGTATTGAAGGAAGTGACGGACACAGTGTCCGTCATCGCTGAAATCTCCGGAAAGTCAACACGGACGCCGCTTCGCACGATTTTGCTTTTAAAAAATTCTCCTGAGATTCAGGCAGGAATCCGGGCAGGAAATCTACCTGTTTCTCAGGGGGAATAAGGTCGATTTTTTTATTCAGTCTATATCGTTGAAAAAATCCTTGACAAGAATATATTTATGTTATAATGAATTCGGGCGATAAATATTACATGATAATTTACTATGATAATTTTAGGGGGATGGAAAATGGCTAAAGAAAGTTCATCCTTAGAAAAGGAATTCCAATTCTATTTGAAAAATCAAAGCGAACTGACAAAACAATATAACGGAAAGTATATAGTCATTAAAGATTGTAAAATCATCGGAACTTATGATTCTGAAGTTGAAGCGGTATTAAAAACATCTGTTAACCATGAGTTAGGAACTTTTCTTGTCCAAAAATGTGAGCCTGGAAAAGAAAGTTACACTCAAACCTATCATTCCAGAGTTGCTTTTTCCAACTGCTAAATGACCTCCTTGCCTCCTCCTCAGAGTTTCACAACGCGTTATAATGGACATACGAATACGCTCAAGGTAGAAACGTTCATCTCTTCACCGATTGCTCCAGGTGCAGATGCTGCTCTATTATCCGATACAATTAACAATGCAAAGAAATATATCGGTATCTGGGATACAGGAGCAACGAATTCTGTGATTTCCCAAAAAGTTGTGGATGAATGGAATTTAAAGCCAATCGGTATGGCACAGGTTCACAGTGTCACTGAAACAAAACTTTGTGAAACTTTCCTTGTTAGTATTCTTCTTCCAAATAAAGTGATTATGCCAGCAGTCAGGGTTACAAAGGGAGAGCTTGTTGGTTGTGATGTATTAATAGGTATGGATATTATAGCGCGAGGTGATTTTGCAGTAACCAATAAAGATGGCAAAACAACCTTTTCATTTAGACTCCCATCAATAGAAGAAATAGATTTTGTCACAAGAAAAACCGAGCCAATTCATTCTACAAAAATATCTCGGAATTCTCCATGTCCTTGCGGAAGCGGCAGGAAATATAAGAAGTGTTGTGGTAAGAATACTGTTTAAGCCTCTATAGCTTATTTTTTTTTCAAACTGACCCACTACCGAATAGCCATATTTACCGTCCTTCTTGTTTAATACCGGACAAAAGATCTCGTCGAGGGGTGATGAGATTGGGGTCGGACCCCAGTGAAATAGAAAAGCAAATTCATTTCACGGGATAAACCAAGCTTTAAAAGCAGTGTTGAGTTGTCCCTCCTCAGTCGGGATTGAACCGTATGAGTGTTAAGTTTTGAGTTGAAAAAACCCAATAAAATTGGCTACAAGCGCTGTTTTTGGGGCAATTTGTAACCTGTCTCTGCCTGTGCGATGCATGCAGACAGGTGCCACAACCCAGGCACAGGCAGGCAAAGTGGTACGATGTGGACGAGGTGATGAGCGCCCTGATAGGTTATAACCGGAGACCCGAGAACGTGCCTCAAGAAGTTGCTCTAACAGTTAGAGCAACCGCCTAAATCTCCGGAAAGTCAATACAGTCGTTGCATAGAGCGATTTACCTTTTGAAACTTTTTTCCGAGGAACTCTCCGTCACTAATAGGCGAAGAAACCGGATGGAAAAGATAGGGGTGAATTCCACAACAAATTCCAGAATCAGGACAATTGGTAGAAAGAGTAACATATCAAAGATTGACTTTTTCAGCGTTTGTGTACAAAATAACACTATGATCGGGATTTCCAAACTTTATTGCGGTGCTGTTGAGGCGTCTGACCCGTTACGGTACGGAAGGGATTCCCGGAAGCTCCCGTCACACCTCCTTCAATTTTCCGCAGACAAGAAGCCCGTTGTAGTCTGGAATATGACAAAGCGGTGTAATCTGAAGTGTGTCCACTGTTATGCCCGCGCCGAGAACGAGACTTATAGAGGAAATGAATTATCAACCGATGAAGGGAAGCGATTAATTGATGACCTCGCTGATTTTGGTGTGCCGGTCATCCTTTTTTCCGGCGGAGAGCCTGTTCTCAGGGAGGATTTACCGGAATTGATCGGTTATGCGGTTAAAAAAGGATTAAGAGCTGTCATTTCCACAAACGGTACCCTCATTACTGAAGAAAAGGCAAAACAGTTTGCACAGTATGCACTCTCTTACATAGGTATCAGTCTGGATGGAACAGGTCAGGTAAATGATGCCTTCAGAGGTGCCAAAGGCGCCTTTGATCGTGCAATCGCAGGGGTGAGAAATGCGAAAAAGGCCGGCATCAAGGTGGGGTTACGCTTTACCATAAATAAAAGAAACTACGATGAGATTCCCAAGATTTTTGACATTATCGAAGCGGAAGAGATTCCGCGGGCCTGCTTTTACCATCTGGTATATACAGGGAGAGGGTCAAAACTCATTAATGAGGACATATCTCATGCAGAATCACGAAAAATTGTAGACTACATAATGGACAGAACAAAGGCATTTTTCGACAGAGGAAAGCCTCTTGAAGTTCTTACCGTTGATAATCATGCGGATGGGCCCTATGTATATCTGAGACTCCTAAAAGAAGATAAGAAAAGGGCTGCCGAGGTCTATGAATTGCTTATGATGAACGAGGGGAATGCATCGGGCGTGGGGATTGCATGCGTGGATGAGGAAGGGAATGTCCATGCAGACCAGTTCTGGAGGCATTATAACTTTGGGAACGTGCGCGAAAGACCCTTTAGTGAAATCTGGATGGACACGAATAATGAGTTGATGGCAAGGCTCAAGGAAAAGAAAAAGCATGTTAAGGGAAGGTGCACACGGTGCAGATGGCTCAATATCTGTGGCGGTAATTTCAGGGTAAGGGCAGAGGCGGCAACCGGAGATGTGTGGGCAGAAGATCCCCAGTGTTATTTGACGCAAGAAGAGATAAAGCAATGAAGAATGTGGAGGTTAAAATGCGGTTCCCTGAATACAGACCGAGAAGATTGAGAAAAAATGAAAAATTAAGGGGGTTGATCCAGGAAACAGACCTCTCGACAAAACATCTCATCTACCCCTTATTTGTCAAAGAAATGACCCAGGCGAAGGTGCCCATCCCTTCCATGCCGGATGTGTACCAGTTTTCCGTGGAGGGGTTACTGAAAGAGGTCGAGGATGTTATAAGTCATTCTCTGCCAGCAATCCTCCTCTTCGGTATCCCGGAAAACAAGGATGAAACGGGAAGCGGCGCTTATGATGAGAACGGTATTGTTCAGAAGGCAACAAGAAAAATAAAAAAGCTTTTCGGTGATGACATCCTTGTCGTAACCGATGTGTGCATGTGTGAATATACAAGCCATGGCCACTGTGGCATAATAAAAAACGGTTGTGTTGACAACGATGCAACACTTAAATTCCTCGCGCAAAGTGCCCTCTCCCATGTTGAGGCAGGCGCTGATATGGTCGCCCCATCGGATATGATGGACGGGAGGGTGAAGGCAATACGGGGATTGCTGGACAGTAATGATTATAACACTATTCCCATCATGAGCTATGCGGCCAAATACGCTTCGTGCCTCTATGGCCCTTTCCGCGATGCCGCTGAATCGCCACCACAGTTTGGTGACAGAAGGGCCTATCAGATGGACCCCCCCAACCAGAGGGAGGCATTAAGAGAGATACAACTGGACATTGAAGAGGGCGCAGATATTATTATGGTAAAACCTGCCCTTTTCTACCTCGATGTATTGTCAATGGCAAAACAGACATTCAACATGCCGCTGGCAGCGTATTCGGTAAGCGGCGAGTATTCAATGATAAAACTCGCTGCTGCGAAAAACTATTTCGATTATAAAAGGACAGTTCTCGAATTCATGACCGGTATAAGACGTGCCGGCGCAGATATCATCATCACCTATTTTGCAAAGGACCTGGCGGGATGGCTCAAAGAGAATACCCTCTGAGAATGGTTGCATGGGAGCTTACGAGGAACTGTAACCTTAATTGCATCCACTGCAGGGCTGCCGCAACCCTTGGACCACATACAGGTGAACTGAGCACCGGCCAATGCAAAAATATCCTCGACGACATAAGTGGTTTTGCCTCGCCTACCATCATCCTTACAGGCGGAGAACCCCTCATGAGGAACGATATATTTGACATTATAGAGTATGGGAATGAGAAGGGCTTACGGCTTGTTATAGCAATCAACGGAACACTGCTTGATAAGGCGAAAGGCGAAAAGCTGAAGGCAAAAGGGATAAAAAGGGTGAGTATGAGTCTTGACGGAAAAGACAGGATGAGCCATGACTCATTCAGAGGCGTTGACGGCTCATTCAATGCTGTGATGGAAGCGGCAGGGATACTCACGAATGAGGGACTCCCTTTTCAAATTAATACCACTGTTACACGCCTCAATGTTGACGACCTTGAACATATATATAATGTTGTAAAATCGATTGGCGCCTGTGCGTGGCACATCTTTCTCCTTGTACCGGTGGGAAGGGGCGAAGGCTTAAAGGGTAAAGAGCTTGATGCGGAGATGTACGAAAACATACTGGAATGGCTTTATGGGATCGAAAAGAAAAACGAAATTGAGATAAAGGTAACCTGTGCGCCACACTATTACAGGATTGTGAAAGAAAAGGGCGATTCGCCGAAGGGTGCGGGCTGCCTGGCCGGGAAAAGCTTTATGTTCATCTCCCACAGGGGTATTGCTCAGCCATGCGGTTACCTGGAAATCCCCTCAGGCGATGTGCAGCAGGATGGAGTCAAAGATGTCTGGATAAATTCCCCGGTCTTTAACCAGTTGAGAGACCTGTCACAGTATAAAGGCAAATGCGGCACATGCAGATACCTTAAAATCTGTAGCGGCTGCCGGGCAAGGGCCTACGAATCCTGTGGGGATATGATGGAGGCCGAACCGTTCTGTAACTATATACCAAGCAACGAAAGTAAATTATAGTAACCCATCACAGTCTTAGGGGGAAAAACTGGTAGCCGCAGGTTTTCCCGCCTGTCCCTCGGCCTTGGCGGACAGGAACCTGCGTGATTTTGCAAAGATACGCAACCTGAAGGTTGCGGCTACCCCTATAACTGACGGATTATGAATTATCAATTTTGAAAAGAGAAAAATAGTTCCTGAGGTGGAATATGAATCGGTTAGCAAACGAAAAATCCGCATATCTTCAGCATGCATCCCACCAGAAGATAGACTGGTATCCCTGGTCCGAAGAAGCCTTCGAGAGGGCGGAAAAGGAAAACAAACCGGTTTTTTTAAGCTCAGGGGCAATATGGTGCCACTGGTGTCATGTTATGGCCAGGGAATGTTTTGAAGATGACGAGGTGGCAAAACTGCTCAACGAATATTTTATTCCCGTAAAGCTTGACCGGGACCAAAGGCCCGACATAGACAGGAGATATCAACAGGCCCTTGCTGCCATGGGTGTAAGCGGAGGCTGGCCGCTCAGCATGTTTCTTACCCACGACAAAAAACCCTTTTATGGCGGCACTTACTTTCCTCCCGATGAAAGCTTCGGAAGACCCGGGTTTAAAGCCATACTGCTGGCAATAAGCCGGTTATACAGGGAAAAGAAAGACGAAGCAATCGGGTATGGTGAAAAATATATCGAATTTCTCAAAAATCAGGTCACAGTATCCGGTGAAGGCTTTGACAAGTCCATGCTTGACGAGGCGGAGGAAAAGATGCTCTCAGGTATGGACCGCCTCCATGGGGGGTTTGGGAGTGCCCCCAAGTTCGCCATGTCCGGCGCACTGGAGTTTCTCATTCACAGGTATTCTTTCCGCAAAGACGAAGCCCTTGGGAACGCTATTAAAAAAACGCTCACCTCAATGGCAGATGGCGGTATTCACGACCAGCTCGGCGGTGGCTTTCACCGGTATTCTACAGATATGACGTGGACTATCCCGCATTTCGAAAAAATGGCCGATGATAATGCATGGTTTCTAAGGAACTATATTGATGCGTATTGCACCTTCGGGGATAATTATTTTAAAGAGGTGGCAGAAGGCATCATTGCCTTTCTGAGGCGTGAGCTTTCGCACCCGGATGGTGGTTTTTATGCAAGCCAGGATGCCGATGTCACCCCCGATGATGAGGGGGGATATTTCCTCTGGCGGGATGAAGCATTTAAGAGTCTCCTGACCGATGAGGAGTATAAAGTTCTTTCTCTTTATTTCCTCCATCAACAGGGGGCAATGCGCCACGATGCTTCAAAAATGGTGCTCCATATCGCACAGGGAACAGGGGAGCTTGCAAAACAACTGGATATGGCGGAAAAAGAGGTTAAAGAGATTCTCTTGAGCGGAAAACAAAGGCTTTTAAAAGAGAGGGAGAAAAGGCAGAAACCCATCATAGACAGGGCAATGTATACGTCTCTGAACGGAATGCTCATATCTGCATTTCTGAAGGCATACAGGGCGCTGGGTGACGAAAGCGTCAAAGAATTTGCGATCATGAGTCTTAACAGGATTTCAAAAGCAAATGTTCTCGATGGAAAGCTCTTCCATTCAGAAGGGGTTGAAGCCTTCCTTGACGATTATGTGAATTTCATCGATGCGCTGATTAGTGCCTATGAGGTGAGCGGGGACAAAAACTATCTGGATCAGGCTGACCTGTATATGGGGCAATGTGTCGGGAAATTCCGGGATAAAAAGGATGGCGGATTTTTCGACACAGAAGGCGAAGTTATCGGCATGAGATTAAAGGGCGTTGAAGATACCCCTCATCCTTCAGCAAACTCCACTGGTATCATGTGCCTTATAAAACTCTCATTAATGCTTGGAAGGGATGAATATATGCGATATGCGGAATCAGCTTTGACACACTTTGCATTAGTGGCAAGGGCAATAGGTATCCATGGAGGTTATTATTTCTGTGCTCTGAATGCCTACTTCCATATGATGAAACTCGATGTACACGCATTGCAACTATAAACTATAAACTGTTTCCAAGATCGGGACAATCAAGGTTTGCAGCAAAAAGATACCCCCCAGGAAACGGGGAGATTTCCTTGCCGGATTGCTGCCTGAATCTCATACCAATTCGCCTTCATTCATATAACTTCGTTGGCTTCATCCGGGTACCCATGAAATGGGTGTCCCTCGACGTACTAAAATGTACGCCTCTGTCGCCTCCTCCTCGTCGCCCGGGTACCCTCTGGGTGCTATCTTTGAATCCGAATTGGTATCAGGAGGATTCTTTGAGAGCGAAATTGTGCGAAACAAGGTAGGATAAGACTTTCCAGAGATTTCAATGATGGTGTTCGATGTTAACACCACGTCCCTAAGGAATTTTAGTTTGAGTGGGTTCTTTCATTGTAAGTTATGTTACGAAAAAATAATTTTCATCCAGCTCAGCACCTCTTTCCTTCCTGAACATTAACCTATAATTGGAAAACTCCAGCGTAATTACATCGGGCTTGATCCTCTTCATCCATTCATGGAGGAGTTCATGGCCGCTTTCATCCCTGTGAATTACCCCCAACACGAAAAGCCTTGTATCAGAACCGATAATGGGTAGCTGCTCCATAGTTGTTTAGGTTACCACATTCCCTCTTTTTAAAAATAATACTCAATGTTCGCATCAACGACCACGCATCCTTTGCCTTCCTCCATTACAATGAGCGGATTTATATCAAGGTTTACTATTTCCGAATGTTTGCTCAGAAGCCTCGAAACACTCACCAGACATGCTGTTAAACTTCTCATGTCGGCAGGTGGCATTCCCCTGTACCCTTGCAATATGCTCGCACCTTTCACTTCTTTCACCATCTCCTTTGCGGTATTTTCGTCAATGGGTAACACACGAATTGCTATCTCTTTATAAACCTCTACGAATATCCCTCCCAGACCAAAGAGTATCACGGGGCCAAATTCAGGGTCATTTTTGCCTCCTATAAACACCTCATAACCCCGCAGGAACATCTTCTGGACAAGATACTCCTCTGTGTCCATGATAAGAAAGGCATCCTGGAACTCCTTCTTATCCTTTAAATCGAGTTTTACGCCCCCTTTTTCCGTTTTGTGCAGAATGTGAGACGAAGCCACTTTCAGGGCCACAGGATACCCGATGCTCTGGGCTGCGTCGATACCTTCCTCAAGTCCCTTCACCACAGCATAATCCGCCACAGGCAATTGAAAGGATTTGATTAATTCAAAAGCCTCCTGTACTGGCATCATCATAGACGAACCGGAGGAAGGAAGCCTTTGGTATTCAGATCGTAACATCGGACGAGGTGATTTCACAGTCTGTTTTGAGCGATATGTATAATGCTCGAAGGATTTAGCCAGCATCTTCAGTGCCTGATCCACATCCGTGAAGATCGGGAAATCAGCCACCTCTTTCATGCTAAACCAGTCATCCTTATGAGAAATCATGCAAAACACTATAGGTTTCTGGCAACGGCCTGATATTTCCAAGGCAGTTTTAACAAAATCCCTTGTGAGACCAACATCATCCCCAAAAGCATAGGCATGAATGAAAACCAATCCATCAACACCCCTTTCCCTGAGTGCAATTTCTGCTATTTCAACGTGGAAGTTAATGTCAAAAATATCACCAAGATCAAGGGGGTTTGTCATCTTTATAATGCCTGCCCTCGATTTTTGCTTTACCATACTAAAAAAATCATCTGAAAACTCAGCAAGTTCGAATTTATGACGATACACTGCGTCAGCCGATAAGACTGCATGCCCGCCTGAACGCGACATAAGGGCTAACTTTGGTCCTTTTATGACCGGCAGTGAAAAAATTTTGAAGCACTCAACCATCTCATTTATATTATGGACACGATGCACACCTGCCTGTTTTAGTGCGGCATCTAAAACCTGTTCATCACCAGCAAGGGCAGAAGTGTGAAAACTGGCAATTTTGTGGCTCGAAGGGCTTATATTTGATTTTAGTAATATGATTGGTTTATCAGTTGAGGATGCAAGGTTCATAAACCTTCTCCCATCCCGAATGTTTTCCAGATAGAGTCCGATTATCTGTGTGGCAGGGTCAGCAATCAAAAACTCCAGAAAATCATTTTCATCGAGCATCAATTTGTTGCCAATACTGACCAATTTACCCACGCCTACGTTCTCACAGAATGAGAGCATTATTATATCGTGAACAAGCCCGCCACTCTGTGAAATCAGCGCAACAGGCCCCTGTTTTACATCCTTGGGATGCATGGGGTAAAAGGGAAGGGTAAGACCATTTTCCATATTAACAATGCCTACACAATTGGGTCCAACAATCCTGATGTCCCATTGCTTTATAACATCTAAGATTTCCTTTTCCAGTGCCTTTTTTTCCTCTCCAAACTCAGAAAATCCGGCCGATTCAATGATAGCCCGGCGTATCCCTTTTCTTCCACATGCATCCAATGCCTTAGGTAAGCCGGCGGCAGGAATCAGAAAAACCGCCAAATCAGGAATAACCTCCACTTCTTCAATATTTCTGTATATCTTTCTCCCCATCACCTTTTCATCCCTGTCGCCAATCAGGTACAAATCATCTTTGAATCCAAATCGCTCCATATTTTCTACAATAATCCTTCCAAGGTTGGAACGAGCAGCCGAAACACCAAAAACCGCTACACTTTGAGGAAAGAAGAATCTTTTCATTTTGCCTCCGAAAACAACTTTATCTCTTATATCAGTGAGCATACTTTTTTTATCATTAGAAAACAAGCATTGTAACTCTTGTAACACATAACGCTGTAGGTACTTCATAATCTATTTCCCTTGATATAATGTTCTGCATAATATATAAAAGACATATGAGGATAATTGATGTCCATATCCACGTCGGGCATAGATTTGAGTGGACGGAAAGGGCTAAAGAGGTGTGGATGGACATCGGCCCTTATGTTCCGGAAATATTCGATAAGGAAGAAAGGCAACTCCCTCAGCAATATGGCGATGCAATAAAGCGTGAAGGGGTGTTTGGGGGCATCCTGATTCCTGAATATTCGCCTCTAACAGCAGGGGTAATGCCATTCGAGCGGGCAAAAGAGATACACGATGTACATCCTGAACTTATCCCCATAGCAAACCTTAACCCCAATTACCACGATAATCTGATGGATGCGTTCGAAGAGCAGCTCAAAAATGGGGCAAGGGGGCTTAAGTTACATCCCATCCATGGTTTCTTCTATGCGAATGACCAGAAACTATATCCCCTCTATGAAAAATGTGAGAAGGAAGGGTTGCCTGTGATGTTCCATGCAGGCACAAGTCTTTTTAAAGGTGCAAAGATGCGGTACTCTGACCCGTACACCTTCGATGATGTGATAAATGATTTCCCGGACATGAAAACCATTCTGTGCCATGGCGGTCGGGGCTTCTGGTATCAGATCGCAGAATTCATGGTGAAGAGTTTTAAAAATGTGTATATAGATGTCTCCGGACTTCCGCCAAAAAATCTTCTGCAATACTTTCCTTCCATGAAAAAGTTCAGCCATAAATTCCTTTTTGGCACAGATTTTCCGGGTGCGCCGGGGATTAAAAAAAACTATGACACCATTAAAGAGCTTATCCAAGACAACGGTGCAATGGAACGGATAGGATTTCGGAATGCCTATGATCTGTTTGGTTTTTGGAAGGAAGATGTCATACCAGAGGACCGTGTAAACCCATAGGATATCCCTGTAGGTTAGATTCGTTCTCGAAGGAGTCGCCTATGCCTCCGATAATTTCATCGAGCATTATCGTTTTACGGGAAAACCTCCAGAAAGTCTTCGACGTCTTCTTATTAAAAAGAAGCGAGCAGAGCATCTTCATGGGAAACACTTTTGTCTATCCCGGCGGGGTTGTGGATGAACATGACAACGACCCTGAATTGATCGCCTGCTGCAATAAATACGCGCCAAAAGAAGAACTCTCCCCTTTTATGGTAGCAGGAATCAGGGAGCTGTTTGAAGAGGGCGGCATTCTGTTGGCTTATGACAAAAAAGGACATCTGCTTGAAATTGACAACGAGAAGTCAGGAAAGAAGTTCGGACACCATAGGACGCTCCTGTATGAAGGAAAGATCACCCTCCTCGACCTGCTCAAACAGGAAAAACTCTCTTTAGCAGCAGACCGGCTGTGCCACTACGCACACTGGATCACGCCGATCGCACGCCCGATGCGGTTTGATACCCACTTCTTCATCGCCCGCTGCCCTGATGACCAGACGGCAAGCCCGGACCGGCTGGAAACATCAGAAGGCCTCTGGATGACTCCATATGAAGCCCTGGAAGAAAATCTGAAAGGGTCAATCACGCTAAGCCCCCCTGCACTCGTAACGCTTGAGGAGTTATCGCGATTTACAACAGTTAACGAAGTTTTGGCCTACGCAAAAGATAAGGACAAATCACCCGTTCTTCCCATTTTCGTTCCGCCTCCGGGTCAATCTTTCGTTGTTTTTCCCTGGGACCCTGATTATGAACGGTTCAGGGAGGGAGATATGCCTCATTTAATTGACCATGGCAGGCCTTCGTCCCTTTCAGACATCACCACCCGTATCTTATTCAAAGACAGCGTAAACATCCCCTATTGTAAAAGGTAATAAAAGAAGTTACTTCTTTTTTTCCTTTTCCATCTTCCGTTTTTCCTCGTCCCTGACTTCTCTTCTCAGGAGCTTGCCCACCTTCGACTTGGGAAGCATATCCCTGAATTCTATGTACTGCGGGACTTTGTAAGGGGCGAGTCTGTCTCTACACCACCTGAGGAGTTCAGTGCTGCCAACTCCTTTGGCGTCCTCTTTCAAGACCACGATGGCCTTGATTCTTTCGCCCACCTTGGGATCGGGAATACCAATTACGCAGGCGCCTATGACGGTGGGATGATCCTGCAGGGCTGCTTCTACTTCTGACGCTGAGACCCTGTAAGCCTTGTGCTTTATAATGTCAGCGGTTCTTTCCACAAACTCCAATTCGCCGTCCTCGTTCATTTTCACAAAATCGCCCATCCTGTAATAGATTTCACCGCCTATGTTCACGTAGGCATAGCTCGTCTCCTCCGGCTTGTTGAGATACTCCTTCAAGGTATCGGGCGATGTGACGAGGAGCTCCCCGAGTTCGCCCCGAGGCAGGGGTTCCAGGGTTTCCCTGTCCACAACGATTGACTTCCTTGACTTCAACGGCTTACCGATTGTGGTAGGCGATGGTTCCTTATTGAGAGGGCTATACGTGACGTGACCTATTTCTGTCGAACCGTAGACCTGATAAAGGGGTACGCTGTATTTCTCCCTCCAGGTCTTAAACACTTCAACGGGGAGTGTATCTCCGCCGCAGTAACAGTATCTCATTGAGGAAAGGTCATACTGTTCAAGCCTGTCGCTCTCCAGAATCATTCTGTAAAGAGCAGGAACTCCAAGCATCCACCGGACCCGATAGCGCTCGATGGCTGCAAGTATCGAATCCACTTCAGGAGTTGGCATCAACACCACCCTGTTGCCGAAGTTGAAACCAAAGGCTATGGCGAAACCTTTCGCCATGATATGAAAAAGAGGGTTGATCATGAGCACAGTATCCCTGCCTTCTTCCGTATGCCCGTCTATTACGTCCTCCATGATGTCTCGAATATAGGATACCTCGCCCGTGTGATTTCCGGGAACACCTTTGGGAAAACCCGTTGTGCCTCCTGTATACATGATGTAGGAAAGGTCTTTCATGGGATCAATGTCCACTTCCGGCGGCTTCAGCATACTCTTGTACAGAACATCATTGAAGAAAAATATTTTCTCTCCCTTTTCAACCTTGCCCTTTGGAATCTTATCAAACATGTTTCCTATAACACGCTTCCACGGTGAGACCAGATCAGCAAGATTCGTTACAATGACCCTCTTGAGATGTGTCGTATCCATGATCTCTTTCACGTAACTAAAATTAGTATCCAGGCAGATGACCGTTTCTATCCCGGCATCTTTTATCATGTATTCGATCTCAAAGGTCGTGTAAATTGGTGAAACAGGGACGGTGACCGCGCCGATCCTGTTAATGGCAAAATTGGCAATGATCCATTGGGGGCAGTTCGAGATGTAGAGCATCACCCTGTCCTGGCGGCGTATCCCCAGATTATAGAGCCCTGTGGCGAACTTGTCGACGTAACTCTCCAGTCTCCCGTAAGTCATTTTGTCTCCGAGATAGATCAACGCTGTCTTGCTTGCATATTTTTGGCACATCTCGTAAAAACGGGAAAAGGTATACTGGTTTTCATAGGATTCCATAGAGCTGCACCTCACACGCCAAAATAGGCGGATTTAACATCCGGATTATCTATTAATTCTTCCCGTGTACCGGCAAGGACACTGGAACCATTCTCCAGTATATACGCATAGTCGATGATCGGAAATACGGGTCTTGCATACTGTTCTGTAATAATGACTGAGATCCCTTTCGCGTCCCGGATTTTCTTTGTGCCATTGATAACAATCTCCTGGTAGGCGGGGCTTAAACCCAGAAGAGGTTCATCAAGAAGCAAAATCTGCGGATTTGCCATGAGTGCTCTTCCGATGGCAAGCATCTGCTGTTCTCCCCCGCTCAGGAAGCCTCCCTGTCTCTTAAGGTGATCTTTGAGCCTTGGGAATAGATCAAGGACATAGTCGATGTTCTCCCTCGTTTGGCTCCGTGTAGAGAGATAGGCCCCGATCTTCAGGTTCTCCAGCACTGAACTCTCAGCGAATATCCTCCGCCTCTCAGGGCATAGGATAATCCCTCGCTTCGCCATTTGATGCGGCTTCAGCGCTGTGACATCCTCACCATTCAGAAAGATCCTGCCATAGACAGAAATCCTTTCGCCGCCCCTCATCTCTTCCTTATTCTTAATGTCCAGCATGATACCGGAAAGGACGTACATGAGGGTACTTTTCCCTGCACTGTTTGACCCGAATACTCCTACAATCCTGCCCGCTTCGCACTCCAGGCTCACATTGTTGAGGGCAAGCATGTTTTCGTAGAAAACCATCAATTCGCGTGCTTCAAACATTTGATCTATACCCCTTCACTATTGAGATAAGCCTCTCTCGCATTCCGCAATCCGAAATCCGAAATCCGCAATGATTACACCTTTTCGCTGCCAAGATATGCTTCTTTGACTCTTTTGTCTTCGATCACTTCATGCGACAAGCCTTCGGCTATCTTTTCGCCAAAGTTCAGCGCCATCACCCGATCCGCCACCCTGAAGAGTTCCCGGAGTCTGTGCTCAACCATGATGAGCGTAATACCCTCCATCTTTAGCTTCTCAAGCAAGGGGAGCATCCCGGCGATTTCACTCATACTCAAACCCGAGAAGACCTCATCGCAGAAGATGATTTCAGGCCTCATTGCCATACATCTCGCAAGCTCAAGCCTCTTCTGATACCCCGTCGGCAATGTGGACGCAATTTTGTACGGAACACGCGAATCCCTCTCAAAGCCGATCTCTTCAAGGATATCCACTGCCACGGTATCCCTGTCTCCATGTTTACCTCCTCCGCGCCAACCACCCGTTGTCTTTGCCCTTGGCGACCAGAGAGGTATGATAAGGTTCTTGAAGGCCGGAAGTGAATGATAAGGTCTCATGATCTGGAATGTCCGCGTGATCCCCATATCGGCTATTTTGTGGGGAGGCCACCCGGTAATCTCCTTTCCTTTGAAGAAAACCTGACCTCCTGCATCGGGTTTGATAAAACCCGTAATACAGTTAATGAGCGTCGTCTTGCCGGAACCGTTGGGACCTATGATGCCGTAAACCTCGCCGGCGTGAATGTCGAACCCCACATCCACAAGCGCCTTCAATCCACCGAAGGACTTGCTGATACCTTTTACTGAGAGAATGTAATCTTCGCTCATACTTTCACCCACCTTTCAAACTGGTGGTACTTCCTCTGGAGGTAGACCATCAACCCCTCACTTTTGAACACAATGAAACCAGTCAGGGCAGCACAGTATATGACAATTCTCAAAGTCCCGAAGAACCTTAACGACTCAGACAAGGGAACAAGGATAAAGCTCCCTATGACAGCCCCTACCAGCGTGCCCCCACCACCTATTACGACAGAGGCGATCGGTATGATAGAGAAGTCAAGGGCAAAGAGGGAAATCCCTGCCCACATGTACAGATGTGCTATGTATGCGCCACCGAAGCACCCCATCAGGGCCGCGATGAAGACAGAGAGAGCTTTTATCGAAGTGACATTTATCCCGGAGGCTCGAACAGCCTGGTCATTGTCCTTCACACCCCTTATCACCAGGCCTATGTCTTGGCTGACGAACCTTCGCATGGCAAACAGGGAAAGCAGCATCACTACGATGATTGCGTACTGTTCCACATACTGGTTCGGAAAACCGTCCAAGCCGGTTATGCCATTGGTTCCACCCAGGACATCAAGGGCTTCGATCACCCGTGTAAAGAGCAGAGGGTACATCAAGGTTACTATGGCGAAGTAGACCCCGCGAAGAGGCAGACAGGGCAACAACAGTACTGTACACAGTGCTGCTCCGGTTACGGTTGCAAGGGGAATAGATAGATACATCGGAATAGACAGATATACATTGAATATCGCTGAAAGATACCCCCCTACTCCAACAAAAAAAGCCCCGCCGAGGCAGACAAGGCCCACATAATTTGCAAGAAAGTCAAATGACAAAGCAAGGAGGGCGTATACGCACATGATATTGACAACCCTCTTCCAGTAAGGCGCGAACTCAAGGAAAAGGGGCACCAGAAGAATTCCAACTATAAGCAGCAGTCGGGGACCCACAAGGTACATTATCTCCCTGCCCGAGGAGATTGCATAGATCCCCCCTGTTCGTACCTTCAGCCCCCTGTCAATCCTCTCTTTTCTCGTCTGTTCCATGGCTATACCCTCTCCTCAAGTTCTTTCTGTTTTCCGAATATGCCCGAAGGTTTGACCAGAAGCGTAATGACTATGGCAAGCAGGGCAACCACCATGGTGTAATGACTGGAAAGGAATCTCTCCGTGAGGATCTGTGCGAAGCCAATGATGAATGAAGCGAGGATTGTGCCTCCCCAGCTCCCGAGTCCACCTATGACGCACACAGCTACCGCAAAGATGAGCACGTTATACCCGGCCTCAACGATGATATTTCCGAGAGGGAGCAGCAGTATAGCGGCAAAACCGGCAAGACCCGAACCGATGGCAAGGGAGGCGATGGCAGTCATATCGGAATCGATGCCCAGCATCATTGCCGCCCTTTCGTCCTGGGCAATCCCTCTCAGCGCAAGACCCACCCGGTTAAAGTGGGTGAAAAGGTAGAGGAGGAGAAAAATAAGTATGCCTGCACCCCCGATGATAAGTCTTTGATAATCGATATTTACCCCGAGTATGTCCATAGAACCTGGAACAAAGGGAGGAAGCGTAAAGGTCATACCCCTTAAGCCTCCCCACCTCAATCCTTCCAATATGGCAAGTCCTATTGCATAGGTTGCGATAATTTCCGAGATTTCCATACCCCGTATGCGTATCAATATAAATCGATAGATCAGTGCCCCGATAGCAGCGGTAATACCGATACTCAGTACAATCGCAAGAGGGTAAGGGAAACCCACAAGTTTATTCATGCAGAGCCACGCCGTGTACCCGGTAGTGATATAGAGGGCGCCGTGTGCGAAATTCGGCACCCTGGCGATACTGTACACAAGGGTGAAGCCCAGAGCTATCAGGGAGAGGATGATGCTGTTTATGATCCCGTAGACAAGGATTTCCACTATGAGCCTCCTTGGGCGGTCATTTCATCCACGGTGGGAGCATAACCTTTCCTTCAGCCACTTTCGGAGGAAACACCTGAACTCTTTTCCCGGCCTGCCACTGGATGATGCCGGTTACAGCCCCTTCCTTCGGGTCAGAAGACGGGATGATCTGGTGGGTTTTTTTGTCGAATCTCATTCTTCCATATACACCCATAATATCACTATCCTCTAATCCCTTTATCACCTTATCCGGGTCGAGGCTTTTTGCTTTTTCTATTGCATCCTTGAGCTGATATACTGCCATATAACTCGATGATGTTCCATAGCCCTCAGGCTCCAAGCCCCATTTCTTCTTGTAGGCCTCAACGAACTTCATAGTCCAGGGGGTAATCTTTGCAGGTGCGTTGCCGCCGTTCACGAGGTTCACGATAAGATACTCGCCTTTGCCTCCTGTAGCCTTCCAGAAACCGGGCTGCTCAGCCGCATTCACAAAGCCTATGGGTAGGGATTTGAGTTTCATGTCACTCCACTGTTTCAGCAGTACAGCACTCTCGGGCATGTCCATCCAGAGAAAAAGAATTTGAGCACCCTTCTTGCCGGAGTCGATAAGGCCAACAGAATAGTCTGTTGTTCCCGTGGGATAAATCTTCATGTCTATGACCTCCCACTTCTTTTCGAGGAGCGCTTTCTTCATATATTCCCCGCCCGCCCTCGCGTGGGCCACGTCCTGAACCATAATGTATGCCTTATTGAATCCTTGAGCTTTCTTAAACTCTTCCAGCATGGTAATAAAATCACCCATCATGACAGGCACTTCACTGGAGTTACGGAAGCAGTATTTGTACTTGGCATAATTCTCCCCAACCCTCTTGCTGTATGCCGGGGTGAGGACGCCCGTAGTGAGGATACTGATCTTCTTGTGTTTGTTCAAAAGGTCCATGGCCGCAAGGGCAGCCTCTGATCTCACAGGACCGCCGACAATGAAATCGGCATTCTTTTCGAGGATGAGCTTCTCCATTGCCAGCAGCGCGTCAGACACAGGCACACCCGGCTCAAGGTCACGGGTATCAATCACCTCGACCTGGAAAGGCCTCTTTGTGCCGCCCACGTTGACGCCTCCCTTGGCATTGATTTCGTCGGCAGCAAGTTTAATCCCTCTCTCTGCATCCCAGCCATACAGAAAGGCTGTAGCCAGCGGCGCACCGATTACTATCGGTTTTTCAGCGGAGATAGACGTCTGAGGAACCAGGAACAGGACAAAGAACAGAAATGTGAAAAAATAGATTAACTTTCTCATATGAACCCCCTTCTTTTAATTTGGTTTGTTTCTAAAATTCGGCGATAGCATCCACCTATACATAATTAGCAATAATCGTGCCTGGTCATGTTCCCGTGAAATAGCAATTCATTACGGTTAGTTATCGAATTTGAGAGGAATAAGGGCTTATCTTGTTTGAACTATTCTTTTACTTTTTGAAACTTTCTTTCAAGAGCGGTCTTTTAAAGGGCAGGGAACGCGAATAACCGGTGGACAGGTGTGGAAACACTGCAAGCAATCTTCCATTTTTGTATTATTATGTGAAAGGTTTTTCTATTTGTCCGGAGACGCTTTGATGCGCACCCGTCCTATCCTTTGGATCTCCTTTTTCAAAAAATCTTCCGATACCTTTAGTATTTCACTCGCTTTCTTGAGGTCCCGGTTGGTGTGATCAAGCACCTGAAGGATATATTCTCTTTTGATTTCCTGTAAGGTCTTCATGTCTGATACGCCTTATACATTTTAGATGCAATTAAAATGCCAGTCCGTCAAAACGGATATTTGCGATTTTACGATCGAGAATCGGCAATCAAAAAACCGAAAACTTGGGATAAGATACGAAACGCGGCCTTTTTATGGCATCTGCAGGGCGGGGGAAATTCCATATTCTTTCAGCTTCTGCCTAAGCGTAGGCCGTGAAATACCGAGAAGCTCGCACGTCTTGCCAAGGTGCCAGCGCGCGTGGTTCAGCACCCTTAAGATATGCTCCTTTTCAACCTCCTGCAGGCTCAGTATATTGGGCACATCTTGTTTGAGCCTGTCCTTATCTTCCTTTTTCCCGAGTAGCGGGGTGATCAAATCATCGAGAATGACTTCATCCTGGGTAGCGATTGCTGCACGGGTAAGAATGTTTTCTAATTCTCTTACATTTCCCGGCCAATCGTAATTCTTCAGTTGGTTAACCGCCTTTTCTTCAACCTTTCTTATACTTCGGTGTAACTCAGAGTTGATTTTCTTAATGAGATATTCAATGAGAAGCGGGATATCCGATTTTCTCTCCCTTAGTGGGGGAACCTTTATGATTGCCACACTGAGCCTGTAATAGAGATCCTCCCTGAAAATCCCGTTTTTTACCATCTGCCGGAGATCTTTATTCGTTGCAGCTATTATCCTGGCATTCGATTTCAGGCTTTTCTCTCCGCCCACGCGCTCAAACTCTTTCTCCTGCAAAAACCTCAAGAGCTTTGCTTGAAGCTCGAAAGGTATCTCACTCACTTCGTCGAGAAATATCGTGCCATCTCCCGCGAGCTCAAACTTCCCTCTTTTTGTGGCAATGGCGCCGGTAAAAGACCCCTTTTCGTGTCCGAATAACTCGCTTTCCAAAAGGGTTCCCACGATGGCTGAACAATTTATTGCGAGGAGGGGATGATCCTTGTATGGACTGTGATAATGGATGGCCCTTGCGATCAATTCCTTTCCTGTACCTGTTTCTCCCTCAATCAGCACAGTGACTCCGTTTTCTGAAAGCATGCCTATGGACTTGAAAATTTCTTTCATCACCCTGCTTTTACCTTTAATCTTTCCCTTCTCATACGTCAGGGAGGGATCCAGAGAGAGTGCATCAGCGCCGTGCATGGATCTTCCAAGCTTCAATGCCCGGCCGATTGCCTCTTCCAACTCCTCGATGTCGATGGGTTTGGTGATATATTCACAGGCACCCTGTTTCATGGCTTTGATTGTTGTATCCATGTCATGGAACGCCGTAATGATGATGACACTCTTTCCTTTATAATTCTTCCTCAGTTCCTGCAATACCTCGAGACCATCCATGTCCGGAAGGCGGATATCAAGGATGATGACATCCGGCTCAAAGGAGCGGTTCTTCTCAAGACCTTCGTTGGCAGTAAGGGCACAGCCTACCACATACCCCTTTTCACTCAGGAACATCTCGAGGGATTCGAGCAGCGATTGTTCGTCATCGATAATGAGAATCTTCCTTCTTTTCACGTTATCTTCCTCACGGGTATGGTGAGATAAAAATGCGTCCCTTTAGGTCTCTTAGACCCTACGCGCACTGTGCCCCCATGTGCTTCTACTATTTTTTTCACGTTAGAAAGTCCCAGGCCTGTACCCTTTTTCTTGTTGCTGTAGAAGGGATCAAAGACATAAGGAAGGGCCTCTGTACCGATGCCAGGCCCGGTATCGCTGATATCGACTCTCACCAGTCCCCCGCCTCTGGACTCTTGTTTTGTGGTGATTTCGATCTTATCACCTCTTTGGAGCACTTCAAGGGAGTTAAGAAGGACGTTTGTTACTGCCTGTTCTATCTTGTCATGGTCCATGAAAGCAGGGGAGATTCGCTTTGAGTAATTCCTCTTCACAACTATATCTTTTTCCTTTACCTTCACATCAAGTATTTCAAGGCAGGAATCTATGATTGCGTTCATCGAGGCTGGCTCAAGGTTCAGTCTCAGAGGCTTCGCGAAATCGAGCATTTCTGTAAGGATCCTTTCGAGGTGGGATATCTCCTTTGCCATGATCTCCATGCGGCGCTTATCGTTCCCATTAAAGTCGGTATTCTTCAGGAGTATCTGAATATTCATCTTCACCGATGAGAGAGGGTTTCTGATCTCGTGAGCCAGGGAAGTGGTAAGCTTTCCGATGTGGGCAAGCCGCTCAGCCTCGCGGACCCGTTTCTCTGCTTCCATACGTTCCGTAATGTCCCTGCAGATTCCCGCTACGGCATCCCTTCCCTCGTAGACTATACGCTTCACTTTGTTTTCAGTGGGCAGACTGCTTCCATCCCTGTGGCGCCGCAGATACATGTAGAGATCCTGGGCGTGTCCTTTCGTTCTCCTTTCCTCATACAACCCTTGCACTTCCACAAGGGACTTCGGCGCAATAAAGTCTGCATAAGGTTTTCCGATCACCTCTGCGAGCGCATGGCCGTGTATGTCACAAAACGCTTGGTTTGCAAAGACAATCATGCCGTCCTGGTTCACAAAATACCCGTCGTTTATATCTTCCACAAGGACACGGTATTTTGATTCGGATTCAGCAAGCTCCTTTGTCCGCTTCTCCACCTCTCCTTCAAGGTTCTGTGCATAATCCTTTATCTGCTTCTCTTGCAAAGATTGAAAATAGTCGCTGAACTTCGTTATGGTATAAAACAGGCATGCGTTTAATCTCTGCAGAACATCTTGCAGCATAGACCCTTTCAGCTCCTTTACGAGTACGGGAAGCAGGCCTGTCCTGAAAAACTCATAGGCATTCTGAACCTCTGAAAGGGAAAAACTTCCCTGGAGGCGGATATTGGTGATCCATTTGATATGACAGTCTATCATGGAAAAATCATTGCATGTCAATACGGCACAGGATGCATCATAAGCTGCGGATACGGTGATAAACAGTTCCTCAAGGGGCCGTTCCCTGTAGCGCTCGCTGGCGCCTGTATGCAGACGATGTATCCATTCCTCAATAATCTGTTTCCGATATCTCTTCAGGATCCGAGCAAGGTTCACGTAAAAATTGTATCCCCATAATCTCCCCTGGTCAAGTGTATTATTGAAAGGGAAGTAATTTTCGGTGAACCTTGCTCGGCACTTCCCATAAGGCCGGATTTCTGAAGTTGCATGGTGTTTCAATGAAACACCATGCATGAGAGGGGTAAAACACACCATAAGGAGACATTGCTCCGTAAGGATTTCAGTATTATAGCCTTTTTCTGCTGATAGGGTATCTCACGAAAACTCGTAGGGCTCAAGAATCCTTTTTAATAACCCCTCCCATGAGGGAAAGAGGATAAGGTGAAGGGTAACCCGCAGGTGATCCAGGAGGTTCCGTTTGCTCCCCAGTATCTTTCTTGCCTGCCGGTAGAGGTCATCGGCCAGCTCAAGAAAAGGTATTCCTGAATAGCAACCTTCCATACGCCTCTCCACCGTGCCCGATCGAATCCAAACCGTGTGCTCCTTGCACAGGAACGTTCCATAAGGTGCTGACGGTTTTTGAGGTCTCTTTTTGCAAAGGGGGTTTTTGTTATTGCAAACATATGGTTGAACTCTTCCTGGCGGACGTGTAGCTGTACGGTTCTCACACCCTTACTCTTGGTACATTGAGACTTAAGAGAACACAAACGACAATCTTTCTTTGATGCAGCATATTCGATGTTCTGTGTATGTGCATGGAGCGTTCGTCTCTTTAATTGCTTTCCTGCGGGACAGATGACGGTATCTCTTTCGGTATCATAGGTAAACCGGTCTTCTGAGAAGATCCCTTTCGTATTCTCGTTCATGTGTTTGAGTACCGGAATGTAGGCTTTTATCCCTTTATCGGAACAGGAACAGAATAAGAAGTTCTCTTGTTTGTCTCGTGTTCCTCAATAAGGGAAGCCATC